>NZ_DATMST010000243.1:0-4489 GCF_035565275.1 Sphingopyxis sp.
GCGCGCCGCTGCTTGCCGCCTTCGTCACCGACGCGCCGGCGATGGCGCCGGGGACCGGGATGCCGGCGATACCGATGAAAAGAGCCGAAGCCGATGATATCGCCGCCTGGCTGCTGAGCCTCGATGACTGAGCGAACGCTGCCTTCGGAAGGCTGGCCGCCCGCCGTGCTCGATTCTGCCGGCCCCTATTCGGAGCCCGTGACCCTGCTTGCCTGGGTGCTGCTTGCTGGCGGAACCGTGATATTGGCGATCGTGCTTGGCGCACTCTGGATCGCGCTGCGCGGATCGCCTCGGCTCAAGACCCGGCTCGGCGGCGAGAAGGCGATCTGGATTCTGGGATTTGCCTTTCCCTCGGTCGTGCTCACGGGTCTGCTCGTGTGGGGCCTGATGCTCACCAGTTCGCTTTCGGCGGCGCGCGTTCCCGAAGGCGCCATGCGCGTCAAGGTCATCGGCGAGATGTGGTGGTGGCGCGTCCATTATCAGGACGGACAAGGCCGCGAGACGCTGCGCGATGCGAACGAACTCCACATTCCGATAGGACAGCCCGTCCTGCTCGAACTCGAGGCGGCCGACGTCATCCATAGCTTCTGGGTGCCGCGGCTTGGCGGCAAGATGGACATGATCCCGGGGCGCACCAATCGCCTGCTGATCGAGGCCGATGCGCCGGGTATCTACAAGGGACAGTGCGCCGAATATTGCGGCGGCCCGCACGCGCTGATGGGGTTTGTGGTGGTGGCCCACACCCCGGCGGACTTTGCGCGGTGGCAGGCTTCGCGGCTCCCGTCGCAAGGCGCCGGCGGCGAGGGGCTTGCACTTTTTCTCTCGAGCGGCTGCGCCGCCTGTCACACGATCCGCGGCACGCCGGCGCGTGGACTGGCCGGCCCCGATCTGACGCATGTCGGTTCGCGCAGGACGCTGGGCGCGGGCATATTGCCCAATAATCCGGGGACGATGGCGGGCTGGGTCGCCGACAGCCAGGCGATCAAGCCCGCGAACCGTATGCCCGCCTATCACCAGTTCAGCGGCGAGGAACTGCAGGCGCTCACCGCCTATCTGGTCTCGCTCAAATGAGATCGGAAACGGGGTTCGATCCCGCGCTTTATGAGCGTTTCCCGACTCGGCACGAGCGGCCGAAAGAAGAGGAGGAGGACCTCCGTCGTATCTGGTGCAAGCCCAAGGGCTGGGAATATCTGCTCGCGGTCAACAATAATTATATCGGCATCTATTATCTCGGAACCGCCTTTCTCTTTTTCCTGATGGCGGGGGTGCTCGCGCTGCTCATGCGTGCGCAACTCGCCGCGCCGATGCTCGAGATCCTGCCGCAGGGCACCTATAATCAGGTCTTCACCATGCACGGCACGGTGATGATGTTCCTCTTCGCGGTGCCCGCGGTCGAGGCGGCAGGCGTGCTCCTGCTCCCGCAGATGCTCGCGGCGCGCGATCTGCCGTTCCCGCGGCTGTCCGCCTATGCCTTCTGGGCCTATGCCGTCGGCGGACTTTGTTTTTTCGCCTCGATCTTCGTCGGGCTCGCGCCCGACGGCGGCTGGTTCATGTATCCGCCGCTGACGTCCAAGGCCTATTCGCCGGGAATCAACACCGACTTCTGGCTGCTCGGCATCGGCTTCATCGAGATCAGCGCGATCGCGGGGGCGATCGAGATCATCGTCGGCGTGCTGCGGACGCGCGCGCCGGGCATGCGCCTCGACAGGATGCCGATCTTCGCCTGGGCGATGCTCGTCTTCGCAGTGATGATCGTGATCGCCTTTCCGAGCATCATTCTCGGCACCTTGCTGCTCGAGATCGAGCGCGCGTTCGGCTGGCCCTTCTTCGACGCGACGCGCGGCGGAGACCCCTTGCTCTGGCAGCATCTCTTCTGGTTTTTCGGCCACCCCGAGGTCTATATCATCTTCCTGCCCGCCGCCGGGATGATGAGCATGATCGTCGCGACCGTCGCGGGCGAGAGGCTCGTCGGCTACCGGCTCATCGTCCTTGCGATGATCGCGACGGGCTTCATCAGTTTCGGCGTGTGGGCGCATCATATGTTCACCACCGGCATGCCGCCGATGACGACGGGCTTCTTCTCGGCCGCCTCGATGGCGGTCAGCGTGCCGGCGGGCATCCAGGTCTTCTCGTGGATCGCGACGCTCGCAATCGGCAAGCCGAAGTTCAATGCGCCCGGCCTCTTCGTGATGGGCAGCATCGTTATTTTCGTGACGGGGGGTCTGACGGGTGTGATGGTAGCGATGGTGCCCTTCGACTGGCAGGCGCACGATAGCTATTTCATCGTCGCGCACCTCCATTATGTCCTGATCGGCGGCATGGTCTTTCCGCTGTTTGCGGCCTTCTATTACTGGATTCCGATGGTGAGCAAGCGGGCGCTGTCGGAGCGGCTCGCGAAATGGGTGTTCGGCCTCATGTTCCTCGGCATGAATGTCGCCTTCCTGCCGATGCATCTGGCGGGGCTGCAGGGCATGCCGCGCCGCGTCTACACCTATCTGCCGGGGCAGGGCTTTGAGCTTCCCAATCTCATCTCGACGGTCGGCGCTTTCATGCTCGGGCTCGGTGTGCTCCTCTTCCTCGTCGACCTGGCGCGCAATTTCCGGCTCGCGCCGGGCGAGGGCAATGCCGGGAATGTCTATGGCGGCGGCACGCTCGAATGGTTGCCGAGCGAGCTCTATTCGACGCGCTCGATCCCGGTCGTCACCAGCCGCGAGCCTTTGTGGGACGATCCGGCGCTCGCGCATGAAGTCGAAAAGGGGCGCTATTTCCTCCCGCGCTCGGCGACTGGCCGTCGCGAGACGATCGTCACCAGCCCGCTGCTCGCCGAGCCCCAATATCTGCAGATCATGCCGGGGCCGTCGCCATGGCCCTTCGCCGCCGCGATCTTTACTGCGGGCTTCTTCCTCGCGCTGACGGTGCAGGCCTATATGTTCGCATGGGTGAGCGGCGTCCTCGCGGTGATCTCGGTACTGCGATGGCTTTGGGAAACCGACCGGCCGGTCGAAATCGAGGGTGTCGACATTGGCGCCGACATCCGCGTCCCGACCTGCGTTACCGGGCCGGCGAGCCATGGCTGGTGGGCGATGGTCATCCTGCTGGTTGTGATGGGCATGATCTTTCTCATGGCGCTGTTCAGCCTTGCCTTCCTGTCCTCGAACCAGCCGGGCTTCTGGCGGCCGCCGCCGCCCCTCGGCGAGGCGATATCGATCCTGGGGCTCTACGCTGTCGCAATCGGTCTCGCGCTCACGGCACGCGCATGCCTTCGACGCTCGCCCTTCTGGTCGGTATTCGCGCTTCTTTTGTCCGCGGCGGTTTCGAGTGCGGCGCTTGGCATGGATTACGTGAGTTGGTCGAGTAGCGAACTTGGTCCCACCGCGAGCGGGCAGGGGGCTGTCGTCTATGCGCTGCTGGCCCTTCAGGCATGCGCAGCGGCGATTGCAATCTTGATGGCGCTTTACTGCGCGGCGCGTGCTGTGCGGGGCCTTGTCCCGCAGCCTAGGAACAACAGCATCGACCTCACGATGCTCTTTCTCGTCTACACCGCGGCACAGGGGGTGACGGGCGCACTCGTCTCGCGACTGGTCGGCGCTGGCGGATGAAGAGCTGGTTCATCATGATGGGCGGTCTCGTCCTGTGGGCCGTACATTTCTTCCTCCTCTACCTCCTCGCCGAGTTCGGAGGCAGCGGACCCGGCATACGCCTCGCAGCATCGCTCTTTACCTTGGTTATTCTCGGCGGCGTGGCATGGATGTTCGTAGCGGTGCGGCACAAAACGTCCGGCGATCCCTTCGCGCGGTGGCGACGGCGTGCCGCCATGCTGGCGCTGGCGTTCGGCGGGCTCGGAATCGTCTTTCAATATTTGCCCATTCTGCTCGTTGATCGATAGGGCGGCGGGAACGAGAGCCGCGCCGGATCGGGCCGGTGGCCAGATTCGGGAGTAGGATGGATGCAGCTGATCGAGGCTATTGCGAGGTGCGAGGAAGAGCTGCGGGCCGCGATGCTGGCCGGCGATGTCGAGGCACTGGAGCGGCTGCTTGCGGAGGACATGATCTTCGTCGATCAACAGGGGGTCAGGCGATCGCGGGAGGGTGATATAGCGGCGCACCGTTCGGGCCTGCTCGACCTGAGTTCACTCGACTTTCGCGGCGACCGCCGCATTTGGTCCCACGGTGACGTGGCGAGCGTCGTCGTAACGGCCGATGTCGCGGGAACCTATGCTGGCGCGGCTTTCTTCGGGACTTTTGCCTATCTCCGGCTCTGGAAGCAGCAGGGCGACTGTTGGCAGATCATTCTCGCTCAATGCACGGCTTGTTCCTCGTCGGAACTGTGATCGAATTCTGCCTCGGGGAGGTTGAGCGCGGCATCTGTCGAGCGCGCTCTGGCCTCGCAGGCTCGGCCAAGGGTCGCACGGATGTAGGGCCGCGCGTGCACACTTGCCTCGCTTCTTGCCGGTGCGGGCGCGCGCGTTCACGGCGGGCAAGCCGCGCTG
>NZ_DATMST010000244.1:0-16617 GCF_035565275.1 Sphingopyxis sp.
CATAACCTGAAGGTCGCAGGTTCAAATCCTGCTCCCGCAACCAACAAAAAGCCCGCTAGGTCGATGACCTAGCGGGCTTTTTGTTGTCCCGAGACTTTTTAACCGCCTTCTGAAGCTTTCGAACAGGGTGGAAAGCGTTGGTAACCTTGCCTACTAGCGAAGAATGGACAAGGGCCAATCGGGGGGCGTTCACAAACGCGGCAAACGCCATGTGGCGGTAGCGGCTCTTTGCGGCCTCGCGGTGATTTGGGGAGTGCCGATTGCCGCTCATGCACTTGGCCTGCCGACCAACGCCGTGTTCTGGGTTGTCTCACCTTTGATGATCATTTGGCTGCTTTATTTTGGCCTAAAGAGTTTTCTCATTGCCTGCCCGCAATGCGGTCGTTCCGTTTTCATACGCGGATTTGGTTGGAGCGTACCGTGGCCCGCAGCCACTTGCAGCAAGTGCGGAACGGACTTGACCGACGGCTAACTTCGCAATGTCCGAAATCGGCCGAATGCCGCCACCACCGCAGCTACCCGATATGCTTGAAGATCCACCCCACGCTGACGCCGCCCGCCGGCGCGTTGCCGGTGACGACGAGCTGTTCGGTCGGGTGCGGGCGGCCCTCGCCATCGACCCACAGGCTCTGCTCGATATCGAGCGTGCCTTCGGAGGTGCGGAATTGCCACAAAGGCCCGCCGCCGACGCGCAGCAGCGCGCCCAGCTTGTCGGCGGTCAGGCTCGCCGAAATATTGCGCCCGAGGTGAAAACGCATCGTGAAGCCCTTGTCGCCCTTGCGCCGCGTGCGCGGGGCGGGGAGCAGCATGTCTTCGCCGCGCAGCTCGCGGCCGTTGGGTGAGAGGATCAGCAGGCGGCGGTGGATCAGCCCGTGGCGCCGCGCATAGCCGTCGTGACTCATCTCGACGCGGCTGCCCTGCGGTGTCTCGCGCCGGTCGAGTTCGACCTCGGTCACGCCCTTGCCGAGCGAGCCATTGGCGAGGATCGCGGTCGAATTGCTGTCGCCGAGCGTCAGTGTCGAATGCGCCGCGGTGGTGCGAAGGCCGCGCGCAAGGTCGGCGGGGATCGTCGCGCCGGTCAGCGCCGCGCCGCCGCAATTGACGACGATGCGTTCGTCGCCGTCGCTGAGTTCGAAGGCGAGCGTCGAGGCGCAACCCGCCTCGGTCACCCGGGCAATCGGCGGCGGCGCTGCGTCGGCGAGCAGCACGACCTTGTTCGCGACCAGCCGCTGATAACCCCAGTCGCGCGCCTGTTTGAGCGGCCGCGTCCGCACCCCGCTGGCATTGACGATCGCCTGCACATAGGCGGCGGGCGTCGCGCCGCTGCCCTGCCAGCTGCCCATGCCGCCGTCGCTGTGGAGCAGCCCGAGCAATGCCGGCACCGCGCGCGCAAGCACCTCCTGGATGAAGGGCGGGATCTCCATGCGGCGCATGTCATAGATTCTGGCCAGCATCGACAGCGCCATGATCGCGTCGAGCTGCGCCTGCGGCGAACGCGAGATATTGCCGCCGTCGGCGTAGAAGCTGGTTTCGAGGACCTTGCGCAGGCCGGCTTCGCCGAACACCTGCCGGGGCTCGCCGCCGGGCATCAGCAGCGAGGCGGCGACGATGCCGACCCATGCGACCATCTGTCCGATGCCCGGCCGCGTCTTGTCGGCGACGCGGTCGAGGTGGCGCGCGGCGCGCGCGAGATGGTTGAGCACCGCCGAGCGATAGACGAGATCGCTCGACGAGAGGATCAGCGGCGCGTGTGCGGCCCAGAACAGGATGCGCCAAGCGGTGTTGTCGGCCTTCCATGCGGGTTCGCTGACCGTTTCGCCATGCGTGCCGAGCCAGTGACGCACGACCGCTTCGGCGATCGGCGTGCCGTCGGCGCGCGAGCCGGTGGCGGCAAGGTCACGCAGCCAGGCGAAGCTATGCAGATAGTCGGCAAAGGCCGGCGCGACCTCGAGCGCGGCGAAATCGAGTTCGCCGAGCGGCAGCTTGAGCCCGCGATGGAGAAAATGGCCGGCGCGGATCGCGGTGCCCGCGCGCGCATCGCCCGGCACCGGATCGGCGGGCACGCCGAGCAGTTTGAGGGGAAAGCGGCCCTTCAGGCGAAAGGCGTGCAGCGGCGTCCGCCAGGTCAGCCGGGTGATCGCGTTGGCGACGCGGTCGCCGAGCGAGAGGCCCTTGTCGGCGGGAAGCCGGATCAGCCGTTTGCCGGGCTCGATCGTGTCGTCGATCAGCGCGGGGTCGTCACCGGGATCGAGCGGCGGGTCGGCAGGGGCGGCGGTCAACGGTCTCCCCTCCATCGATCAGGCTCCGCGCAGGCGCCGGATGTTGTCGGCATAGGCATCGGGCCCGCCCTTGAAGGTCGCGGTGCCCGCGACCAGCACGTCGGCCCCTGCCGATATCGCGAGCGGGGCCGTGCCCGCGTCGATGCCGCCATCGACTTCGAGCCGGATGTCGCGGCCCGATTTTTCGATCATCTTCCGGACTGCCTCGATCTTGCGAAGCTGGCTCGAAATGAAGCTCTGTCCGCCGAAGCCCGGGTTGACGCTCATGATCAGGACGAGGTCTACGTCGTCGATCAGATAGTCGAGCATTTTCGCGGGGGTCGCGGGGTTGAGCGAGACGCCTGCCTGCTTGCCGAGCGACTTGATGTGCTGGACGGTGCGGTGGATATGCGGCCCCGCCTCGGGGTGGACGGTGATGATGTCGGCGCCCGCCTCGGCGAACGCGTCGAGGAAATGATCGACCGGAGAGATCATCAGATGGACGTCGAAGGGCAAGGTCGAATGCGGGCGCAGGGCCTTTACCACCATCGGACCGATCGTCAGGTTGGGGACATAGTGGCCGTCCATGATGTCGATATGCACCCAGTCGGCGCCTGCGGTCTCGATCGCGCGAACCTCTTCGCCAAGGCGCGCGAAATCGGCGCTGAGGATTGAAGGGGCAATGCGGACGGGAGTGGTGGAGCCGGTCATGGACCGGCCTTAACCATCAAGCGAGTCGGGGGCAAGCGGCGGACGAAGCGGGATGGACAGCCAGCGCAAATAATCTGGTGATTAGCGGTTTCCGCCCCAGCGCCAGCGCCAGCCGCTTACGGTGCGCTTTCGATAGATGGGCCAGGGAAGGATCGCCGCAAGCAGTACCAGTCCCGCCGTAATATGTAGCGGTCCGGCGCGACTGAGCAGCACGACACCCGCAACGAGGGCAAGGTGGAGCGTCAGAAAGATCCAGCCTTGCCACGCAATGGGGCGGCCCGTGCCAAGGCCGTAACTCTTGGCGCGGAACCACGGTTTCATGTCCATGAAAAGATGCAGCATATCAGCTTTCCTGTTTGGGCGGGCGGCCACGTTTCGGGGCTTCGGATTGCTTGACGCTGACGCCGCGTCGCCCCAACGCCTCGCGCAGCAACACTTCGATCTCGGCGTTGGCGCTGCGCAATTCAGCCGCGGCCATCCGCTCGATCGCCGCGTAGAGCGCGGGATCGAGACGGAGGGCAAAGGCTTTTTTGGCGGACGCAGGCATTGGACGAACTCAGTAGAGCGACCCGGCGTTCACCACAGGCTGGGTGTCGCGTTCGCCGCACAGCACGACCATCAGGTTCGACACCATCACCGCCTTGCGCTCGTCGTCGAGGTCGACGACGCCCTTTTCGGACAATTGGGTCAGCGCCATCTCGACCATCGTCACCGCGCCCTCTACCAGCTTCTTGCGCGCCGCGATCACCGCCTCGGCCTGCTGGCGGCGGAGCATCGCGCCGGCGATCTCCTGCGCGTAGGCAAGGTGGGTCAGTCCGCATTCGTCGACGGTAATGCCCGCGACGCTCAGCCGTTCGATCAGCGCCTTGCGCAGTTCGACCCCGACTTCGTCATGATTGCCGCGCAGCGTGATTTCCTGATGCTCGATATCGTCATAGGGGTAGCGCGAGCCGATCGAGCGCACCGCGGCCTCGATCTGCGCCATCACGAATTCCTTGTAATCGTCGACGTCGAACAGCGCCTGCGCGGTGTCGGTAACGCGCCACACGACCTGCGCCGCCATCTCGATCGGGTTGCCGCGCAGATCATTGACCTTGATCTTGTCCGAAATCACGTTGTTCGCGCGCACCGCGATCTTCTTGCGTGTCAGCCAGGGCAGGACCCAGCGCAGCCCTTCCTCGCGGTCGGTGCCCTTGTATGCGCCGAACAACTGGATCGCCGCCGCTTCGTTGGGATTGATCAGGTAAAAGCCGCAGAGGATCAGCAGGCCGACCACCGCCGATATGGCGACGACGGCCCATTTCCAAGCGACCATGACGTCGGCGTTGGCATTGGTGATCGCCGCCCAAGTCGCAATACCGAGCAGCAGCAGCCAGATGAACAGCATCAGATAACCGCTCTGCGTGTTCGCGCGCGCCTCGCGACTGCGGTTCAACGCGGGCGTCCCTGTTTCAACCATGTTTCCCTCCGAATCATTCGATATAATAATGATATCATATTTATATCGAATCGAGACATGGTCAATCCAAAAACACGGGCGAAATTGCCGGGTTTCCCGCTGGGCAAGCTGACCGTGAGTCAAGCCTGGCTTGATCTTGGTAACGTTAGTCTGCCGATTCTGACCTAGCGGTCGGTATCCTCGCCCCGGTTCGCTTAAAGCGACCATATCCGCCTGCTCAATTTGCCGGTCCGTTCATGGCCAGCGCCCAGCGCTGACCCCAAGAACCGGACAAAATTTGCGCAGCAGCCCTGTCATCGGTTGACTTATGATATGTTATATCACTACCAGCGCGCACGAAATCGCCCAACACGGGCTCAAGGGGAAGATCGTGCACAACATTCAACTGCCGACCGGCGCGGGCCATGCGGCGAAGGCCATATTCCGGGGGCGAATCCCGGTGTCGCTTCTGCCCGTTCTGCTCGCATGGCCCATGGCGGCTTTGGCTGAGGAAGCAGAAGCCGAGGCGCCGGCGGAAAGCGAGATCATCGTGACCGGCGTTGCGGACCGCCAGCTGTTGCTCGACGCGCGCACCGAGACGGGCAGCCGGCTCGGGCTCACGGCGCGCGAGACACCGGCGATCGTCGACATCCTTTCCGAAAGGCAGATCCGCGAGTTCGGGGCGCGAACCAATGTCGAGGCGCTCAACCGGGCGCCCGGCGTTACGTCCTCGCTTCCGGCGACGAGCCCCGGCGCGCCGACGATGCGCGGCTTCACCGCGAGCGCCGTGGGCCTCCTCTACGACGGCATCCGCGTGACGACGCCGCTGATCTATACGCGCGCGAACGACAGCTTTCTGTTCGACCGGATCGAAATTCTCAAAGGACCGGCGTCGGTGCTCTACGGCGAGGGTGCGGTCGCCGGCGCGATCAACCTCGTGCCCAAGAAGGCACAGCTCAGCAGCACGAAGGGCAGCATGATCGCGAGCTACGGCAGCTTCGACACGCTGCGGCTCGGGAGCGATCTCAACCTGTCGCTTTCCGACCGGGCGGCAGTCCGCGGGGTGGTCGCCTACAATCGCACGAGCGGCTATGTCGACGATGCCGACGCGCGTTTCTTCGCTGCAAGCCTGTCGACCATCCTGCAGCCGTCGGACCGTCTCACCGTCGAAATTGCCGCCGACTATAGCGAGGACAGCTATGACACGGCGGACCTCGGGACGCCGCTCGTCCCGCGCGCGATCGCGCGCGATCCTTCATCGGCGGCGACCGGTCCGGGCGATCTTGTGATCGACCGCTCGCTTCGCAAGACCAGCTTCAACGTGACCGACGCGGTGCTCGATTCCGATACGCTCTGGCTTCGTTCGCACTTCCGGTGGGAGATCAGCGACGCGCTCGCCTTCACCAACGACCTCAGCAGCTACACCTCCGATCGCCGTTTCATCAACGCCGAAGCCTATAGCTACAATGGCGCAACCGGCCTCATCGACCGCACCACGGGTATCGTTACGCATGATATCGACCATGTGATCGAGCGCGCGGCGCTGATCGGCGACGTCACCGTCGGCGGCCTTCGAAACCGTTTCGCCCTCGGCGCCGAGTTCAGCGACCTCCATTTCGCGACGCGCCGCTATTTTGCGACGACCACTTCGGTCGATCCGTTCGCCCCGGTGCGCGGCACCTTCCCCGGTGGAACCGCAAACCTGCCGCCGGTGAACCAGCAATCGAACGTCGGCGTGTCGTCGGTCTTCGCGGAGAATGCCCTCAACCTCACGCCGCGCTGGCTGATCGCCGCGGGCGGGCGACACGACTGGATCAGACTCGATCGCCAGATCGGGACGGGGACGCCGTTCGAGCGGAAATACCGGGCCTTCTCCTGGCGGGTCGGCACGGTCTATGACCTTTTGCCCAAGACCCAGCTCTTTGCACAATATAGCCGTGCGATCGCCCCTGTCGGCAATCTCCTGTCGATCTCGCTCGTGAACTCGCGTTTCGATCTGACCAGGGGGCGCTCGATCGAGGCCGGCATCAAGAGCAGCTTCTGGGACGACCGCATCGATCTCACGCTCGCGGCCTATCATCTTGTCCAGGACGACATCATCACGCGCGACCCGGTGAACCCGACGCTGAGCATCCAGGGCGGGCGCCAGTCATCGCGCGGCGTGGAGCTCTCGCTGTCCGCGGCGGTGACACGGCAGCTCAGGATCGACGCCAATTACACCCGTCTCAATGCGCGCTTCGACGAACTCGTCGAGGCCGGCGGCATCAGCCGCGAGGGCAAGACGCCGCCGCGCACGCCCGAGACCATCGCGAACCTTTTCGCTTTCTACAGCTTCGATGCCATTCCCGTTACGCTGAGCGCCGGCCTTCGCCACGCCGGACGCTTTTACACCGACAATGAGAATGCGATCCGCGCGCGCGGCTACACCACGGTCGACGCATCGATCGGCTACAAGTTCGATTGGGGCGAGGTCAGCCTTCGCGGCCGCAATCTCACCGACGCCTTCTACGTCGATTATTCCGATGTCTCGAACACGCAGTTCCAGGTCGGCGCTCCGCGCAGCGTCGAGCTTGGCGTGCTGGCCCGCTTCTGAGGAGATCACCGACATGTCCGCGCTTGCGATCCAATCGATTTCCATCGCCTTTGGCGGCTACCGCGCCGTCGACGGACTTTCGCTGACACTTCAGCCCGGTGAGGTTTACGCGCTGCTCGGCCCCAATGGTGCGGGCAAGACGACCACCCTCAACATGATCCTCGGATTCGTAAAGCCCGACAGCGGATCGATCGTGATCGACGGCGTCGACGCGGTTACGGCGCCGCTCGCGGCGCGAGCGCGGACGGCCTATCTCCCGGAGACGGTCATGCTTCACCCCTCGCTCAGCGCGATCGAGAATCTGACCTATTTCGCGCTGCTCGCCGGGCGCCGGATTGATGCGCCGATGGCACGCCAGCTGCTTGCCGACGCGGGGCTTCAGGAAGAGGCGCATGATCGCCGTGCCGGAAGCTTTTCGAAGGGCATGCGGCAGAAGGTCGGCGTGGCGATCGCGCTCGCCAAGGACGCGCGCCTGCTGCTGCTCGACGAGCCGACCTCGGGCCTCGACGCGGGCGCCGCCAATGACCTGAGCGAGGTGATCCGCGCGGCGTCGGGGCGCGGCATCGCGGTGCTGATGGCAACGCACGACCTGTTTCGCGTCAAGGATGTAGCGCACCGGCTCGGCATCCTGCACGCGGGCCGGCTGGTCGACGAGCGTGATGCGGCGACGATCGGGCCGGTCGAACTCGAACAACTTTATCTCCAAAGGCTCGCCGCATGATCTGGCGGCTCACGCACCTCGAACTTGCGATCCTGCGGCGCGATCGGCGGGCGTGGGGGGCGTTGCTCGCGCTCGCATCGCTGATCCTTCTCTCCTTTCTCGCTATCGCAACCCAGAATGTCCGCAGCGATGCCGACAAGCAGGCGGTGGCGGCCGCCGAGCGCGCGCGTTGGGTGGGGCAGGGCGAAAAGGATCCGCACAGCGCCGCCCACTACAGCATTTTCGCATTCAAGCCTTCGCCGGCGCTTGCCGCGCTCGACCCGGGAAGCGAATCCTTCGTCGGACAGACGGTCTGGCTCGAGGCGCACCACCAGAATGACATGCTCTACCGGCCGCAGCAAAATGCCTCGCTGCTCCAGCGCATCGGCTTTGCCGCGCCGGCAGCGCTGATCACGGGCTTCGCGCCGCTCATCATTTTCCTGATCGCTTTCACCCTCGTCGCGCAGGACCGCGAACGCGGTACGATGCGCGTCGCGCTTGGAGCGGCGATACACCCGCGCATGATCGTTGGCGCCAAGGCGTTGACCGTATGGTGCGCTTCGACGGGGCTCCTCCTCCTCCCGGTCACGGCGGGATCGCTGCTTTGGCTTGGCCTCGGCGGACGGCTCGACGGCGACACGGCCCTGCGCATGATCTGCTGGGCACTGGTGATGGCGAGTTATTTCGCTTTCCTTGCGGCGGTCGGAATTGCCGTGTCGCTGCGCATGGCGAATGCCCGGCTTGCGCTCACCGCCCTTTTCGGCCTCTGGATATTCTTCGCATTGGCCCTTCCGCGGGTCGCGAGCGGCATGGTGGACGCGGCGCGGCCGCTGCCTTCGAGCCAGTCGGTCCGCCAGGAGATCGCCGAGGCAGCGCCGGCCTTCTGGTCCGATGAGCAGAATGCGCGCAACCGCGCGAAGCTCCTCGCGCGCTATGGCGTGACGCGCGTCGAGGATATTCCCAACCCCCGGATGGCCGAGCTCGATCTTGTCGAACGCCATAGCCATGAGGTTTTCGATCGCATCCTCGGTGGCTTCTATGGGCGCGTCGCGGCGCAGGACCGCCTGTTCGCGGCCTTCGGGTTTCTGTCGCCAACGATCGCGGCACAGGCCGCCTCGGCGTCGGTAGCGGGCAGCGATTTCAGCCATCACCGCGACTTCATTGACAGCGCCGAGCGCTATCGCCGCGATCTCGTCAACCGAATGAACGCCGACGGCATGGGTCACCGTGCGCATGGCACCGAGCGGCATACCAACGACGACAAACTCTGGTCGCAGGTCCCCGAATTTGCCTATCCGACCCCGCCGCTCGGCCGATTTGCAGGTACCGCGCTGCCGGCCTTCATGGCGCTACTTGCCTGGCTGGCCATCGGCGGTCTCCTCCTGATCACCGCCGCGCGGAGGCTTCGTCCATGAACACGGCGGCTTTTCGCTCGCTGTTTGCATGGGAATGGCGCCAGACCGGTCGTTCGCCGCTGCTCTGGGCCGTGATGCTCATCCTTGCGGCGAGCTTTGTCTGGGGAGCCTATAATACCGCTACGCTCCACGGATCGCAAACAGCGGCGCTCGAACGCGCCCGCGCCGCCGATGCGGCTTTCGATGCTCTGACCCGCGAGAAGGCCCGGGCCTATCGCGAGCCCGTGCGCGAAGGGGCGGGGCGGGTGGCCTATTGGCAGGATCCGACCAACGTCGCCGGCTACAGCGAATATTTCGTCAAGAAATCGGCGCTCAAGCCTCATCTGCCGCTGTCTCCACTTGCGGCGGGGGTCAGTGACCTTGCGCCCAGCCGTCTCGAGATCAAGCTCAACACGCCCTTCGGTTTCGTCGACACCTATGATTTCGAGAACCCACGCGGTCTCGCGCTCGGGCGGTTCGATCTCGCCTTCGCGATCGTCTTTTTGCTGCCTGTCGGGCTGCTCCTCCTTTTCGCGCTGCTCGGCACGTTCGAACGCGATCGCGACATGTTGCGGCTGGTGGCGGCACAGTCGGCGAGTCCGCGCCATTGGATAGCCGCCCGTGTTGCCGCAATCCTGGCGTGGTCAGCGCCGGTCGTGCTGATTTCGGTAGTCGTTGCGCTCGGCGTCGCCGGGGCGTCGATCGCCGCCGATGCCGCGCCGCTCTCCGCCGCGCTCTTGCTGACGTTGACCTATATGACTTTCTGGACGGGCATTGCGCTTGTCGTCCTCGGAGCTCAGCCTGGCGCGGGACCGGCGCTCGGGTCGTTTGCCGCGATCTGGGCCGCGCTCACGATCGGTCTCCCGCTGGCGGGCTCGGCGCTCACCTCGCTCGTCGATCCGGCACCTTCGGCCATTCGCTATGTCGATGCCCAGCGCGCCGTCTCGGACGATATACAATCCCGCCGCGACGAGATCATCACCGATGCGATGCGCGCGAGACCGGATCTTCGATCATACACCGACCGCGTGACGATGCTCGATCATGCGACGCGGCTCAGCTTCCTTGTTCCCGAAACCGAACGCCAGCTTACGCCGCTGAAGCGCGATATCGAGGGCCATAGACGGCGCCAGGAGAAGGTCGCGCGGCTCGCGGGCTTCGTCATTCCGCCGCTCGGTATCGAAAGCGCGCTCGCAACCCTCGCCGGGACCGATCCGGGGCGCCAGCGCAGTTTCGAAGACCAGGCGCGCAAATACCAGCACCATCTCCACGCGATCGTGCGCCCGCTCGTTCAGCATGAAATCACGCAGCCTGCCCCGCCCGATGAGCGCGCAACGCGCGGCCGCCTGAACCTTGCGCAGCCGCTTGCCTTGCCCGAATTTGCAATGGCGGAGCGGCCGGTTGCGGAGCGGATCGGCGATGCCCTTTTGTTCGCCGCATGGCTTGCGCTGGTCGCGGGTGCGATCATGGCCTTGGGCCTTGCGCGAATCCGCGAATGGAGGGTGGCG
Source organism: Sphingopyxis sp. (assembly GCF_035565275.1). Classification (GTDB taxonomy): domain Bacteria; phylum Pseudomonadota; class Alphaproteobacteria; order Sphingomonadales; family Sphingomonadaceae; genus Sphingopyxis. Next base: position 10,603 of record NZ_DATMST010000244.1, read on the forward strand.
CAGTGACGCGCGGAAGGCCGGCTATCGCCGCGTTCGGTGCGTTCGCTATCGCGGTGCCGGCCGAGGCGCAGCGGACCGAGGACAACGCCGTTACCGCGGCGGAAGACGCGTTCGGGACCTCGATCGGCAACGAGAGCATCGGCATCTATAGCGCGAGCCAGGTTCGGGGCTTTTCGCCGGTGGCGCGGGCAATGTCCGTATCGAGGGCGTCTACCTCGATCGTCAGGGCTTTATCGCGAACCGCCTCGTCTCGGGCTCGACGATCCGGGTCGGACTGACGGCCCAAGGCTACCCGTTCCCGGCACCGACCGGCATCGTCGACTATCGTTTGCGCGGGGTAGGCGAGAGGGCGCTGGTCAGCGTCGTTGCGGGAAGCTTTGCCTATGGCGCGCCGTCGATCGAAATCGACGCCCAGCTCCCGCTGGCGGGCAAGCGCTTTGGGGTGGCTCTCGGTGCATCCTACGCGCGCGAGGAATATTATGACGGCGCGGATGCCACCTATTTTCGGGCAGCGGTCATCCCGCGCTGGCGGCCGAATGACGCAATCGAAATTACCCCCTTTTGGTCGACCACGATCGGGAGGAACGAGGAAATCCCTCCGACGGTGGTGAGCGGGGGTGCCTATGCGCCCCCCGACGCTCCCCGACGACATTTTTTCGGCCAGAAGTGGGCGGCGAAGGATAGCCGCAGCACCAACTCAGGGGTCATTGCCAAGGCTCGTATCGGCCATAACTGGGCGATCACCGGCGGGATGTTTCGCTCGACATTCGAGAATGAAGAGAATTTCGCCCAGAATTTTCTCGATACGACGCCGGACGGTCGCACGCGCGCGCAGATCATCGCCGATCCGGGCCAGCGTTACGCGTCGACCAGCGGCGAACTTCGCATCAGTCGCAGCTTCGCCGACGGGCCAAGGCTCCATATGCTGCATGTGTCCGTGCGCGCGCGCCAGCTCGACAGCCGCTATGGCGGGGCGGCCGTTCCGGTCGATCTTGGCGAACGAAGGTTGGGCGAATATCTTCCCGTGCCATCGCCGCCGGTCTTCGAGTTTGGCGAACGGACGCATGACCGTGTGCGGCAGACGACGCTGGGTTTCGCCTATGAGGGCAGGTGGAAGAATATTGGTGAGCTGAGCCTCGGTATTCAACGAACGGATTATCGCAAGGCGATCGATTTGCCGGGCGAACTTCCCACAACCGAAACCAGAGACCGGCCATGGCTGGCGAGCGCGTCGGCTGCGGCCTATCTGACAAACGACATCGCCCTCTACGCCGGATACACCCGCGGGCTCGAAGAAAGCGGTCTAGCGCCCAACAGTGCGGCCAATCGCAACGACGCACTGCCGGCGATCCGGACCCGGCAGGCAGACGCGGGTATCCGCTGGGCGGTCTCGTCGCGCATGAAGGTCGTCGCTGGCGTGTTCGATGTGCGCAAACCCTATTTCAACACCGATGAGACAAACATCTTCACCATATTGGGCGACGTACGGCATCGCGGCGTCGAACTCAGCCTCGCGGGCAGTCCGGCGGACGAGCTGACCATCGTCGCAGGCGCGCTGTTCATGAAACCGCGGGTGACCGGCGAAGCCGTGGAGCTCGGCCGGGTGGGGTCAAAACCGTTGGGGCAGGCCGCGACCATTTTACGCGGCAACGCCGATTATCACCTCACCTGCCTGCCGGGGGTTTCCGTCGATATGGCGGTCTCGTGGTTCGGGGAACGTCCTGCATCCCGCGACAATCTCGTGTCGGTCGATCCCTACGCGCTGATCGATATCGGCGTGCGGTACCGCTTCAAACTCGGACGGTTTCCGGCCCTTTTCCGGGCCCAGATGCAGAATGTCACCAACAGCTATGCGTGGAACATCGTCGGCAGCAATAGCTATGGGTTGATGGATCGCCGACGGTTCACGGCTTTTCTTGCCGTCGACTTTTGATGGGAAGGCGGCATCGCGCCAATCTTGCGCCATATCTGCGCCCGAATTGGGTCAGCGGCATAAATCGGCATCGGTCGCGCTGGGGATCTCACAGGCCATATGTCATAGCGGGCCGCCACTCCGGCCATCGGATCGAGGGCCGCCTTCAGGCAGCTGTTAGCGAATAAGGCGCGCGATGATCGTCCGGAGCGCGGCCGGTTCGAGCGTGCGTTTGGTAACCGCCGCGTTCCAGGCAAGGGACGAAAGAGTGACGAGGACCTCGTCGAGATCGAGCGGCAGGTCCTTCTGGACGGGCAGGCTGCCGACCGCTTCGAGGGCGCCCCGGACATAGGCGCGGCGTTCTCTCAGGCCTTGCTGAAGTCGGTCGTAGACATCGGGCTTGGCATTATACTCGCCGATCAGGAAGCCTATTGCCGGCGCAATGCGCGGATCGGAATAGGAGCGCTCAAGCGAGCGTGCGAACTCGAGAAGATATTCGACGGGGTCGTCGCTATGCGGTGGCGAATGAAATTCGAACGCAGCGTTGATCGCGTCGGCGAGCGCTTCGGCCGGGCTCGGATAGCGGCGATAGAATGTCGCCCGGCTGACCCCGGCGCGCTCACAGATCTCGTTGATCGTGACCCCCGAAAACCCCTTCTCCGAAATGACGTCGAGCGTCTCTTTCTGGATCCGGTGGTCGACGTCGACCGAGCGCGGCCGTCCCATCTGCGGCTTGTCGCGCGGGGCGATCCGGATTGTTGCGTTTCTGGGCATAGCCTCTTGTGGCCGAAGCCGGGATGGAAGGGAAGGGTCAGGCGCGTGCGTCGTCGCGGCAGGAGCATGTGCGTGCGATATTCGTAAGGCCGAAGCATCGGTCGAAGACCGTTTCCCCGCGCCCGGGAATACGCAAATGGTGGCCGGGAAAGCGTCCGGTCTCGATTAAACCGGCCTCGATCGCGTGCGCGACCGAGGCCGGTTTCCGAGGAGATGGGGGTCAGAAACCGGCCTTCAGGGTGATGCCATAGGTGCGCGGCGCGCCGAGAAAGGCGTTGATGCTGCCCGACTGGAATGGCGCGTCGAAGCTGTTCTGCATATAGAGCTTGTCGGTGATGTTGTTCGCCCAGAGTTCGACGCCCCAGCTCTTGTCCTCGTCCCCGATCCCGATGCGTGCGTTGATCACCGCGTAGCTCTTCTGGAGCTTGAGCGGATTGAGGTCGGTGCCCGCATTATACGGGGAACTGTAGCGCATATTGGCGTTCGAGCGTAGCAGCAGTCCGCCGCCAAGCGGCAACTCGTGCGTCGCCGAGAGCGAGGCCGACCATAGCGGCGCAAGGTTGAGTCGTTCACCGGGCAGGTTCGCGGTTGACGGTGTCAGCGACAGAAGGGCGCGGTTCTTCTCCGAATAGCGTGTGTCGGCATAGGTAATGCCGCCCTGAAGCGTGAAAGCGCTGCTCGGGCGCCACAGGATATCGGCGTCGACACCCTTCGAAGTGACCTCCGGAACCGGGAAGACCGAGAAGAAGAAGCCGTTGAAGGCGTTGAGCTGATAGTCGGTATAATCCTGGTAGAAGGCGGCAGCGTTCAGATAGAGGCGGCGGTCGGCGAGCGTCGATTTGAATCCCAGCTCGAAGCTGTCGACAAACTCGCCGGGAAAGCTTGTGTCGAGGACCGGCTGCAGCGAAGTCGGATTGCCGGCGGCATAAGGGAAGGCAACGCGGTCGAGATTGAAGCCGCCCGCTTTGTAGCCACGCGAATAGCTCGCATAGGTCATGAGTTCGGGCGAGAAACGATAGGCGAGCTTTGCGGTGCCGCTCAGCGCCTTTTCGGTGCGTTTCTGCGCGTTCGTCAGTCCGATGAAGTTCGAATTGAAGAACGGATTGCAGAGCGCGCCGATGATCGCGGCCGATCCGGTCGCCTGGCCGGCATCGCAAAGCGCGCCGCCGTCGGTGGCGTCGAAATCGGCGACCGCCTTCTTGCGATCGATCGTGTAGCGAAGCCCCACGGTCAGTTCGAGCGCATCGGTCAGTTTCACGCTGTTGTTGGTAAATAGCGCGAAGGTATCGCCTGTCTGCTTGTAGATGTCGCGCGAGCCGGTGCCCGGGACAGCCAGATCGAGGATCGGTTTCAGGAATGACGGATCGGTGCCGCCCGAGAAGAGCAGGCTCAGGAAGGGCTGGAAGTCGGTGCCGTAAAGCTGCGCGACGCGGCTATCGAGGATTTCGTGGGCGTAGAAGCCGCCGACCGTATAGTCGAGAATTCCGCTCCGGCCGCTCACACGCAGTTCCTGGCTGATCTGGCGGAAGCGGTTCATCGTCCCGCCGTCGGCTTCGCGGTACAGGATATCGGCGCCGCTATAGTCCGAGTCCGAGCCCGTCACCCAGCGCCAGTCGCGCCAGGCGGTGATCGAAGTCAGCGTCGCATCGCCGAGGCCATAGTTGATCTCGAGGCTGAGACCCCCGTCGCGAATCTTCTGCGTCGTGTCGCGGTTCGAGAAGGCAAGGCGGCGGTCGGGATCGGCCGGCGAGAGAACGCCGTTGCCCGCACCGGCGAGCGCGTCAACGATCGCCGTTGTGGGTCCGTTCACGAGCTGGACCGCGACGCAGCAATTTTCGTTCCGGCGCGTGATGTCTCCGATCAGTCGTGCGTCGAAGCCGGCGTCGTTGGTGAAATATAGCTGGCCCCGCAGCGACCAGAAATGGCGGTCGGCGTCATTGCCGAGTGTGCGCGGCCCCTTGCCGGTGACGACGTCGTAATAGCCGTCGCGCGTGCGATGCACCGCGAACAGGCTGGCGGCAAGGCGATCGCCGACGATCGGGCCGCCAACCGAGATCGAGCCGCCGAACTCGTCATAATTGGCGACGGTGAATTCGCCGCGGGCATAGGGTGTGAAGCCCGGTTTCGCGGTCAGGACGTTGATCACGCCCGCCGAGGTATTCTTTCCGAACAGCGTCCCTTGCGGGCCCTTCAGGACTTCGATCCTTTCGACTTCGCCCAGGTCGCCAAGCGCGACGCCGGTGCGCGGGCGGTAGACGCCGTCGATAACCACGCCGACCGAGCTTTCGAGCCCGACATTGCCGCCGGCGGTGCCGACCCCCCGGATGAGCGCGGTCGACTGTGTTTCGTTGGCGGTGGACACGACGGTAAGCCCCGGGGTGAGGACGGTGAGATCCTTGATGTCCCGGACGCCCGCATCCTGCAGCAGCTGCGCGCTCGCGACCGTCACGACGATCGGTACGTCCTGAAGCGATTGCTCGCGCTTCTGCGCGGTCACGATGATCTCGCTCGCGAAGCCGTCCGCCGCGGCGTCTTTCGGCGCGGCGTCCTGCGCCATGGCGATGCCGGGCAGCGTCGAACTGCCGAGCAACAGGCCGAACATCCGAATCATACGATATGCTTTCATGGTCCTCTCCCTTACGCGATTGCCGGCATTTCACGGGGAGGGAACATGTCCCTTGACCGCTCCTGCAGATCCATGGTCTATATACGAAACAAAACGTATCGTTATGTCAAGATGGATTCGGGAGAGACCAACATGGGATCAGGATGCGCGCCGCCAGCGCAGCACCGGCACGGCGCCAGCGGCAGCAGGCGGACGCAGGAGAAGAAGGCCGTTCTCAAAGCTGTAGTCGCGAATCATGTCGGTCCCGACCCAGTCGGGGAGAAAGGCGGCTTCGACATGATGAATGACCCGGCGCGCGTTGCGATCAATCGTGTAGCGACCGGTATATCCTATGTATCCGGCGGCGGTGGCAGCAAGCAGGCCGGGTTCGATCGCGGCAAGGTCCGGCCGGGCGTTGCCGAGCGGCGTCCGGTCGCGTCGCATCAGGTGCGCGGACATGAAACCGGCGGCGGTATAAGTGCCGAGGCCATAGGGTTCGGGGCCAAGCGGTTCGGTCCATTCCCCGTTTGGCAGGTGCGTCACATAATCGACGAGCTGCCAGCTTCCGGCGAAATCTTCATTCAACATACGATACTCCTTGTTTCGTATTCGGCTAACACGGGAGTGCGGTGAATGGCGAGTCCCTTTGATGCGTGGCGCCTCGACGGGCGGGTCGCGTTCGTGACCGGCGCCGGCGGGGCGATCGGCGAGGCGGTGGCCGCGG
>NZ_DATMST010000245.1:0-22369 GCF_035565275.1 Sphingopyxis sp.
AAAGGTCCACGCCTGAGCGGCCCAGGGTGATAAGTTCCAGCCGCCAGCAGTTTCAGCACCGCGTCGTTCGCCGCGCCGTCAGCGGGCGGGGCGGTGACGCGGAGCTGCACGGTGCCATCGACGATCCGTATTTCGTCGCGGCTGGCCCCCGGCGTGACCCGCACCTCGATTCGCCCCGATGCCGCAGCGAGCGCGAGCAACGCCTCGGTCAGCGCGGGATCCGGCCGGTATTTCAGATGGTGACGACCAGCTTGCCGACCGCGCTGCGATCGCCGAGCTTGGCGATCGCCTTGCCGCCGTCTGCGAGAGCAAAGCTTTCTGTCACGCGCGGCTTGATCTTGCCCTGTTCCCACAGCTGGAACAGGCGGGCGATGTTGGCGCGGTTGCGCGCCGGCTCGCGTGCGACGAACGCGCCCCAGAACACGCCGGCGACATCGCAGCTCTTGAGCAGGGTCAGGTTGAGCGGCAGACGCGGGATGCCCGCGGGGAAGCCGACAACGAGATAGCGGCCCTCCCACGCGATCGAGCGCAGCGCGGGCTCGGCATAATCGCCGCCGACCGCGTCGTAGATGACGTTCGCGCCATCGGGGCCAACGGCTTCCTTGAACTTGTTCGCGAGTTCTTTCGACGCATCCTTGTCGAACGGCTGATAGCCATAGACGACGACCTCGTCGGCGCCCGCCTGGCGTGCGATGTCGGCCTTCGCCTCGCTCGACACCCCGGCGACGACGCGCGCGCCGAATGCCTTGCCGAGTTCGACCGCGGCGATGCCGACCCCGCCCGATGCGCCGAGGACGAGCAAGGTATCGCCTTCCTTGATGTGGCCGCGATCGACGAGCGCGTGGATGCTCGTGCCATAGGTCATCAGCAAGGAGGCACCTTCGGCGAAGCCATGCGCCTCGGGCAGGTGGTAGACATTATGCACCGACACCGCGACGGCTTCGGACATTCCGCCGTTGCCGCAGCCCGCAATGACGCGGTCGCCGACCTTGAACTCCGTGACACCTTCGCCAACTTCCGCAACAAGCCCCGCGACTTCGCCACCGGGAGCGAAGGGGCGTTCGGGGCGGAACTGATATTTGTCTTCGATGATGAGCACGTCGGGGAAATTGACCGCGCAGGCCTTCACGTCGATCACGATCTGCCCCTTGCCCGCGGTCGGGCGCGGCAGTTCGCCCAGCGTCAGCGTTTCGGGGCCGCCGGTGGCGGTCGACAAGAGAGCCTTCATCATCTTCTCCTCTTATGGTGTTCGTTGACCCTATGCTGCGGGCCGCATCCACGGCCGGTCGGCGTCGAGTTTCTGCTCGTAGGCTCCGATTGCCGCATCGCTCTTTTCGGTCAGCGAAATCTCGTCGAGCCCGCCGAGCAGACACATCTTGCGGAACGGATCGATCTCGAACGTGAAGCGGTCCTGAAAGGGCGTGGTAACGGTCTGCGTGTCGAGGTCGACATGGACCGGATCAGTCTTTGCGACTTCCATCAACCGGTCGATCGCAGCTTGGGGCAGCACAACGGGCAGGATGCCGTTCTTGACCGCATTGCCCGAGAAAATGTCCGAATAAGAAGGCGCGATAACGACGCGGATGCCAAGATCGCCGAGCGCCCAGGCGGCGTGCTCGCGGCTCGACCCGCAGCCGAAATTGTCGCCCGCGATCAGGATCGGCGCGCCCTTGTATTCGGCACTGTCGAACAGATTGTCGGGATCGGCGCGCAGGCTTTCGAACGCGCCGCGACCCATGCCCTCGCGCGTCGTGGTCTTCAGCCAGTGCGCGGGTATGATCACGTCGGTGTCGACGTTTTTCAGGCCGAACGGGATCGCGCGGCCCTCGACTTTTTCGATCGGGGTCATGCCATCAGCTCCCGCACATCGGTGAGCTTTCCGGTCACCGCCGCTGCGGCGGCCATCGCAGGACTGACGAGGTGCGTGCGCGCGCCCGGACCCTGACGCCCGACGAAATTGCGATTGCTCGTCGAGGCGCAGCGTTCGCCTGCGGGCACCTTGTCGGGGTTCATCGCGAGGCACGCCGAGCAGCCGGGCTCGCGCCATTCGAGGCCCGCGTCGGTGAAGATGCGGTCGAGCCCCTCGGCCTCGGCCTGCGCCTTCACGAGCCCCGACCCCGGAACGACGATCGCCCATTTGACATTGTCGGCCTTGTGGCGGCCCTTGATCACCGCGGCGGCGGCGCGCAGATCCTCGATGCGGCTGTTGGTGCAGCTGCCGATGAAGATATTCTCGATCGGAACGTCCTGCATTCGCGTGCCCGGTTCGAGGCCCATATAGGCGAGAGACTTGGCGGCGGCGGTCTGCTTCGACGGATCGGCAAAGCTGCCGGGTTCGGGCACCACGCCGGTGATCGCCACCACATCCTCGGGGCTGGTGCCCCACGTCACGCTCGGTGCGATATCGGCGGCGTCGATCACGACGGTCTTGTCGTAGGTTGCACCGGGATCGGTCGCGAGGCTCTTCCACCACGCGACGGCGGCATCCCAGTCGGCGCCCTTGGGCGCATAGGGGCGGCCCCTCAGATATTCGAAGGTGACCTCGTCGGGTGCGATCAGGCCGGCGCGCGCGCCACCCTCGATCGCCATGTTGCTGACCGTCAGCCGGCCCTCGACGCTGAGCGCGCGGATCGCGCTGCCGGTATATTCGATGACATGGCCGGTGCCGCCCGCGGCGCCGATGACGCCGGTGATGTGGAGGATGATGTCCTTTGCCGACACGCCGGGACCGACCTCGCCCTCGACGCGCACTTCCATCGTCTTCGACGGCTGGAGCAGCAGCGTTTGCGTCGCGAGCACATGTTCGACCTCGCTCGTCCCGATACCAAAGGCCAGCGCGCCGATACCGCCGTGGCACGCGGTGTGGCTGTCGCCGCAGACGATCGTCGTTCCGGGCAGCGAAAAGCCCTGTTCGGGGCCGACGACATGGACGATGCCTTGTTCGGGCGCGACCGCATCGATGTAACGGATGCCGAACTCGGGCGCGTTCTTTTCGAGCGCGGCCAATTGCGCCGCGCTTTCGGGGTCGGCGATCGGCAGCTTGTTGCCTGCTGCATCGAGCCGCGCGGTCGTGGGCACATTATGGTCGGGCACCGCAAGCGTCAGATCGGGGCGGCGCACCGTGCGGCCGCTTGCGCGAAGGCCGGCGAACGCCTGCGGGCTGGTAACTTCATGGACAAGGTGGCGGTCGATGAAGATCAGAGCGGTACCATCGGGGCGCTGTTCGACGACATGCGCGTCCCAGATTTTCTCATAGAGGGTGCGGGTCCGAGTCATGCGGACCACTTACGCCAGTCGGACAACAATGCAAGCGAGTGGCGATCAAAAACGCAATTTTCGGTCGCGCTCCTTAGCTCTCTTTCGTCATGCCTGACTTGATCCGGCATCCCGCTTTGCCGCGTCGATAAGCGGGATCCCGGATCAGGTCCGGGGTGGCGAGGAGATGATGGCGCGGTTGCTGTAATCGGCCTATAATCCCAAGAATGTCGACGCTTGCCATCATCGCGCTCATTCTCGCCACCGTCGTGACGATGGAGTTGGTCGCCTGGGCGAGCCACAAATATATCATGCACGGCTTTGGCTGGGCATGGCACCGCGACCATCATGAGCCGCACGACAAGCTTCTGGAAAAGAATGATCTGTTCGGGCTCGTAGGTGCCGCGATGAGTATTTCGATGTTCGCCCTCGGCAGCCCGATGATCATGGGCGCTTCGGCTTGGGAGCCGGGGACATGGATCGGCCTTGGCGTCCTGTTCTATGGCATCATCTATACGCTCGTGCACGACGGTCTCGTCCATCAACGCTATTTCCGCTGGGTACCGCGGCGCGGCTATGCGAAGCGGCTGGTGCAGGCGCACAAGCTTCACCATGCGACGACCGGAAAGGAAGGCGGAGTCAGTTTCGGCTTCGTTTTCGCGCGTAACCCCGCGAAGCTGAAGGCAGAACTGAAAGCGCAACGCGAGGCGGGTATCGCCGTGGTACGCGAGGCGATCGCGGACTAGGCGGTGCGATAATCCGCGGTAATCGCCCCCGCCGCCGCAAGCTCCGCCTCATGGCTTTCCTCGCGCCAGTTTTCGGCGAGCGCCTGACGTTCCCAATCCTGCATCGCGGGATGCGCGAGCATATGATCCACCCACGCCTGTCCGCGCCCGACATCGAGGCCATAGGTGCGGATGCGGAAAGCGACCGGGGCAAAGAAGGCGTCGACGGCGGTAAAGCGATCGCCCGCGAGGAAGGGGCCGCCGAAACGCGACAGTCCCTCCGCGAACAGTTCGCGGATACGCGCAATATCGAGACGGAGCGCGCCCGACGGCGGCTTCGGCGTTACCCGAACCCCGACATTCATCGTGCAGTCGTTTCGCAGCGCGGAAAAACCGCTGTGCATTTCGGCCGCAGCGCATTGCGCCCACGCGCGCGCATCGGGATCGGTGGGCCATACGCCCTCGTGCCGGTCGGCAAGGTAGAGTGTTATGCCCAGCGAGTCGTAAACCGTCCGTCCTTCGTCGAGCAAGGCGGGCACCTGTCCGGTCGGTGAAAAACTGCGAAACTCGTCATAGTTGATCGGATTGGTAAAGGGCTCGATCTGGTCCTCGAAGGGGATTCCAAGCCCCTTCATCAGCATCCACGGGCGCAGCGACCAGCTCGAATAATTGCGGTTGGCGGTGATCAGCACATACATGCTTCGCGCTCCTGTGTGATGATGGGGGATGTGTAGTCAGGGTCGTGGGCGAAGGGCAGTTCGGTGCGGTCGCGCAGTGCCGCCAGCACGCTGCCGAAGTCGGTTCGCGCGCGCCAGCCAAAGCGGTGCCCGGCGCGCGAGGGGTCGTAGACGCGGTCGATCGTCTCGGGAAGCACCCAGCCCTTTGCGGCATAAAGTTCGGCCGCATCGGGATGGTGGCGTGCGATCACTGCGCGCGCGTCACGCGCCAGCTCTTCGGCGTCCTCCCGCGCGAACGGGGGCGGCGCGGAAAGGATGAAGGTGTCGCAGCCGATCCGCGGAGCAGCCTCAAGTGCGGCGAGATGCGCTGCCGCGGCATCCTCGACCGTCAGCCGGCGATTGAGCAATTCGTTCGCCTTGAGGTTCGGGCCGCTTGGCACGGCGTGCGTATCGTCATCCTCGGGGAAGAAACGGCCGGTGCGCAGGATCAGCGCGGCGATGCCATGCTCGTGGTGCACCAGCCTGCATGCCTGTTCGGCGGCGAGTTTGGTGACACCGTAGATGTTGCGCGGTTCGATCGGACCAAAATCCTCGTCCATCCACCACGCGCCGGCCTTGCCCGCGCCTTCGCGCACATCGGCACGGATCATCAGCGATGTGGTCGAAGTGAAGAGGAAGCGGTCGTTGCCTGCCGCAACCGCCGCCTCGATCAGGTTCAGCGTGCCGCTGACATTGACGTCGACAAAGGCCTGCCGCGGATACCGCACGATGTCGGGCTTGTGCAGCGCGCCGCTATGAATGATCGCCTCGATCCCGTGCTCGCCCATCGTCCGGTCGATGAGCGCGCGGTCGGCGACGGTGCCGGTCACCTGCGTGTGCGTGCCGGGCACGACATCGAGCCCGGTAACGTCATGACCGTTTTGGACGAGCAGTGGAGCAAGATAGCGCCCCAGCCAACCCGATGATCCGGTCAGCAGCACGCGCATCGGTGAATCTCCTCTTGGCCATGAACGCGCGCGTCATACACAGGCTCCGGACGGAGGAGCAAGGGCGGTTACCCTTTCGGACCCCCGGCGATCGGGCTGGCCGCAGCCGCGCCGCCCGTCGGTGGGGGCAACTCGCCGAGGTCGAGCCAGCCCGCGTCGGCGCGCTTGTGATAGCTGTCGATCACGGTGAACGGAATCCGGAAGGGGAATCCCCAATCGCTGTTCCACAGCGCGACGACGCCCGTCCGCGTCGCCGGTTCGAAAATCATCGTCGCGCGATAGCCCTCGACCGCCCCCGAATGGCCTTCGAGCCTGCTCCCGCCATAGCTGAAGCTCCGCCAGCCAAGGCCATAGCCGGCTTCGCTCGTGGCGGCTCGCAAGGCGCCGCCATAAAGCCTCCCCGTGCCGACGCGCGGGCGATGGGCAAGCTGCAAGACGGGGCCCGGCAGCACATCGGGGCGCTTCCCCATCATCGCCTGCATCCAGGTGGCGAAATCGACGATATCGCTTTCGACCCCCGCGGCGGCGGGAACGCGCCAATAGGCCTCCTTGACCGGCCGGACCTGCGCGCCGCGATGCGGTTTCGCCCAGTCCTTGGCACCCGTGAGCCACGCTTTCCCATAGCCTGCGCTGACCATGCCGAGCGGGCGGAAAAACCGGGCTTCGACAGCATCGGCGAACGGCTCGTCCGCAGCCTTGGCCAATATCTCGCTCGCGGTATCGAAGGCGACATTCTGGTAGGTGTGGCAGGTGCCCGGTTCGCATTGCAGCGGTGCGAGGGCCAACGCCGCGCGCAACAGTTCGGGGCTCTGTCCTTCCTCCAGCTTCTCGTCATAGGCGTTTTTGGTGAGGCCGGTGCGCTGTGCCAGAAGGTCGCCCACCGTGACCCGTTCCTCGGCGCCGCCGGGCAGGCGCAGCGACGTACGCCAGCCGGAAACCGGACGATCCAGATCGACGGCGCCATCCTCGGCCAGCGCGGCCGCCAATGCGCCCGCTGCGGTCTTTGAAACCGAAGCCCAGCGGAACAAGGTGTGCGGCGTCACCGGCGCTCCCGTCGACTTGTCGGCGACGCCATAGGTGCGGACGAAACGCAATTCGCCGTCTTCGATCACCGCCACCGCGAGCCCCGCCATTTCAGGCCGATGCGACAGGTCGACAAGCTGCCGGTCGAGCGCGGCATAATCGATACGCCCGCGCCATTCGGCGGGCGTATCGGGCAGGTTTTCGGGGGCGGCGAGCGGTATGGGGATGCTCGCAAGCGGGTGCTTTCCGCCGAGCGCATGAATGCCGAGCCAGCCCGCAAATCCCATCGCGACGATCGCGATGAGATATGTGAAAACCCGCTTCCCCGACCTGCTTTTTCTTGATTGCGACCTCATGATTGGTCGCCGTCTTAACCGCGACTTTCCCCGTCGTCACCCCCGGCGAGCGCATTCAGGGCACGAGATGGCGCCAGGCCTTGAGCGTTCCGACGGCATATGCGGCGCCATAGGCCAGTACGATCAGCGACGACCAGATCGCGAAGCTGTCGTTATGCTGCGGGCGCCACATATGCAGCGGTACGAAAACCAGTCCGCGCAGCAGATAGATGGCAGTGATGAAGACCAGCCCGGTCCGCAGCAACGGCAGGCGCGGGAACAGGCCGGCGCCCGAAAAGGCATAGGCGCCCCAGACCAGCAGAACGGAGGCAATGCCCAGCGTGATCAGCACCGGCCGCAGGTCGCCGCGTGCCGCAGCGCGCGCCATACCCTCGCCGGCGCCGAAGAAGCGATACCATTCGGGGCCGCCGACGATGCAGGCGATATGGAGCAGTGCCGCCGCCACCGACAGCCAGCCGCCGACGATCAGCCAGCCGGTGCCGGGGTTCGGCGGGATCGTCGTCAGCATCGCCTCCTCGTCAATCGCCGCCGGGCATTATTTTGGCCCGGGAAAACCGCTGCGCCAATAGGCATTCCATTTGACTGACAGCGTCGGCTCTTCGCCAGCCGGTCGGCGGCGCAGCCACACGCTGACGTCCGAATCATCCGGATCGAATGTGACGCCGTTGCTTCCTCTGCCACCGTAATCCGCAGCCGTGCGCTTCACCTTTGCGCACAGGGCGTTTTCCTGATCGGTCGACATGCCCCTGATCAGGACGTTGCAGCCACCGTTATAACTGCCGCGCCGGAACATGATATCGACCGGCAATCCCTGATCTTCAGGCATGAGGTCAAGCTTGGCATCGATATCGGGAGAGATGTCCCACTGCGTCGATACGAACAAATAGCCATAGGCAGGACGGTCACCTTCGCCGGTCCATTGAAAGCGCGCCGACTTCACGATGAGTGCGCATATTGCGGTGCTGAAGGGCGATGAAAATTCGATCTTTTCACAGTCTTCGATCCTGCCATCGGGCCGGACGGTGAGCATCAGCTTGGCATCTTCATTTTCCCTGCCGGTCCAACCCTCCGCCGCGACGCCGGCAACGGTCGGCGCAAACTGGAGCGTGCCCAATTCCTTGATCTGCGGCCCTGCCTTGCTCACCGGAATCGGCGGCGGTGGCGGCGCCAGGCCCATCGGATAGCGTGCGGGCGGCGACACCAACAGGGCGGGCGACCCCTTGGGCAGTCGCAGCGGAACCGTCGGTGGCGGCACCTTCTCCGGAATGTCGAGAACGACACTCGGGGACCTCACTATTGGCGGAGGCGGCGGAAGCCGTCTGATCGGCCTCTTTTTCACCACCGGCTTTTTCACCGCCGTTTTGGCTGACAGGTCGGCACCCGTAACCGGCAGGCCGATCGCCAGCCCCGCGACCAATATGGCGGCCAAGCCTGAACGCATCTTGTTTTTCATCTGCCCACCCTGCCGCAATTGATCGGCTTCACACGATGTAGGTCGCCGTGGTCTTCCCGGCGACTTCCTCCGCCGTCACCCCCGGCGCGAGTTCGATCAGCTTGAACGGGCTGTCGTGATCGTCGCGCCTGAACACCGCGAGGTCGGTGATGATCATGTCGACGACATTCTTGCCGGTCAGCGGCAAGGTGCACGCCGGGATGAACTTCGGACTGCCGTCCTTGGCATTATGCTCCATGACCACAATGATCTTCTTCACGCCGGCGACGAGGTCCATCGCGCCGCCCATGCCCTTGATCATCTTGCCCGGGATCATCCAGTTGGCGATGTCGCCATTTTCGGCAATCTCCATCGCGCCCAATACGGTCAGATCGATATGCCCGCCGCGGATCATCGCAAAGCTGTCGCTGCTCGAAAAATAGGCCGATTGCGGCAGTTCGCTGATCGTCTGCTTGCCCGCGTTGATCAGGTCGGGATCCTCGTCGCCCTCGAAAGGGAAAGGGCCGATGCCGAGCATGCCGTTTTCCGACTGCAGCGTCACCGTCATCCCGGCGGGGATATGGTTCGCGACCAGGGTCGGGATACCGATGCCGAGGTTGACGTAATAGCCGTCCTGCAGTTCCTTCGCGGCGCGCGCCGCCATGTCATCACGCGTCCAGGCCATTATTTCGGCTCCCATTGCTTGTCGGAGGGGAAGGCATCGCCCCAGCCCGTTTTTTCCCACGGGCCGTAGACGGGGTTGGGGAAAAGGAACCAGCCCTTGTCCCAGAGTGCGGTGGCGCCGGCGCTTGTCGCGTGTGCCATGCGCTGCGCCGCGGGCAGATCCTTGACGTTGAACTGCTGGCTGAAATCGCCGAGCTGATCGCCGCCGAGGATGATCACGCAATATTTCGAAGCGATCGTCGCGCGGCGCCCGTCCTTGCTCGATCCGCCGGCGTCGTCGCCCATCAGGAACAAGGTTTCGCCATGCTTGAACTCGCCGAGCCCCGCGGCGCGGAGGGTGTCTTCGCTGCCCCTGGCGTTGGCGGCGCTGCGATTGGTGTTGGCGATGACAGTGATGCCCGCGGCGCGGAGCCTGTTAACCATTTCGACGCTGCCCGGCATCGCAGCCGCCTTGCCCGCGCCGGTCTTTTCCCACCGGTCCCAGACCTTGAGGTCGAAACCGGTGCCCTTCTCGGCGAAATAGCGCATCGGGCCGAGGTTCCAGATCAACGTTTCGTCGGCATCGAACACCGCGGCGAAGGGCCTGTTGCCGCACGGCTCGAACGCCGGGCCATCCATCGTTGCGTCCGGGGCCAGCACGACGCTATCCTTCGGGCGCTGTTTGACCCGCCATGCGCCATAGTCGGCGATGCGTGCATTGGTCGCGCGCACCGCGACGGCGGCTTCAGGCGATCCGTAGAGATATTGCAGTGCGACTGGCGGCTTGGCGGCTTCACCCGGAGTTGCGGGCGCCGCCGTCGCCGTCGCGACCTCTGCTGGCGTGCTTGCGCAACCCGCGAGGAGCAACGTCGCCGTGATGGCGAAGCCGCGCATCACGCAGTCTCGCGCGGGCGCGTCGTACGGAATTCGATCTTCTTGTCGTAGGGCGCGCCGAGGACGAGGCGCTTCACATAGATGCCCGGCAAATGGATGCTGTCGGGATCGAGGCTGCCGACGGGCACGATTTCCTCGACTTCGGCGACGCAGATTTTCGCGGCGGTCGCCATCGGCTGGTTAAAGTTGCGTGCGGTCTTGCGGAAGATCAGGTTGCCGCTTTCGTCGGCCTTCCAGCCCTTGATGATCGCGAGGTCGGCGAAGATGCCGCGTTCGAGGATATAATCCTGCCCGTCGAAATTCTTCACTTCCTTGCCCTCGGCCACAAGCGTGCCGACGCCGGTCTTGGTGTAGAAGCCGGGAATGCCAGCGCCGCCCGCGCGGCAACGTTCGGCGAGCGTGCCCTGCGGGCAGAATTCGACCTCGAGCTCGCCCGCCAAATATTGCCGTTCGAACTCCTTGTTCTCGCCCACGTACGACGAAATCATCTTTTTGACCTGCCTGGTGCGGAGCAGCTTGCCGAGCCCTTCGCCATCGATCCCGGCGTTGTTGCTGGCGATGGTCAGATCCTTCGTCCCGGCATCGCGGATCGCATCGATCAGCCGCTCGGGGATACCGCAAAGGCCGAAACCGCCTGCGCAAATCTGCATGCCGTCAAAGAGCAGGCCTTCGAGGGCGGCGGCGGCGTCGGGATATTGCTTCTTCCCCATGGGACGGCTCTCCTGAATGGTTTCGCGCGCAACCTTGGCGCATTTGATCCATCAATTCTAATTGTTCGATTTTTGGATTATATATAGACGATGTCTATCAATCGCGTCTCGCTCTATCATCTCGAAACCCTGCTCTGGATCGACCGGCTCGGCACCTTTTCGGCCGCGGCCGAGCGGCTCAATACCACCCAGCCGACGGTATCGGCGCGGATGCGCGAACTCGAACAGCGCCTCGGCACCGCGCTGTTCCGCCGCGAAGGTCGCGCGATGTCGCTTACCGCGGCGGGGCGCAAGCTGGTACGCGACTGCGACCCCTTGCTCCGCGACATGCAGGTCGCGCTGCTCGGCAGCGGCGGATATGGCGAGGCGAGCGGGGTCGTCCGCATCGGCGCGGGCGAGATCGCCGCGGCGAGCTGCCTTCCAGCCTTCGTCGCAGTATTGAAGGCCGATATGCCCAATGTCGGGCTCGAAATCGAAATCGACCTCACCGCGAATTTGATTCAGCAATTGCTCACCGGGCGCACCGACATCGCCTTTGCCGCAGGGCCGATCGCGCATCCGGCGCTGAAAACGAGCCCGATCGGCGCGGTCGAACTGGTCTGGCTCGCCAGCCCCGTCGTCGCATCGGCCTTTGCCGGCGGCGATGCCACGCTTCCCGTCTGGTCGCTCGCCAGCCATTCGCCGATTCACGGCCGGATGCGCGAGGCAATCGCGGCATCACGCGTCGCGCAGAAATCGCTCAACCTCTGCAACAATGCGCGCACGATGATCGATATCGCGAAAGCGGGCGGCGGCATCGGCATTTTCCCGCAGCCGATGGTGCGCGGCGAACTGGCCAGTGGTGCGCTTGTCCAGATCGAGGCGATGCCCACGCTCGCGCCGGTCGCGTTTCACGTCGCGATGCGCGTGGCTGATACCGAGCCCGTGCTGACGCAAATCTTCGATCGCGCGGCGAAGCTCAACCTCGCCGACGCGACGGTTTGAGCCCAACGGCGGCTATCGCCGAAAGCCGACAAAAAACTCCAGGCTTACAAGAGAAAATCGCCCACCACGGTCGTGACGCAGGTGCCCGTCAGCTCGACCATGTCGCCATCAAGGCGGCACCCCACATGCCCGCCACGCGTGCTTGCCTGGTACGCCGCGAAATCGTCGCGGCCGAGACGTGTTGTCCAATAGGGAGTGAGGACGCTGTGCGCGGATCCCGTCACCGGATCCTCGGGAATGCCCGCGCCGGGTGCGAAGGCGCGGCTGACGACGTCGGCGTCCGACACGTCGCCTCCGCCCGGCGCGGTTGCGATGTAGAGGATGTCGCCCTTGCCGAGCGCAACGAAATCGGGCGTCAGCGCGCGAACCTCTTCGGCACTGTGGTAGACGATCAGCGCGTAGCCGCCGTCATGCCACAGCGTTTCAACCACCTCACCGCCCATCGCGCGCACGATGTCGGGCATCGGCTTCGCGCTTGGCCGGTAAGCGGGCAGCTTCATCCGGTAACCCCCGTCGTCGCCGTTGCGCGCTACGGTCAGGCGGCCCGCCTTGCGCGTGCGAAAATGCATGTCGTTGCGCCACTGCGCCGCCGAGAGCAGGACATGCCCGCTCGCGAGCGTCGCATGACCGCACAGCGCCACTTCGATCGTCGGGGTGAACCAGCGCAGTTCATAATCGGCCTCGCCGCTCTCGTCGGGCACCAGAAAGGCGGTTTCGGCGAGGTTATTCTCGGCTGCGATCGCCTGAAGCGTCGCGTCGTCCAGCCATTCCTCGAGCGGCATGACCGCGGCGGGGTTGCCGGTGAAGGGGCGGTCGGCAAAGGCGTCGACCTGCGTGATCGGAAGGCGGCGCGCGGCGCTCATGGATACAGCAATCCTTTCGTCCAGCCTTCGCCCGTACGCTGGAACAGCGTGCGCTCGTGCAGGCGGTGGTCGCGGTCCTGCCAGAATTCGATAGCCGAAGGATTAACGCGCCAGCCCGACCAGCGCGGCGGACGCGGCACGTCCTGCCCCTCGAAACGCATCTGCATTTCCGCGAAGCGCGCCTCGAACGTCTCGCGGATGTCGAGCGGACGTGACTGTTCGCTCGCCCAGGCACCAAGCTGGCTGTCGCGGCTGCGCGTCGCGAAATAGGCGTCGGCGGTCGCGTCGTCGACCGGTGCCACCGGCCCCTCGATGCGGATCTGCCGGCGCAGCGATTTCCAGTGGAACAGCAGCGCGACATGCGGGTTCGCCGCGAGTTCGCCGCCCTTGCGGCTGTCGAGATTGGTGTAGAAGACGAAACCGTCGGGACCGTGCCCCTTCAGCAGCACCATCCGCAGCGACGGGCGGCCGCCGGGTGTCGTGGTCGCGAGCGCCATCGCATTGGCGTCGTTGGGCTCGCTGGCGCGCGCTTCGGCGAGCCAGCCGTCGAACAGGGCAAAGGGATCGTCAGTCATCGGCGTGGGTCATAATGCGCACCGCGCGCGCGGTCGAGCGGCATATGCGCAAACTTGACCGCCGCGCCGCTCGGGACCACATCGCGCGCAATGGGCCTTCACGGCCAGTCACTTATCGGGCTACAGGAGCATGATGGCCGATCCCTATACCACCCTGGGCGTAGCGAAGAGCGCGAGCGAAGCAGAGATCAAGTCTGCCTATCGCAAGCTCGCCAAGGAACTGCACCCCGACAAGAACAAGGACAATCCCAAAGCGTCGGAGAAATTCTCCGACGTCACCAAGGCGTATGACCTTTTGTCCGACAAGACGAAGCGCGCGCAATATGATCGCGGCGAGATCGACGGCGAGGGCAACCCCGCCATGCCCTTCGGCTATGGCGGCGGAAGCGGCGGTTTTCGCGGCGATCCGCGCGGGCAGGGCGGCTTTGGCGCAGAGGGCGCCGATTTCGGCGATATTTTCGAAGGCCTGTTCGGTCGCGGCGGCGGCGGCGGGCCCTTTGGCGGCTTCGGCGGGCGTAGCGCGCCGCCGCCCAAGGGCGCCAATGTCGCCTATCGCCTGTCAGTGTCCTTTATCGACGCGGCGACGCAGGCGCCGCAGCGGATCACGCTGGCCGAAGGCGGAACGATCGACCTCAAGCTTCCCGCAGGCGTCGAGACGGGCACGCAGATGCGCCTCGCCGGCAAGGGACAGGCAGGTCCGGGCGGCACCGGCGACGGCATCGTGACGATCACCGTCAAGGATCATCCTTTCTATGTGCGCGAGGGCGCGCACATCCGGCTCGACCTGCCGGTGACGCTGAACGAGGCGGTCAAGGGCGCGAAGATCAAGGTGCCGACCGTCGACGGGCCGGTGATGCTGTCGATCCCCGCAGGCTCTTCATCCGGCAAGGTGATGCGCCTGAAAGGCAAGGGTTTCAGCCAGAAGAGCGGCGGTCGCGGCGACCAGCTGGTGCGGCTGATGGTCGATCTGCCCGCCGATGACGAGGCGCTGATAAGGCTGCTCAGCGAATGGACCGATCCGCGCGACGTGCGGGCGGAACTCGGCGTGTGATGCGTGGCTGAGGCCAGTCAGAAAAAGATCGTCGCCGCGCTCGAGCGCGAGGTCGCCGACGAGGTCGGCAAGGAATTTCTGGCCGATGGCCATTCTCCGCACTCGCCGGAGGCGCGCGCCGAACGCGACAAGCGGGTCAAGCTCCGCGCCCGGGCCCAAGGGCTGATCCATCGTGGTCGCGAAAGGCTGGGCCCCGGTACGCGGGCATTTCATATCGTCCGGCGCGTCATCGTGGGTACTTATACCGACGGCTTCATCCATGCCGGGAATCTCGCCTATCTCGCGCTGATCGCCCTTTTTCCCTTCTTCATTCTGCTCGCCGCGGCCTTTTCGATTTTCGGGGGCAGCGTGGGCGGCGAGGCGGCGATCGAGGCCGTCTTCTCGACGATGCCGCCCACGGTTGCCAAGGCGCTGTCGGGACCGATCCGCGAAGTGATGACCGCGCGCACCGGAATTTTCCTCTGGCTTGGCGCGCTCGTCGCGCTGTGGACGGTCGGCAGCCTGATCGAAACGGTACGCGACATTTTGCGCCGCGCCTATGGCACGCATTTCAGCCGCGGCTTTTTTCATTATCGGTTGCTGTCGATCGGCATCATCACCGGTGCGGTGGTGCTGATGCTGCTGTCTTTCAGCATGCAGGTGCTGATCGTCGGTATCGAACAGTTCGTCACCCGCGTGCTGCCCGAACAGTTTCAGGCGTGGGGCGTCGTTTTGATCTCGCGCGGGGTTTCGGGCGCGGGTCTGTTCCTTGCGATCTACATGCTGTTCTACAGTCTGACCCCGTCCAAATACCGGCGCTTGAAGAACTGTCCCAAATGGCCCGGCGCACTGTTCACGACGCTGTGGTGGATCGGCGTGACGCTCGCGCTGCCGCCGCTCCTCGCCAGCCTGCTCAGCTACGACGCAACCTACGGCAGCCTTGCGGGTGTGATGGTCGCGCTCTTCTTTTTCTACCTCGTCGGATTGGGTATGGTGATGGGCGCCGAACTCAACGCCGCGCTCGTCGAGGTTGAGGATTTGGGCCACGACGCTATTGGGCGCGTCGACGATGTGATTATTGAAAAGACCGGAGACACAAAATGACGGGTCTGATGACTGGTAAGCGCGGGCTGATTATGGGCCTCGCGAACGACAAGTCGCTGGCATGGGGCATTGCGAAGGCACTGCACGGCGCGGGCGCTGACCTCGCGATTTCGTACCAAGGCGATGTGATGCTGAAGCGGGTGAAGCCGCTCGCTGATGAGCTCGGCTGCGATTTCCTGATCGATTGCGATGTGTCCGACATGGACAATCTCGACGCCGCCTTCGCGACGCTCTCGTCGCGCTGGCCGACGATCGACTTCGTCGTCCATGCGATCGGCTATACCAACAAGGAAGCGCTGCGCGGCCATTATGCCGACGTCACGCTCGACGACTTCCTGATGACGATGAACATCAGCGTCTACAGCTTCACCGCAGTCGCACAGCGTGCGTCGGTGATGATGACGCCCTATGATCCCGAGACGGGTAACGGCGGCGGCTCGCTGCTGACCTTGAGCTATTATGGCGCCGAAAAGGTCATCCCGCACTATAACGTCATGGGCGTCGCGAAATCGGCGCTTGAAACCAGTGTCAAATATCTCGCGAACGATTACGGTCCGCAGGGCGTGCGCGTGAACGCGATTTCGGCCGGTCCGATCAAGACGCTGGCTGCGTCTGGCATTGGCGATTTCCGCCTGATCCTGAAGTGGAACGAGCATAACGCCCCGCTGCGCCGCAACGTCACCATCGACGATGTCGGCGGCTCGGCGCTCTACCTGCTCAGCGACCTGTCCAGCGGCGTGACCGGCGAAACCCACCATGTCGATGCGGGTTACCACACCGTTGGCATGAAGCAGGAAGACGCGCCGGACATCTCGCTTGTCTGATAAAATCGGTATCCGCGCCGCGACGGCGGCGGATGCCGAGGCGGTCGACACGATCATCCGCGCTGCCTTTGCAGGGACCGACTTCGGACATCAGGGCGAAGCCGAACTGGTACGGATGATTGGCGAGGACGGCGATGCGCTGGTGTCGCTCGTAGCTGAACGGGATGCAGCGATCGTCGGGCATGTGCTATTCAGCCGCATGGCCGTCGAAGCCGATGGCGCCCGGCTGGCGGCCGCTGGTCTCGCGCCGGTATCGGTTGCACCCGCGCAGCAAGGGCAGGGCATCGGCGACGCCCTGATCCGCGCCGGCCTCGCCGCGCTGTGCGAACAGGGTGTCGCGATCAGCTTCGTCCTCGGCCACGAAAGCTATTACCCGCGCTTCGGCTATTCGCCCGATCTCGCCGCGCGCTTCGCGTCGCCTTTTGCCGGGCCGCATTTCATGGCGATGATGCTGGACTCGGACGCGGCTTGGCCGCTAGGCGGGCGCGCGGATTATGCGCCCGCATTTGGCCGGATGGGATAGGGCAATGAGTTTCAACAGCTTCGGACGCGTTCTTCGCTTCACGACGTGGGGGGAAAGCCACGGCCCCGCGCTCGGTGCCGTCGTCGACGGCTGCCCGCCGCGCCTGTCGCTGTCCGAAGCCGACATCCAGCCGTTCCTCGACAAGCGCCGTCCCGGCCAGTCACGTCACACGACGCAGCGGCAGGAACCCGACCAAGTGCGCATCCTGTCGGGGGTGTTCGAGGGCAAGACTACCGGCACGCCGATCAGCCTGATGATCGAGAATGTCGACCAGCGGTCGAAGGATTATGGCGAGATCGCGCAGGCCTATCGACCCGGTCACGCCGATTACGCCTATGACGCCAAATACGGGATTCGCGACTATCGCGGCGGCGGCCGGTCGAGCGCGCGAGAAACCGCAGCGCGCGTTGCCGCGGGCGGCGTCGCGCGGCTCGTGATCCCCGAGGTGCAGATCCACGCGTGGGTCGCCGAAATCGGCGGCGATGCGATCGACCCGGCCAATTTCGATCTTGAGGAAATCGATCGCAATCCCTTTTTCTGCCCCGACCCCGCCGCGGCGCAGCGTTGGGAAGGCTTGATGGACGCCGCGCGCAAGTCGGGAAGCTCGCTCGGCGCGGTGATCGAATGCGCCGCCAGCGGCGTTCCCGCCGGCTGGGGCGCGCCGGTCTATGCCAAGCTCGACAGCGATCTGGCGGCCGCGATGATGGGAATCAACGCGGTGAAGGGCGTCGAGATTGGCGCCGGCTTCCACGCGGCGCGGCTGCGCGGCGAGGAAAATGCCGACCCGATGCGTCCTGCCGCTGACGGCAGCAATCGCCCCGATTTCCTGTCGAACAACGCCGGCGGCATCGCGGGCGGCATCTCGACCGGCCAGCCCGTCGTCGTGCGCGTCGCGTTCAAGCCGACCAGCTCGATCCTCACTCCGGTGCCGACGGTGAACAAGGCGGGGGAGGCGACCGACATCGTCACCAAGGGGCGCCATGACCCGTGCGTCGGCATCCGCGGCGCCCCGGTGGTCGAGGCGATGACGGCACTCGTGCTTGCCGATCACAAATTGCTGCACCGGGCGCAGTGCGGCTGACGATCCGGTGGAGCTGGTTTCCGGCCTGATTGCGGAGCACAAGGCGGTTATCGGGCTGTTCGTGCTCGCGGGCATGTTCGCGGCCTTCGTATGGGAACGCTTTTCGCCTTCGGTTGTCGCGGTCGCCGGTGCGGGGACGATGCTCGCGCTTGGCCTGCTCGACGAAAAGGGCGCTTATGGGGTCTTTTCGAACAGCGCGCCGCTGACCGTCGGTGCGATGTTCATCCTGTCGGGCGCGCTGATCCGCACCGGAGTGATCGACAAGGTCGGCAATTATGTCGTCGACCGTGCCAAGCGCAATCCGCGCCTCGCGGTGATCGAGGTGTTCGGCGGAGGGCTTCTGGTATCGGGCTTCATCAACAGCACGCCCTTCGTCGTCGTGATGATGCCGGTCTGTTTCCGGCTTGCCGAGGCGCTCGGCGTCTCGCCCAAGAAACTGCTGATGCCGCTTTCGGTGATCGCGGTGCTCGGCGGCTGCCTGACCCTGATCGGCACTTCGACCAACCTCGTCGTCGCGGGGATCGCCGAACAGGCGGGAATCGGCCATTTCGGCCTGTTCGACATCACGCCCTATGGTCTCGCGGTCGCGGGCGCGGGCGTGCTTGGCCTGCTCGTCATGGCGCGCTTCCTGCCCTCCGATTATCCGCGCATTGCCGAAAAGGCTGACGGGGCGGAGCAGCTTTATCTGACCGAACTGGGGCTTGCGGACGACGATCCTGCGATCGACATGGCACTCGATGCCGCGAGCCTTGGCGTCGCCCCGGCGCAAGTCGTCGGCGTGGTCGCGGGAGGGCGGCTCATTACTGGCAGTGACGCCCAGCATCATCGGCTCGCAGCGGGCAACCGGATCGTTGCGCGGCTCGACGGGGCGACATTGATGACGCTGCGCAGCGAACGGCGGTTCGCGATCGGGATCGGCGAGACGCCCGAAGAAGGATCGACGGTTGTCGAGGTGACGGTGTCGCCCAGCCATCGTTCGATCGACCGGCCGCTCGCCGAAATCCCGTTCCTGCAACGGCAGCGCGTTCGCCTGCTGGGCGTTGCGCGTTTCCGCCACCTTCCGGGACCGACGCTGTCGGAAAACCGCATCCGCGCCGCCGACCGTCTGTTGGTCGAGGCCGACGAGACCAATATCGCGCAGTTGCGCGACAACCCGAATCTGATCGGGCTTGCGATGGCGTCGGTTACCGCGTTCCGCCGCCGCCGTGCGTGGATCGCGATCCTTGTGATGGCGAGCGCGGTGCTGCTGTCCGCCACCGGCATCATGTCTATCGGCATCGCCGCCTTCATCGGCGTCGCGATCGTCCTCCTCACCCGCTGTATCGACGCGTCGGAGGCATGGGGCAGCATCGACGGCGACGTGCTGATCCTGATCTTCGCGATGCTCGCCGTCGGTGCGGCGCTCGAACAGGCGGGGTCGGTGGCATTGATGGTCGGCGCGCTCGAACCGGTGCTGACAGATGCGCCGCAATGGGCGGTGATCGCGATCGTCTATTTCTCCGCGCTGTTGCTCTCCGAACTGCTCAGCAACAATGCCGTCGCGGCGCTGATGGGGCCGCTGGTGATCGGCATCGCGGAGGCAACGGGCGTCGCGCCGCAGCCGCTGCTGATCGCGCTGATGCTCGGCGCGTCGGCGTGTTTCGCAACCCCGGTCGGATACCAGACGAACACCCTCGTCTATGCCGCCGGCGATTATCGTTTCATGGATTTTGTGCGCATCGGCGTCCCGCTCAATATCCTGACCGGTGTCGCGGGCTGCGCCGCCTTGGCGTTCTGGACGCCTTGACGGTCTGATCGGCCCACCAGCGATTGCCGGGGCCCCATCACCCTGTTACCTCCGCCCGATACACGCCCGCCGAGGCGGGACAGGGGAGTATTTTCATGGCGCGTCGCCTCACTTTGTACATTTTGATCGGCATGGTCCTCGGGATCATCGTCGGATATGTGGTCCGGGTAACCGTGCCGGCCGATACCCAGGCATTCGAATATTGGCTGCGCAGCTTCGGCCTGCTCGCCACCATCTTCCTCAATCTGATCAAGATGCTCGTCGCGCCGCTGATCCTCGGCACGTTGGTCGCGGGCATCGCGCATATGGGCGACAGCTCGGCGCTCGGCCGCATTGGTACTCGCGCGATTGCCTGGTTCATCATCGCCAGCCTGATTTCGATCAGCCTTGGCCTCGTCATGGTCAACCTGCTCCAGCCCGGCGTCGGCGTCGACATGACCGCGTCGGCGCAGTCGGTGGGCGAGGTAAAGAAGCTCGATATGTTCGAATTCATCGAGCATATCTTTCCGAAAAACGTCATCGCGGCGATGGCGGAGAACAACGTTCTCCAGATCCTCGTGTTCGCGCTCTTCGCGGGAGTCGGGCTGACCGCGCTCGGCGAAAAGGGCAAGCCGCTGGTCCGCGGTGCCGAGGCACTCGCCGAACTGATGCTCCAGATTACCGGTTATGTCATGCGCCTCGCGCCGCTCGCGGTGTTTGGCGCGCTGGCCAAGGTCGTCGCGCAATACGGGCTCGGCATCCTAGCGACCTATGCCGAACTGCTCACCGAATTCTACATCGCGCTCGTCCTGCTCTGGGTGCTCCTGCTCGCCGCCGGGGCGATCTTCCTGCGCGGGCGCATCATCCAGCTGATCCGCTATATCCGCGAACCGCTGCTGATCGCCTTTTCGACCGCCTCGTCCGAAGCGGCGATGCCGAAGCTTTTTGAACAGCTCGACCGTTTCGGCGTGCCGCGCCGCATTTCGGGCTTCGTGCTGCCGCTCGGCTACAGCTTCAACCTCGACGGATCGATGATGTATGCGAGCTTCGCGACGATCTTCATCGCGCAAGCCTATGGCATCGAATTGTCGATCGGCACGCAGATTCTGATCCTGCTGACCTTGATGGTGTCGTCGAAGGGCATCGCCGCGGTGCCGCGCGCCAGCCTCGTCGTGATCACCGCGACGCTCGCGATGTTCGACCTGCCGGTCGAAGGCGTTGCGCTCGTCTTCGCCATCGATCATTTCCTCGACATGGGCCGCACCGCGACCAATGTCGTCGGCAACGCGGTCGCGACGTCGGTGATCACCAAATGGGAAGGCATGCTCGAAGAGCCCGAGGCGGCCTTTACCGAACGGCCGCATGCGCCGGCGCATACGCCGCATCATGGAACCCAAGGGCTCGATCTTCGTGAAGAAGATGGGGAAAACAAACCGGCGACCGATCTTGCTTGACGCTTAGCAACTCGGTCGCCCCCACCACGGGGCGGACGAGGAGCCGAGCATGGCCGACGCAGCGACAGCCGCGCCCGACGTACAGGAGGCCCGCGCGCGGCGTCTGCAATGGCGCATGCTGGCTGGTTTTCTCGCCGGCTTGCTGGCGGGGCTGGCGGTCCATTACGGCGCTCCCGGCGCCGCATGGGTCGACACGGTCGTCACCTATGTGACGGGGCCGCTCGGGCAGATCTTCCTGCGCCTGCTCTTCATGCTGGTGATCCCGCTGCTCGTATCGGCGCTGATCGTCGGGGTTGCTGAAATGGGCGAGATGCGCGCGCTGAAATCGGTCGGCGTCCGCACTTTGTTCTACACCGTCTTCGTGTCGGCGATCTCGGTTGCGATTAGCCTCGCGCTCGTCAATCTGCTCCAGCCAGGTGCGGGTGTCGACCCGGCGCTCGCACGCTCGCTGATGGCCGAAGGCGCCGAGGGTGCGAAAGCGATCACCGACCGCGCGGTCGAGGCGAAGACCGGGATGGACGCGATCGTGGCGATCGTTCCCAGCAATTTCTTCACCGCGATGGGCCAGGACGATGTGCTCGCCGTCATGTTCTTCGCGCTTTTTTTCGGCATCGGGCTGATGCTCGTGCGGACGTCGCAGACCGAGACGCTCAAGACCGCGATCGAGGGGGTGTTCGAAGTGGTGATGAAGCTGATCGGGCTCGTCATCCAGCTCGCGCCGATCGCGATCTTCTGCTTCATGTTCAACCTTGCCGCGCAGTTCGGCTGGGACCTGATCGCCCGCCTGTCGGCCTATGTCGGCGTCGTGCTGCTCGCGCTCGGCTTGCAGATGTTCCTCGTCTTTCCGCTGATCCTGCGCACGCTCGCGAAAAAGTCGCCGCTGGCCTTCTTTCGCCAGACGCAGGAAGCTTTCGTGATGGCCTTCGCCACCGCATCGTCGAACGCGACGCTGCCGACCTCGCTGCGCGTCGCGCACGACCAGCTACGCCTGCCCGACCGCGTCGCGCGCTTCGTGCTGACCATCGGTGCGACCGCGAACCAGAATGGTACCGCGATGTTCGAAGGCGTGACGGTGATCTTCCTCGCACAATTCTTCGGGATCGACCTGACGCTGCAGCAGCAGTTCTTCGTCATGCTTGTCTGCATATTGGGAGGCATCGGAACCGCAGGCGTGCCGGCGGGGTCGTTGCCGGTGATCGCGCTGATCCTCGCCTCGGTCGGCGTGCCGCCCGAAGGTATCGGGTTGATCCTCGGCGTCGACCGCTTCCTCGACATGTGCCGCACGACGCTCAACGTCGTCGGCGACCTTGTCGCCGCTACGGTGGTGTCGGCGGGGTTGAAGGATCCGCCAGCCGGCTGATTATCGTCAATTCTCGCGAACGCGCCCCGGCCGGTCCAGCCGCGGAGCGCGTTCCGGGGCGGGGCGGGCTTCCGGCGTGCGCGCT
>NZ_DATMST010000246.1:0-4239 GCF_035565275.1 Sphingopyxis sp.
GGCGAACTCGGGTTACCTGACCCGCCGTCTGGTCGACGTGTCGCAGGACTGCGTCGTGATCGAGGAAGATTGCGGCACCGAACGCGGCATGGAAATGCGCGCGATCATCCAGGGCGGTTCGACGATCGCCTCGCTGGGCGAACGCATCCTCGGCCGTACCACGCTCGAAGACGTCGTCGACAAGGACGGCAATGTCATCGCGCCGGTGGGCACGCTGCTCGACGAGCCGACGACGCAGCGGATCGAAGATGCCGAGGTCCAGTCGGTCAAGATCCGTTCGCCGCTGGTCTGCGAAGCGGTGCTGGGTGTTTGCGGCAAATGCTATGGCCGCGACCTTGCGCGCGGAACGCCGGTCAACATCGGTGAAGCTGTCGGCGTTATCGCCGCGCAGTCGATCGGTGAGCCGGGCACGCAGCTGACGATGCGTACGTTCCACATCGGTGGTGCGGCGCAGGTCAACGAGCAGTCGAACGCCGAAGCGATTTCGGACGGCACGATCGAATATCGCGACATGGCGACGATCGTCGACCAGCGTGGCCGCCGTCTGGCGCTGTCGCGTTCGGGCGAAATCGCGATCATCGACGCCGAAGGCCGCGAACGCGCGACGCACAAGCTGCCCTATGGTGCACAGATCATGCACAAGGACGGTGAGAAGGTGAAGAAGGGCGACCGGATCGCCGAATGGGATCCGTTCACCATGCCGCTCATCACTGAAAAGCAGGGCGTCGTGAAGTATCAGGATCTGGAAGATACCAAGACCCTGATCGAACAGGTCGACGAAGCAACGGGCATCGCCCAGCGCGTCGTGATCGAATATCGCTCGGCGGGCCGCGCCAAGAAGGAAGACCTTCAGCCGCGCCTGACCTTGCTCGACGATCAGTCGGGTGAAGCGGCACGCTACCTGCTCGCGGTCGGCACGATGCTGTCGGTCGAGGACGGTCAGGAAGTGCAGGCGGGCGACGTTCTGGCGCGTGTCAGCCGCGAGGCGTCGAAGACGCGCGACATCACCGGCGGTCTGCCGCGTGTTGCCGAGCTGTTCGAAGCGCGCATTCCGAAGGACAACAGCGTTATCGCGAAGATCAGCGGTCGCATTGAATTCGTCAAGGATTACAAGGCGAAGCGCAAGATCGCGATCGTTCCGGAAGAAGGCGATCCGATCGAGTACCTCATTCCGAAGTCGAAGGTGCTGGAAGTGCAGGAAGGCGACCAGGTCAAGCGCGGCGACGCGCTGATCAGCGGTTCACCGAACCCGCACGACATCCTCGACGTCATGGGTGTCGAGGCGCTGGCCGAATATCTCGTCGCGGAAATCCAGGAAGTCTATCGACTGCAGGGCGTGAAGATCAACGACAAGCACATCGAGGTGATCGTTCGCCAGATGCTGCAGAAGGTCGAGATCACGTCGGGCGGCGACACCACGTTGCTGCCGGGCGAACAGCTCGATTATCTGGAGATGATGGAGTATAACGCCAAGCTGCCGAAGAACGGCGTTCCCGCGGAGGGCCGTCCGGTCCTGCTCGGGATTACCAAGGCGTCGTTGCAGACCCGCAGCTTCGTTTCGGCCGCATCCTTCCAGGAGACGACCCGCGTTCTCACCGAGGCTTCGGTGCAGGGCAAGATCGACTCGCTGCAGGGCCTCAAGGAAAATGTCATCGTCGGCCGCCTCATCCCTGCGGGTACCGGCGCTGCCATGAACCGCGTCCGCGTCACCGCGTCGTCGAAGGATGCCGCGCTTCGCGCCGCCATGCGCGCCGCGAACCAGGAGCATCTGATCGCGCCGGCGACCGCCGCCGAGGAGCATGAAGCCGAACTGGCGCAGGGCCCCGAGGCGGCGATCGGCGACGATCCGCTGGGCAAGGTCCAGGGTGAGGACTTCACGACCGACGATGTGATGGTCGAGGAACGCCCCGAAGGCGAAGGCGAGGAATAACCCCTCGCAGCTCTTTCGGCTGACAGAATGAGCCCCGCCGGAGCGATCCGGCGGGGCTTTTTCGTTGCCCGAAGGATCGGGAGCGGAAGCCGACTGGCGGCGGCATGACCGCTCCCCTATCGCGGTTTCGACGATGCGCGACGCAATCGCATATGTTTGGAAGGAAGCTGTCCATGTCGAGAGAAGGAAGCGTCAGAATCATTCCGAGGCGTACACCCGAATCGAAACAGTTTGCCGCCGATGTGGAAAGAGCCATGGCGATCACGCCGCTCCTCAATCGTCTGGGCTATGCGGACACAGAAGAGATCCAGGCGCTGTTCGAGACGCTTTGTTCTACCAAGGTAGGTGAGAACTTTCGCCTTGTTCCACCATTCTACACCGATTGCGGAAACAATATCCGGGTGGGAGACCGCGTCTTCATAAACCAGAATTGCACGTTCTACGCGCTAGCCGACATCACGCTCGGCGACGATGTCATGATCGGACCGAATGTAAGCCTGATCACCTCTGAACACCCCGTCGCACCGTCACAGCGACACGCCTGCCTTCTCGGAAGGCCGATCGTTATCGGGAAGGGGGCATGGATCGCGGCGGGTGTTACGATTATCGGCGGCGTAACCGTCGGCGAAAATTCGGTCGTGGCTGCGGGGTCGGTTGTCACACGCGACGTGCGCGCGAATACGCTTGCCGCGGGAAATCCCGCGAAAGCCATCCGTTCTATCGAAGGCGAATAGGAGGGGGCGGATCGACCGATTTCTGTCCGACCACTCTCTCGATATAATGAAAAGGGCCCACCGGGGTGGCCGGTGAGCCCTTGGTCCTGGGAATATGCGGGCCGGTGCGACTGCGCTTCGAAAGCGTGTCCGGCCCTTATGCCCTGTCCTACGGCGCGAGGATCGCGACGGCGAGGTACAGCAGCAGAGGCAGGCCGAAGCCCAACAGCGTCAGGGCGACAAAGCCGACGCGCGTCCACAAGACGTCGATGCCGAACTGGTCTGACATCCCGGCGCATACGCCGAAGATCATCCCGTCGCGACGATTCTTGCGAAAACCCTGTTTCATTTCTTTCCTTTCCATCCCGGCGGTGTGGCCGGCGTTATTGGCGGGGTAGGGGACTGGTCAGGCGACCAGTCCGCCGAAGTGGGCAGCGTTCGGGCCAACAGCAGCCAGGAA
This sequence comes from Sphingopyxis sp., assembly GCF_035565275.1. Taxonomy (GTDB): domain Bacteria; phylum Pseudomonadota; class Alphaproteobacteria; order Sphingomonadales; family Sphingomonadaceae; genus Sphingopyxis. The sequence continues at coordinate 3,104 of NZ_DATMST010000246.1, forward strand.
CATCATCGAGCAGTAGAGCGAAGCAACAGCGGCAATCGCGTAGCTCTTGAACGAGTCGACATTGAAATGGGCCATGATATTTTCCTTCCTTGAACCTTCCATTCCGGGCCATCCGGTGGATGCCGACACTGTTGCAGGGACCGTGCCAATTTCATTCATTGGCGGTTAAGTGGGGTTTTTTGGTTCGCGACAGATTATTTCGTCGCGAAAATTACGCCAAGATGGTGAAAATTCCCGCTAGTCGGAAAATATTCGACGGAACCAGGCTTGGCGTCGGACTGGAATCGCGCGAGGGGCTGGGGTAGGCGGGCAGGCAGATGACGCTGACCCGCCTTTCGCTGACCGATTTTCGCAATCATGCCGGCGCGGACATGGCGGCCGCCCCGGGACTCGTCGCGCTGCACGGCGACAATGGCGCGGGCAAGACCAACATATTGGAAGCGATTTCGCTGCTCGCGCCCGGCCGCGGCCTCCGGCGGGCGGCGTTGTCCGACATGGTGCGCGACGGGGCGAGCGGCGGCTTTGCCGTTTTTGCCGAGGTTCAGGCAGGAGCGGACTTGGCACCGGTGGCGCTGGGAACGGGGATCGAGGCCGCGCAGCCGGGGCGGCGGATCGTGCGCATCAATGGCGCGACCGCCGCGGCGACCGCGCTCGGCGACTGGCTGGCGGTGTTGTGGTTGACCCCCGCGATGGACCGATTGTTCGTCGAGACCGCGGGCAACCGGCGGCGTTTTCTTGACCGGCTGGTGCTGGCGCTTGATCCGCGGCATGCGCAGCACAGCAATCGTTACGAGGCGGCGCTTCGTGCACGCGGCAAGCTGCTCGCCGATCCCGCGCAAGCCGACCAGCAGTGGCTGACGAGCCTCGAAGCGCAGCTCGCCGAACATGGCGCGGCGATGGATACGGCGCGGCAGCATATGCTGGCAGGGCTGTCAGCCGAACTCGCCGACCAACCCGACGCGCCGTTCGCGCGCCCGCTGCTGACGCTGGTCGACAGCGAAGGCGCGGCGCGGAAGGGGGCGCACGACACGGAGGCGCTCAAAAGACTATTTGCCTCTCGCCGCCGTATCGACGCCGCAGCGGGGCGTGCGACCGCCGGGCCGCACCGCGACGATCTGTCAGCGGTCCACGCCGCA
>NZ_DATMST010000247.1:0-14876 GCF_035565275.1 Sphingopyxis sp.
GGCGTCGGCTTTCCTTGCCGCCGACCGGGTCGACCGGCTGCTGCTGTATCGCGCGCCGATCCTGATCGGCGTCGGCAAACCCGCGCTCGGCGACATCGGCCTCGCCGGTCTGGCTGACGCGCACGGCCGCTGGCGCCTCGCCGACAGCCGCCCGCTTGGCAGCGACCGGCTCGACGTCTACGAGCGCGTCAGAGAAGGATAACGCACCTTATGTTCACCGGCATCATCACCGACATCGGCATCATCCGCAGCCGCGAGGATCGCGGCGACACGCGGCTCGTCATCGACACCGCCTATGATGTGGACGGCATCGACATCGGCGCCTCGATCGCCTGCTCGGGCGCCTGCCTTACGGTCGTCGAAAAGGGTGTCGATACGGGCAGCAACGGACCGGCCGGCTGGTTCGCGATCGACGCCAGTGGCGAAACGCTCGCCCGCACCGCGCCGGGGATGTGGGATCAGGGGCGCCGGTTGAATCTCGAACGCGCGCTGAAAATCGGCGACGAGCTCGGAGGCCATATCGTCACTGGCCATGTCGACGACATCGGGCGAATTGTATCGGTGGAGCCGGTCGGCGACAGCATCGCCGTCACCGTCGCGGCGCCCGCGTCGCTCGCTGCGCATATCGCACCCAAGGGCTCGATCACCGTCGATGGCGTGTCGCTGACCGTGAACGAGGTCATCGACCAGCCGAATGGAGAGGCGTATTTCACGCTCAACATCATCCCGCATACGCAGGAGATGACGACGCTCGACGAAGCAGCGGCGGGCCGGCCGGTCAATCTCGAGATCGATATTCTCGCACGCTACCTCGCCCGGATGCAGGCGCGGGGCGCCTAACCTTCCATCCACCCCGCTGCGAGTTCGGGGTCGGCCGCCAGCATTGACCGCCGCATGGCGAGCCGCCCGATCCTGAGCAGTTCGGCCTTGCGCCGCGCGGGGGCGAGGTTGCAGCTCGCGGCTTCGCGCACGACCGCCGCGCCATAGCGGTCGGCGACGATGAGCCCGGACGTTTCGCGGCGGTAGCCCTCGGTCTCGAGAATCGCGGGGTCGAGCCCCGATGCGAGCGCCCAATAGAAGCGGTCGCACCACTCGCAATAGTCGGGCCATTTACCGTCGCCGTGCAGGTCAGCGCGACTGACCTTGATCTCGACGATCGTGATCTGCCCTTTGGCATCGATCGCGGTAAGGTCAGTGCGCCGCCCGTTGGGCAGCGGCACCTCGGGGATCGCGACCAGACCCGCCTGCGCGAACAGCCGGCATACGCCGCGCGCGACATCCGCGGCGGTGATCAGATCCGTCATCGCTTAGAATCCGTCCTCAGAACGGAACGTCGTCGTCCAGATCGTCGTCGAAGGGCGGACGCCCGCCACCGCTCGAACCGCCGCCAAAGCCGCCCGACGATCCGCCCGAGCTTCCGCCGCCACCCTGGTTCCAGCCGCCGCCTGAGCCACCGCCCGACGAACCGCCGCTCCACTCGTCACCGCCGCCGCCGCGCGAACCGCCGCCGCCCGGCGCGCCGTCAAGCATGGTCAGCGTGCCGCCCATGCCCGCGATCACGATCTCGGTCGTATATTTGTCGTTGCCGTCGCGGTCCTGCCATTTGCGGGTGCGCAGCGAGCCTTCGATATAAACCTTCGAGCCCTTTTTGAGGTAGCGCTCGACGACGCCGATCAGCCCTTCACCGTTGATCACGACCTGATGCCACTCGGTGCGCTCCTTGCGCTCGCCGGTCATCCGGTCCTTCCACTGCTCGGACGTCGCAATGCGGAGATTCGCGACCTTGCCGCCGTTCTGGAACGACTTGATTTCGGGATCGGCACCGAGATTGCCGATCAGAATTACCTTGTTGACGCTGCCAGCCATCCGCCGCTCCGCTCCGCTAAAAAGTTGGAAGGATCAGCCGAGTCCGAAGGCGACGGCCGTCCAATACGTGATACCAGCAGCGGCATAGGCGAGCAGGAACAAATAGCCAACCATGAACATCGGCCATTTCCATCCGTTGGTCTCGCGGCGGGTGATCGCAATCGTCGAAATGCACTGCGGCGCAAAAACGAACCAAGCGAGGAACGCGAGCGCGGTGGCGAGGCTCCATTTGCCTTGCAGCCGTTCGCCGAGCGACTGCGCCATCGCGTCTTCGTCGTCGCCCGCGTCGATGGCATTGGCTGTGGCCATCGCCGACACCGCGACCTCTCGCGCCGCCATCGCCGGGATCAGCGCGAGCGCGATATCATGGTTGAAACCGATCGGCTTGACGACCACCTCCAGCCCGCTCGCGATGCGGCCGGCGACGCTATATTCGACCTGGCTCTCGCCTTCGGGCGCCTGCGGAAAGGTGAGCAGCAGCCACAGCACGACCGTGGTCATCGCGATGATGGTGCCGGCGCGGCGCAGGAAGATCCACGCGCGCTGCCACAGGCCGAGCGCGATGTCGCGCAGTTGCGGCATCTGATAGCGCGGCATTTCCATCATGAAGCCCGCCGCGCTGCCCTTCGCGACGGTGCGGCGCAGGACATAGGCGACGACAAGTGCGCCGACGATGCCCGCGAGATAAAGTCCGAACAGCACCAGACCCTGCAGCCCGACCGGCGATCCCCCAACCGTCGTATTCGGAATGAAGGCGGCGATGATCAGCGCATAGACCGGCAGCCGCGCCGAACACGTCATCAGCGGCGCGATCAGGATCGTGGTCAGCCTGTCCTTTTCGTCGGGGATCGCGCGTGTCGCCATGATGCCGGGAACCGCGCAGGCGAAGCTCGACAGCAGCGGGATGAAGCCGCGCCCCGACAGCCCCACCTTGCCCATCAGCCCGTCCATCAGGAAGGCGGCGCGCGTCATGTAGCCCGACGCTTCCAGAAGCAGGATGAAGAGGAAGAGAATCAGAATCTGCGGCAGGAAGACGACGACCGCGCCGACGCCCGCGAGCAGCCCCTCGACCACCAGCCCGCGCAGGAAATTGTCGGGGAAGGTGGCGATCACCCATTGCTGCAGCACGCCGATCCCGCCTTCGAGGAAGTCGGCGGGCGCCTCGGCGGCGGCATAGACCGCCTGAAACATCACGAACATCAGCGCGAGCAAGATGGCGAGTCCAGCGATGGGGTGCAGCACCACATTGTCGACCCGCTGTGTCCAGCGGCGTACCGGCGTTTCACTGACGACCGCGGCGCGCGCGATCGTCCTGGCTCGCTGGTGCAGCGAGGCATCGTTCGCCTTGACGGGCCCGACGGCGGCGTGCGGCTCATGCGTCCGGATCGCGCCGTCGACGGCGGCGAGCAGGTCGGTCAGGCCGCGCTTGCGGACCGCAACCGTCGGCACGACCGGCACGCCCAGCTCTTTCGACAGGCGTTCGGCGTCGAGCGTCAGCCCGTCACGTTCGGCGAGGTCGACCATGTTGAGCGCGACCACAGTCGGCAGACCCAGCGAAAGCAGTTCGAGCGCGAAACACAGATGGTTGTCGAGATTCGCGGCATCGAGCACGACGATCATCGCGTCGGGACGCTTCTCGCCATCCTGTTTGCCGAGCACGACGTCGCGCGTCACCGCCTCGTCGAGGCTGGCGGGGGTCAGGCTGTATGTGCCGGGCAAGTCGATCAGCGAGATCGGGCGGCCATCGGCAAAGCTGGCGTGCCCCGCCTTCCGCTCGACCGTGACGCCGGGATAATTGGCGATCTTCTGCCTCGCGCCGGTCAATGCGTTGAACAGGCTCGACTTGCCGGCGTTCGGATTGCCGACGAGCGCGATCGAGGGAATGGCGCCGGTCATGCCGCCGGCTCCACTTCGATCGCCGCCGCCTGTCGCGCGCGGATGATCACCTTCATGCGACCGACGGTGAGCGCGAGCGGGTCGCGCGAAAAGATGCTGCCGCGATGCAGCGGCGTGACTTCGCACCCTTCCATCAGGCCGAATTCGCGCAAGCGCCGTCCCTCGTCGTCGGACATGGCATTCCAGTCGATACGGGCAATTCGCACCCGGGCGCCGAGCGGCGACTTGTCGAGCAAAGCAGTCATTTGCGAGCGATTATCAATAACGGCCGCTTCGCGCTAGTTCTTTATCGAAACCGATTACCGTCCCGGATAGCGCAGCCGCCCGACAAAGCGCGCGAGGCTCGGGCGCTCGATGCCGCGGGCCGCGCGACGATGCTTCCAGCTTTCGAAACGCATCACCTGATCGATACGGCGCGCGAGGAAAGCGCGCGTTTCGGCGAAGCCCTCGCTCTCGTCGTTCAAAAACACGGCCATCGTCGAGCCGTAGACCGCCGCGAGAATCGCGCGCTTGCTGTAGTGATTATAGTCGGTCGCGGTATCGCCCGCGAGCCGCCACATATGATCGGCGGCGCGCCAGCCGAGTCTGGCGGCATGCGGCGCGTTGGTCGGCAGCGCGAGAAGCGCGAGCGCGCGGCGCAGCGATTCGCGCTCGGGAGCGAGCAGATCAATGCGCGCCTCGACCAGTGCCGTGATGCGTTCGCGAATCTTGAGCGTCGCGAGCTTTTCGGCGGGCCAGCGCTGTTCCATCCGCCCATCGATGTCGGCGAACCATGCGTCGACCATGTCGCGCGCGCCGCCAGGGAAGGCAAGCCGTGCGACGTCGGGGTCGACGGCGGCCCGCTGCGCCGCATCTTCGAGCGCGGCGGCGCCAAAGCCGTCGAACGCGGCCGACGATGCAATCAGCGGCGCCAGCGCGGCGCGAATTTCGTCGAGGGTCGGGTCGGCGGGAAGGATGGAGGCCATGACGATCAGATAGGCTGCGCGCGGCGGCTCGGCAACCTAATCAGTACAAGCGCCGCACCGACCAGCATGCCACCGAGGATGTCGATGGGGCCAAGCTGTTCGCCGAATATCATCCAGCCCGCGGCGGCCGCGATCGCCGGCTGGATGAGCAGCGTGAGGCCGAGCACGAGCGGCGAAAAACGCGGCAGCGACCAGATCATCAGGCCCTGCCCGATGACCTGGCTCGTCATCGCCAATATGATCAGAGGGGTCCAGTTGTGCGGCATGATCGTCTCGCCGAGCGCGAGCGCGGTACCGAGCAGAACCGGCACACAGACGACCGATGCGATGCCGAGTGCGGTCCACGGCGCCATCGCGCCGCGCACGCGCTGCATCAATATGACGTAACAGGTATAGAAAAAGCCGGCGAGCAAGCTCAGCAAATCGCCGAGCAGATAATCGCTCGACATTTCGTAGCTTTGCCCCATCAGAAGCGCCGAGCCCGCGAACGCCAGCAGTACCGCGATGGCTTGCCAGCCGCGCGGCAGCGAGCGCGTGAGAAACACCCCCCACAAGATGAGGAGCAGGCTGGCGCAATTGCCGAACAATGTCGCGTTCGCGACCTTGGTGTGCAGGATGCCTATATGCCAGGTCGCGAGATCGATCGCGAAGAAGATGCCCGCCATGACGGCAATCCCCATCGCAGGGCGCGATGGCAGCTGCCCTCCGCTTTCGCGCCAACCGAACAGCAAGAGCAGCGGGAGCGCGAGCAATATGCGCCAGAAGGCCGACGCGGTCGGCCCGGTGTCGGCGAGCCGCACCAGCGTCGCGCCGAGCGACAGCGCGATATTCCCCGCGAGCAGCGCTGCGAAGGCCCAACGGCCGGTACCCGTCGGGGCGGCTCGCGCGTCGTCGATGCCTTCCTTCTTCGCCGTCATTTAGATTTTCTTTTGCTACTCACCATTGCCTTGGCGCCGGGGCGTCCATAGCTTCGCGGGCCATAGCGGCGACCATCGGGGCCGCCACCAAAAAATGAAACGCAAAAAACGAGGCGTGGAGGAAATATGGCCGCATCACTGTTCGATCCGATTTCACTGGGTGCCATCGCGGCGCCCAACCGCATTATCATGGCGCCGCTGACCCGCGGCCGGGCCGGCCCGGGTTTCGTGCCAAACGAGCTCGCGCGCGACTATTATCGCCAGCGCGCCTCGGCGGGGCTTATTATCTCCGAAGCGACAGGCATTTCGCAGGAAGGTCTCGGCTGGCCGAACGCACCGGGGCTGTGGACCGATGCGCAGGTCGAAGGCTGGAAGCCGGTAACCGAAGCGGTGCATACCGCAGGCGGTCGCATCGTCGCACAGCTCTGGCACATGGGCCGCATCGTCCATTCGGTGTTCAACGATGGCAAGCCTCCGGTTTCGGCTTCGGCGACGCAGGCGCCCGGCAAGGCACACACGCCGGTCGGCCGCTTCGAATATGAGGTCGCACGTCCGCTCGAGCCCGGCGAAATCCCACGCGTCATTGCCGATTATGTCAAAGCCGCTGAAAATGCGAAGCGTGCCGGTTTCGACGGCGTTCAACTGCACGCCGCCAACGGCTATCTGATCGACCAGTTCCTGCGCGACAACAGCAATCTGCGCGACGACGATTATGGCGGTTCGGTCGAAAATCGCATCCGCCTGCTCCGCGAGGTAAGCGAGGCCCTGATCGGCGTCTGGGGCAAGGATCGCGTCGCAGTACGCCTGTCGCCCAATGGCGAGACGCAGGGTGTCGACGACAGCGCGCCCGAAAAGCTGTTCCCTGCCGCCGCGGCCGCGCTCGACACGCTCGGCATCGCCTTCCTCGAACTGCGCGAACCCGGGCCCGGAGGAACCTTCGGGCGAACCGATGTGCCGAAGCAGTCGCCCGCAATCCGCCGAGCCTTCAAGGGCCCGCTGATCCTCAATAGCGACTATGATGTTGCGCTCGCCGAGGAAGCGCTTGCGAGCGGCGCGGCCGACGCGATCGCCTTTGGCCGTCCGTTCATCGGCAACCCCGATCTGGTCGGACGCATCCGGAGCGGGGCCGAATGGGCGGCCGACAATCCGCAGACCTGGTATTCGCCGGGGCGCGAAGGCTATACCGACTATCCGGCGCTGGTGACGGCGTAACGCGCTGGCCGATCCTCCCCATGGGTGCCATGGGGGGGGCCGCTATCCCTTTTCCGCGAGCGCCTTGTCGATGAGGCCGGCGCCGATGGGGCCAAGAACCTTGGCGCCGAAACGGAAGAGCAGAAAGGCGGCCGCGAACAGCAGCACCGGCGCAAGGAAAAGTGCGACAATCGCCGCGACCATTACGACGACAAACAGGGTGGCAAAGCCGCTGCTGAGCACCTGCTGGCCCTTGACCCCCAGCTCTATCGTGCGCGGCCCCTTGCTATCCCACCATTTGCCGGTGACGATCTTCCTGCGCGTACCGCCGGCTTGCGGTGCCGGGCGGCCCACAGCCCGAGCGGGGGCCGGATCGGATGTCAGCGCCGGCCTGCCACCCGATCGCGAGCTCCACGGCCTTTTGTTGCGTTCGGCGATCGCGGCCGCCAAGCGGTCCTTCCCGCTGCCGGACGCTGCCACAGCAACCACGGGTGCCTGCTGCACCGGCGCCGGGTCGGCGTTCGGTCCCGATTCGGCGCGCGTAGCAGGCAACATATCGGGGGGGCCCGCCCGGCCCGCCCGCGCGGGCCGGATCGGTTCGACGCCCAGTTTCCGATCGTGAAGGTCCATGCGCTCGGCCGCGCTCAGCGGCGTCTGGCCGGTTTCCCTGTCGATCACCACCAGTCGCCCGCCGCGTTCGACGACGGAAAAGCGGCTGGGAGGCGGACGATCAACCAATACCGAACTGCTCCTTGAGGGCCAGCATTGCGAGCGCGGCCTTTGCCGCTTCGCCGCCCTTATCCTTGCGCGTCTTGTCGGCGCGCGCAAGCGCCTGTTCTTCATTCTCTACGGTAAGGATGCCGTTGCCGATCGCGAGACCGTCAAGCGTCAGCGCCATGATCCCGCGCGCGCTTTCGTTCGACACCACCTCGAAATGATAGGTCTCGCCGCGGATCACGACGCCCAATGCGACATAGGCGTCGTACCGCCCGCTGTCGGCGGCGAGCGAGATCGCCGCGGGCACCTCCAATGCGCCGGGAACGGTCACCGTGTCGTGGCTATGGCCTTCGGCTTCGAGCGCGCTGCGCACACCATCCAGCAGCATGTCGTTGAGATGCGAATAGAAGCGGGCTTCGACGATCAGGACATGTGCCATTATGCGGCTTCTCCGGGAATGGGGCGTTCGCCGACGACCGACAGGCCATAGCCTTCGAGACCGACGATATTGCTGTGGGTGGGTGTGAGCAGTTCCATCGCATGGACGCCAAGATCGGCAAGAATCTGCGCGCCGATGCCATAGGTACGCAGGTCCATGCCACCGTTCGCGGGCGGGATCGCGTCGGCATCGGCCGATCCTGGCAGCGGACGCATCAGCATCACGATCACGCCGGCGCCCGCCTCGCCGATCGCATCCATCGACCGCTGCAGGCGGCGCTTCTTCGGTCCCGGCCGGCCCATGATGTCGTCGAAGATCGACACGGCGTGCATGCGCACCAGCGTGACGCCCTCGGGATCGACGGGACCTTTCTGAAGCACCAGGTTGACCGTGCCGTCGATCTTGTTGCGATAGGATTTCAGCCGCCAGTCGCCGCCATAATCCGATTCGAACGGATCGTCGGACACGCATTCGACCAAGCGGTCGCTGCGGTTGCGATAGGCGATCAGGTCGGCGATCGTGCCGATCTTCAACCCGTGGCGCCGCGCAAAGGGGACGAGGTCGTCAAGCCGCGCCATCGTGCCGTCGTCGTTCATGATCTCACAGATCACGCCCGAGGGATTGAGCCCCGCGAGCCGGGCGATATCGACCGACGCCTCGGTATGGCCGGCGCGCACCAGCACGCCGCCGTCGCGCGCAATCAACGGAAAGATATGACCGGGGGTGACGATGTCGTCGCGGGTCTTGCCGGCGTCGATCGCGACCGCGACGGTGCGCGCGCGATCGCCCGCCGAAATGCCCGTGGTCACGCCTTCGCGCGCCTCGATCGAGGTGGTGAAGGCGGTTTCGTGCCGCGTCCCGTTCTGGCGGCTCATCAATTCGAGCCCCAGCGTATCGACGCGTGTCTTCGTGAGCGTCAGGCAGATCAGGCCGCGACCGTGGGTCGCCATGAAGTTGATCGCGTCGGGAGTCGCCATCTGCGCCGGAATGACGAGGTCGCCTTCATTTTCGCGGTCCTCGTCGTCGACAAGGATGAACATGCGGCCGTTGCGTGCCTCGGCGATGATTTCCTCGGGGCTGGCCATCGGCGACAGGTCGCTGCCGGTCGCGAGCCAGTTCTCGAGCTTGCGCAGGGTGTCGGCGGTCGGGTTCCAGCCGGGCGAATCGAGATCGCGCAGGCTGTTGGCATGGAGACCCGCCGCGCGGGCGAGGCCCGAGCGTGACATGGTGCCGTCGGTGACGATGGCGCGGATACGATCGATGAGTTGTGGTGACATGACACGCATGTCTCACACTATAATGTGATCGTCAATGCAATTATCACATCTCGATGATCAATTGGGCCCGATGCTCGGTCCGAATTCGCGCGTCGGCGCGTCAGCCTTGGTATCGAGAATCGCGACGATCTGACCTGTCCGGTCATCGCGTTTGGCATAGTCACGCGCCGACATGCCGGCGACATGGTCAGCCTTGTCGGGATTGGCGCCGCTACGAACGAGCAGACGAACCATCGCGATGTTCTTCGACTGAACCGCGAGGATCAGGGCGGTTTCGCCGCGCCGGTTGACCTGGTCGACGGGCGCCTTGCCATCGAGCAATGTCTGCGCGCCGTCGGCGAAATTGAGCAGCGCCGCGTGCATCAACGGGGTTACGCCCTGCCGGTCGGCGATCGACGGATCGGCATCCTTGCTGAGCAGGAAACGAACCCAGGTGATATCGCGACGCTTGGTGACGATGGCGAGCGCGGTTTCGCCATTATCGGGATGCCGCGTGTTGATCAGCGACGGATCGCCCTTCAGCGCGTCAGTCGCCTTGTTCCCGTCGCGGCTGTCGACCGCCTGCAGAAAGGCGTAGCCGCCGCGGAACTGGGCCTGCGCGGGCGCGTGGACGAGACCGAGCGCCGCTGACAGGACCAGAAGGAAAGAAGCGAGGCGAAATTCCACGCGTCGGAACATGATCGGGCGACCCCTGGGGCAATTTGTCCGCCGCTCGCGCAACGACAATGGTTGATTTTCGGCGGCCAGCCGACCAAGGCTGGCCGCATGATGAATATCGCAGATATGGGACAAAAGCTTGTCCGCGCAAGCCTGATCCTCGCTTTTGGTGCGGCGCTGGCCGGATGCAACGGCGCCGCGGACTCCGCTCCCGCAAAACCGCCGCTCGAAGGCGCGCGAATCGGCGGCGCCTTCACGCTCACCGATCAGAGCGGCAAGACCGTCCGCGATACCGATTTCGCGGGCAAATATCGCCTCGTCTATTTCGGTTACAGCTTCTGCCCCGACATCTGCCCGGTCGATCTGCAAAAGCTGATGCGCGGTCTGTCGCAGTTCGAAAAGAACGACGCGGCGCGCGGCGCGAAGATCGCCCCGATCTTCATCACCGTCGATCCCGCGCGCGACACGCCCGAAGCGCTGAAGCCCTTCGTCGCGCGATATCATCCGCGCCTGCTCGGCCTAACCGGCACCCCCGAACAGATCGCCGCGGTGGCGAAGGCCTATGTCGTCACCTACAACAAGGTGCCCGGCTCGGCGCCCGACCGCTATCTGATGGCGCACAGCCAGCTTGCTTTCCTGATGGATCCCGAAGGCAAGCCGCTCGCGCTGCTTCCGCTCGACGATCCGTCGACCGATCCCGACGAGGGCGCGCCGGACAAGGTCGCCGCCGAACTGGCGAAATGGGTGAAGTGATGGCGGCGGGGGCGACATCGGAGCGCCCCTTCTGGGAAGCGCCGCTCGCCAGCCTCGACGCCGGCCAGTGGGAAGCCCTGTGCGACGGGTGCGGAAAATGCTGTCTTCACAAGCTGGAGGATGAGGATACCGGCCGCATCTATCCGACCAATGTCGCGTGCCGGCTGCTCGACCTCGAAACCGCGCGCTGCGGCGACTATAAGCACCGCCGCCGCCATGTCCCCGACTGCCTGACGCTGACGAAAGCGAAGGTCGCCGATATAGAGTGGTTGCCGCAGACCTGCGCCTATCGCCTGCGCGCCGAGGGCGAACCCTTACCCGAATGGCACTATCTGGTTTGCGGGGACCGGACCGCGGTGCATCGCGCCGGCGAATCGATCGTCGGCTGGACGGTTGGCGAGGAGGTCGCCGGGCCGCTCGAGAATCATCTTGTCGAACGCATCGTCTGACTTCGCGCCCGACGGCCCGCACATCCGGGTCGGCGATGACGCCTGGCCGGTGCGCGTCGTGCGCCATGCTCAATCGCGCCGTTACCGCCTCGTTTTCGATGCCGCGCGCGGCGAGCTCCGGCTGACGGTCCCGCGCCGCGCCAGCGAGCGCGCCGCGCTCAAATGGGCGGGCGAGCAACAGGCGTGGCTGGTCGAACAGGTCGGCAAGGCGTTGCTGCCGGTACTTGTCGGCCCGGGGGCGTCGGTACCGTTCCGCGGCATCGATTTTCGGATCGACTGGGCGCCCACGGCGCCGCGCGCGATCCGCCTCGATGACGATAGCCTAAGCGTCGGCGGCCCGCCGGAAACCGTGGGGCGCCGCATCGAACGCTGGCTGAAGGGGCAGGCGCTCGACCTGGTGGAGCGCGAGAGCCGCGAAATCGCGGCGGCGGCGGGCCTGTCCGTCGGCCGGGTCGGGGTTGGTGACCCGCGCAGCCGCTGGGGCAGTTGCACGCATGATGGCGATCTTCGCTACAGCTGGCGGCTGGTGATGGCGCCCGATCATGTTCGCCGCGCGACGGTGGCGCACGAGGTCGCGCATTTGCGGCATATGGACCATGGCCCCGCCTTTCACGCGCTGGTCGACGAGTTGCACGATGGTGACGTCGCCGCAGCGCGTGGCTGGCTGCGCCGCGAAGGACGCGGGCTCCACCGTTATCGCTTCGCCTGAGCTTGACGGATTGCCGGGCGGTCCGAAATGGAACCGGCAGGCTCCCGCCTCCGCGAAGAACCTTTTCAGATCAGCGGAAATTTATTCCGCCATCAGTAAATGCCCTCGCCGGGGCGCGGCGGCGTATTCTTCGTGGCAGGCGGGGGAGCCTTCGGCGTCGGCGCCACGCCGGTCTTGGGTGTGCTGCCGTTGGTGGGGGGCGGCCGGCGGCCGGTCTGTTCCTCGATCCATTGCTGGTTCAGTACCGGACCATCCTCCTGCTGCTGCTGCGGCGGCGGCGCGTCGGCGTCGGGGACCGGCGCGGGTGCAGGCAGCTCGATCGGCATGCCATTCTCGTCAACCAGCCCGCCTTCGCCCGGCTCGCCCATATAGGCTTCGCCCTCATCCTCGAGTTGCCATTCGGGCAGCACGACCTGGGTGTCGAACTGCTCAACGGGCCGGCGCGCGACCGCGACGCGCATATAGTCGGCAAAGGCCTTTGCCGGCGCGCGGCCACCCTGCAGACCTCCGACCGGCTTGGCATCGTCGCGGCCCATCCAGACGCCCGTGGTGATTCCGCTGGAAAAGCCGAGGAACCAGCCGTCCTTGTTGCTCGATGTCGTCCCCGTCTTGCCCGCGACCGGGCGGCCGATCTGCGCCGCCTTGCCGGTGCCGGTGTTGACCGCGGTCTGGAGCAGGTCGGTGATCCCCGCGGCGACCCAATGGTCGACGAGCGTCTGCCCGCGCTCGGCGGGGCGCTGATAGAGCAGCCCGCCGCTCGCCGTCGTCACCTTGGTGATGCCATAGGGCTGGACCGACACGCCGCCACGCGAGACCGCAGCAAAGGCGGCAGTCATGTCGATTACGCGGACCTCGGCGCTGCCCAGCACCATCGACGGATGGGTGTTGACCGGCGTCGTGATCCCGAACCGGCGCGCCATGTTGGCGACAGAGGAAAAGCCGACTTCGTCGCCCAGCTTCGCCGCGACGGTATTGACCGAATAGGCAAAGGCGCTGCGCAGATCCATCGTGCCGGAGAAGCGTCCCGACGAGTTACGCGGGCTCCAGCCGTTGATCGTCACCGGTTCGTCGACGACCGCGTCATTCACCTTATATCCTGCCTCGAGCGCGGCCATATAGACGAACAATTTCCACGCCGATCCCGGCTGGCGCAGCGCTTGTGTCGCGCGGTTATAATTGGAAGCGACATAGTCTGTGCCGCCGACCATCGCGCGCACCGCGCCGTCGCGGTCGAGCGACACAAGCGCGCCCTGCACCCCGCGCGGGGTGTTCGCCTGGATCGACGCAGTCGCGGCGCGCTGCATGCCAAGATCGATCGTGGTGTAGACGTCGAGCGCCTCGCTACCCTCGTCGATCAGCATGTCGAGCTGCGGCAGCGCCCAATCGCTGAAATAGCGCGCGCTGTTCTGTCCGGTTTCCTTGGCGAGCTGGACATTGGCGGGCTCGGCGCTGTCGGCCTGCGCCTGCGTGATGACCCCGGCATCGACCATCACGCTCAGCACCACACCGGCGCGGCCCAATGCGGCCTGTGCATCGGCGGTGGGCGAATAGCGCGATGGGGCTTTCACCAGTCCCGCGACCACGGCGGCTTCGGATAGCGACATTTCGGTCGCGCTATGGCCGAAGAAACTGTTCGACGCGGCGTCGATGCCATAGCTGCCGCCGCCGAAATATACCTTGTTCAGGTAAAGCTCGAGGATCTGGTCCTTCGAGAATTTCCATTCGAGCGCGAGCGCGAGGATCATCTCGCGCGCCTTGCGCTTGAAATCATAGCTGTTCGACAGAAAGATATTGCGGGCGAGCTGCTGCGTGATCGTCGATGCGCCCTGCAGGCGCCGCCCGCTGCCGCGGTTCTGGACCGCCACGATCGCGGCGCGCGCCATCCCGACGGGGTCGAGCCCGGGGTGATAGCGAAAGCGCCGGTCCTCGACCGCGACCATCGCGTCCTGCATTACCTGCGGCGTTTCGCGCAGACTCAGCCAGCGGCCGTAATTGGGGCCGAGCGACAGGAAGACAGTGCCGTCGGCGGCGCGAACGCGGATCGTCTGCCCCGCCGGCGATTTCTTGAGCTCCTCGAAGCTGGGCATTCGCTGCACCGCGATCCCGACTGCGACCGCAAGCGCGACAAGGCCGACGACTGCAAGGCCAAGCCCCCAGCGGACGGCCCGGCCGAGCCACAGCCGCCAGCGCGGCGACCCGCCGCCGGGCGTGCTGTTGCGTTTGCTGGACGATGACGATTTATTCGACGAAGCTTGCTGTCTTTCGCGGCGCAAAGCCCGTTTTCCTTCCCTCACTGCGCCCCTGATGCGTCAGTCGGCGCAGCTGGGTTCAGCCGTTGCCGGTCTGCGCCTCATCCTGCCCGCGCCCTTCGAAGTCAAGCGCCGCGCTGTTGATGCAATAACGCAGACCCGTCGGTCCGGGGCCGTCGGGGAAGACGTGCCCAAGGTGGCCTTCGCACTTCGCGCAGCGCACTTCGGTGCGGACCATGCCGTGGCTGGTGTCGCGCAGTTCGCTGACCGCGGTGTCGCCGGCGGGCGCGGTATAGCTCGGCCAGCCCGACCCGCTGTCATATTTGGTTCGGCTGTCGAATAGCGGTTCACCGCACCCGGCGCAGCGATAGACGCCGTCGCCCTTGTGGTCGGTGTATTTGCCCGTGAACGCCCGCTCGGTGCCGCCTTCGCGCAGCACATGGTGCGCCATCGGGTCCAGCTGCTTGTCGAGCGTCTTTTCGGTCTTCGGATCGGTCATGACTGCCTCCTACGGATGGGCCGGTTTCCGGCGCATCGCTGCTGGTCATAATATCGGCCCGGCGGCGCATCGCTGCAAGGGGGCGGCGATCAGCCGGGGTGGATCCGCGTCGCGCGCGACATCATGCGAACCAGCGGCGGGAAAAGCGATGCCATCCCCGTCATGACTCCTGCCGTGCGGGGGGTCTCACCCGCGCGCCATATCGCGTTCGCGATAGCGAAAGGGCGCGTCATCCGCCCCGCGAGCCTGTGCTGGAAAGCCGGCGCGGCACCCGCGCCGCCGCGACGCCACG
>NZ_DATMST010000248.1:0-3995 GCF_035565275.1 Sphingopyxis sp.
GCGCGGTCAGCGGCGCGGCCGCAGGCGCCTCGGCCGGCTGAGCCGCCGCCGATGCAGCAAAAAGTCCCATGAATGCGGCAAGCGCCGGCGCGGCATGCAGTCGTATCATTAATCGCCCTTCCCTTTATCTGGCACCGAACCTGCGGCAATGGCTCAAGAAAACAATGCGCAAGAAGGCGCGAGTTTGTTGCAAGAAACGCAACGTAACTTCAACAAGCTTTCAGAAACGACAACGATAAACGCGGAAAATCGCAGCTTTCCGCCGCTTCACGGCCGGACACGCCGATCAGCCCCTGCCGCGACACCCGGTTGCATTCTGGCCGCGTCACGACACGATCATGCAACAAGTCGAAAACAAGGCGGGGACTCGATCATGCATCATACACGGCCATTCCAGCTCGCGCGCCGCGCGGTGATCGGGATGATGGCGGCCAGCGCGCTGAGCCCGCTACATGGCTTCGCAAAGACGGGTTCAAGTGCGGAGGCGCTGCGCGCGCTTCTCGATCGGAGCGAGGCCGCCGATGCCGCCCTCGATCCGTTGCGCGCGGCCCGCAACGGCGGTGGAACAGGCGGCCCCCTTTTCGTCGATCCGCTGAGCGACAGTTATGGCGCGACCCTGCGCGCCAACAAGACGCGCGACCTTGCCGCGCTCCGCCGGATCGATCGCGCGACACTGTCGCCGGTCGATCGCATCGCTTACGATGTGTTCGACTACAAGACGCGCCAGATGCTCGCGCTGTTCGACAGCGGCCTGTTCGCCGTGCAGCGCAAGGCACCGCTCAACCCCTCTTTCGGTCTGCACGTCGAGTTCCCCGACTTTCTGTCAGGCGGGGCGGCGCCGTTCGCGACCGCCCGCGACTATGACGATGCCCTCGCACGCATCGACGGTTTCGTGGACTATATGTACAGCACCGTCGCCCGATTGAAGGAAGGCCGGGCCGAAGGTTATCTGCAACCGAAGATCATCGTCACCAATATCCTTGCGCAGGTTGACGCAATGCTAGCGCTCCCGGCTGAAAAAAGCCCCTTCTGGTCGGGTATCGACCGGATGCCGGACACATTCACCCCCGCCGAACGCACCCGGATAACGGCAGCGTTCCGCGCCGCGATCAGCGACAAGGTCTACCCTGCCTACCGTGCCTGGGGCACCTATCTGCGCGATAGCTATCTGGCAGACGCGCCCGACGCGCCGGGTCTGTGGGCGATGAAGGACGGGCCCGCCCTCTACGACTGGAATCTCGCGCGGCACACGACGACGACGCGCTCGGCCGACGACATCCACACGCTCGGCCTGTCCGAAGTCGCGCGGATCCGCAGCGAGATGGAAAAGATCCGCACCGAAGCGGGCTTTGCGGGCGACCTCAAGGCCTTTTTCGAACATGTCCGCACCGACCCCCGATATTATTGCAAAACCCCCGCCGAACTGCTCGCGCGGTTCGAGGCGATCGAGGCGAAAATCTGGCCGGCGATCCCGCGGCTTTTCCACGATCGTCCCAAGGCGCCGTTCGAAGTCCGCCCGCTGCCCGCGCTCGGTGACCAGCGCGGCACCGGATATTACCGCCCCGGACCGCCCGACGGCGTGTCGCCGGGCATCCTCTTTTTCAACATGTCGATGCTGAACACGCGGCCGATCCCGACGCTCGAGACGCTGACGTTGCACGAAGGGATTCCGGGGCATCATTTCCAGCTGACGCTCGCGATCGAAAATGCCGCGCTGCCGCCGCTGCTCCGGCACGGGCAGGCCACGGCCTATACCGAAGGCTGGGGCCTTTACGCCGAATCGCTCGGCCCCGAACTCGGCATGTTCACCGACCCGATGCAGATGTTCGGTCATCTCGACATGGAAATGCTGCGCGCGGTCCGGCTTGTCGTCGACACCGGCATCCACGCGAAACGCTGGGGACGCCAGCAGGCGATCGATTATATGCTGGACAAC
The DNA here is from genome assembly GCF_035565275.1 of Sphingopyxis sp. Lineage (GTDB taxonomy): Bacteria > Pseudomonadota > Alphaproteobacteria > Sphingomonadales > Sphingomonadaceae > Sphingopyxis. Next base: position 1,937 of record NZ_DATMST010000248.1, read on the forward strand.
ACGTCGATGGCGCCGCGCGACGTGGTGGTCGAGATCGACCGCTACATCGCCTATCCGGGGCAGGCCTGCGCCTACAAGATCGGCGAGCTCAAATTCCGGCAGCTTCGCGAGGAGGCGGCGAAGGCGCTCGATACCGCGTTCGATATTCGCGACTATCACCATCAGGTGCTGAACACCGGCGCGCTGCCGATGGAGGTGCTCGAAGCGAAGATACGCGCGTGGATCGCATCGGGCGGCGGGCGAGCGTGAGGATGCCACACCCCATGTCCCCGGAAACCGAAGTGCTGTCCGCAACACCCTCCGTTTCGCGCCGCCATCGATGGCTGCTGCTCATCCCCTTCCTGTGGCAGATCGGCGCGGTTCCATTGGTCAACGACGTGGCGTGGCGACCCTTCTCGCTTCCTTTCCCGATGGTCTGGCAGATGGCCGGAATCCTCGTCACCTCGGCGATCATCGCCTTCATCTTTGCGATCGACCGCCGGCATCCCGAATTCGGGGACGGTGACGAAAGCTCCGGACAGGCGGGAGAAAGCCATTGATCCTCGCCCTCACCCTCGCGGTCGTGCTGGGCACGATGGCCGGAGCGCTGCTGTCGGCGCGGCGACAGGAGCGCGCGCGTACGCTCACAGAATGGGCGGTCGGTGGCCGCCGTTTCGGCGTGCTCGTCTTCTGGTTCCTCAATGCCGGCGAGATCTACACGACCTTCGCGGTGCTGGGCATTTCGGGTTTCGCATGGGCGCATGGCGCGCCCGCCTATCTTGCCTTCACCTCGGTCTCGCTCTCGGCGGCGATCGGTTACTGGCTGATGCCGTGCATCTGGAATGCCGGGCGCCGATACGGGCTGGTTACCCAGGCCGATTTCTTTGCTGCGCACTATCGCGCGACTTGGCTCGGCGTCGTGGTCGGTGTCGCGGGGATCGCGGCGCTGATCATCTATGTGCAGATCCAGATCGTCGCGCTCAGCCTGATCGTGCGGTTGACGCTGGGCCCCGAGGTTTCGACAGCGGCCGCGGCGACGGTCGCCGCCGCGATCATGCTCGCCTTCGTCTATTTCGCCGGGCTGCGCTCGGCCGCCTTCGCGGCGGGGGTGAAGGACGTGCTGATGCTGCTGATCGTCGTCGCGCTCTGTGCGACCGTCGCGTCGAAGGTCGGCGCGGCGTCGATGCTCGACGTCTATGATATGGCACAGGACCAGTTTCCCGGCATCGGCCGGCTACCGGGGCTCCAGCCCGGGGCCGGCCTGTCGACCGTCTGGCTGATGACCGCGGCGCTCAACGTCGCGCTTGGCAACTGGATTCTCCCGCATCTGTTCCAGCTCTGCTTCTCGGCGGGAAGCGAAGCGACGATCCGGCGCAACGCGATCTGGCAGCCGATCTATTCGCTGTCCTATTTCTTCATCATCCTGCTCGGCTTTGCGGCACTGCTCGCCGGCACGCAGCCCGAGGGCGGCGACACCAATGCCGTGCTGCTGCAATTCGTCGCCGATCGCTATCCGGCGTGGGCGGTCGGCATCTTCGCGGGAACGGCGTGCCTGCTTGCGCTGGTACCGGGATCGGTGCTGCTGCTCACCGCAGGATCGATCTTCAGCCGCAACATCCTGCTGCCGATGCGGCCCGATCTCTCCGACCGTGCATCGCTGCTCGCATCGCGCCTGTCGATGATCGTCTTTGCCGCCATCGCGGTCTGGCTGACGCTCGGTGGATCGAAGTCGCTCGTCGAGATCGGGCTGTCGGCCTATGCCGCGATCGGCATGCTCGCGCCGGGGGTCTATTTCGCCTTCACCTGGAAGCGCGCGCACGCGGCGGGGGTCTTTGCGGGGATCGTGGCAGGCTATCTCGCCCTGCTGCTGCCACAGGCGCAGCAACTGTGGACGATGCTGTTGCCCGGATGGGATCATGGGCTGGTGGCGATGGCGATCAACGCTGCCGTCGCGGCGCTTCTCGTCGATCCACTTTGACGCCTGGGCCGGCTCGTAGGCCTGCATCCAGGCCAGCATCTCGTCGATGTCCGAGCCGTACCACAGGTCCTGACGCTGTTCCGGGTGCAGGAAGCGCTCTTC
>NZ_DATMST010000249.1:0-6240 GCF_035565275.1 Sphingopyxis sp.
GATGCGTTCGAGCGCGGCGTCGCGGTCGGCGCCCGCGGCGGGGAAGCGCTGCGGCAGGCCGGCGTCATAGGTGAAGGACTGGCGCGACCAGCTATTGTCGCCGAGGCCGGTCAGGATCTCGGTCGCGGTCTCGCGCGGCAGGACGTCGACGGGGACTTTCTCGCCGATGCCGTCGACCGCGCAATAGGCGAAGCGGCCGACCGAGGCGCGATCGGCGGCGACGTTCGTGGCGACGAGGAAAATCTGCTGCTCCTCGATATCGCCGTCCATGCCGCCCGCGAGTACGGCGCGCGCCGAAGGGCCGCCGTTGTCGAGCGCGAAACGGCTGTTGCCCGCGACCGCGATGCCGCGCGCGGTCTTGAGCCCGTCGCGAAGCTCGATGTGGCACGCGACGCCGCCCGGAAGCGGCTTGTCGAATTCAAGCACCCAGGTGCGCGTGTCGACCCAGCGGGATGACGACGGGAGCTTGCAGTCGTTGGTCGCGGGCGCGGCGGCGCGGGGATCGCCGAGCGGGACCATGTCTTCGGAGAAGCGCAAGGTGAAGCGCGTGATCGTGCCATCGCCGGTGCCCGACGAGCCGGGGGTCGCGAGCGTGACCTGCGGCACGGTGTCGGCGGTGGCGGTCGCGGCCATCGCGAGCGTGAGGGGCAGGATCAGCGCCAGTTTTGCCTTGCCGGCCAAGCCTGTAGCCAGCGCGCGCCATCCCTTGCCCATCGTCAAACTCCCCGCTTCGGTCCGAACCGCTATCCTGCTGGAAACAGGGGACAGAGTCCACCCGTTGCCGCGCATCGCACACGGTTAGTCGCAGTTCGCGAAATCGCTGTGACCGCCGTCATAGACAGCGGCGAAAGGTCAGCGCGCCAGCATCGGGCCAAGGGGCTGGCCCGCAAAAATATGGACATGGAGGTGCGGGACCTCCTGATGGCTGTCGGGACCGACATTGGCGAGCAGGCGGTAGCCGGGCGCGACGAGGCCCTGATCGCGCGCGACCTTGCCCACCGCGCGGACGAAGCCCGCGATTTCGGCGTCGCTGCCGCGTTCCGAGAAATCGTCCCAGCTGACATACCGCCCCTTGGGAATCACGAGGATGTGCAGCGGCGCCTGCGGGTTGATGTCGTGAAAGGCGAGGGCGAACTCGTCCTCGTACACGGTCTTCGACGGCAGCTCGCCGCGCAGGATGCGCGCGAAGATATTGCTCTCGTCATAGGGAAGCGTCGCGTCGATCGGCATGGGAGAGCTCCTATTGTGGCCGGCTGGCTTTTTCGGCGTGGCCCGACGCACCGTGGCGTCGGTCGAGTTCGGCCGCGATGTCGTTCCACGACAGGCCGCGATCGGCGAGCAGGATCGAAAGGTGGAAGACGAGGTCGCTCGCTTCGCCGATCAGCGCCGAATCATCCTCGCCGATCGCGGCGATGACGGTTTCGACGGCCTCCTCGCCCAGCTTTTGCGCGATCTTGGCCCGGCCCTTCGCCGCGAGGCTCGCGACATAGGAGGATGCGGCCTCGCCCGCAGCGATCCGGTCGTGGACGACCGCTTCGAGCCGCTCCAGAGCCTCGCCCATTGTCTTGCCCATTGCGTGATCCTTTCGCACCCGGTCTTTTCGGAAGCGTGCCTAGCCGCACGGCGCGGCCCCGACAAGCGGGCCGGGGGCGACGGGAGTTACCCGCGCGTAAACCATATTGAAACGCCCTTGGCTTAATGCGGGCGCGCCGGGGGGCAGGATCAACTCTAGAATCGGACAGGAAATGAAGATGGGCACCCGCCCCAAGGTGTTTCTCGCTGCGACGGCCTCGCTGACCGCGCTCGCCGCGTCTCCCGCAATCGCCCAGACCGGCGACGAGATTATCGTCACCGGTTCGCGCATCGCGAAGAGCGAGTTCACCAGCGCCGATCCGGTCCAGATCATCGATCCGGAAATCGCGAAATTGCAGGGACAGGTCCAGCTTGCCGATGTGTTGCAGCAGGTCCCGGCGGCGCAGGGATCGATCCAGATCACCTCGGCGATCTCGAACCGCTTCGTCGCCAATGGCGGCAATGATGTGCAGACGGTATCGCTGCGCGGGCTCGGTGCCGAGCGGACGCTGGTACTGGTCAACGGCCGCCGAGCGGGTCCGGCGGGGATTCGCGGCTCGGTCGCGCCCTTCGACCTCAACGTGCTGCCGCTGTCGGTGGTCCGTCAGGTCGAGGTGCTCAAGACCGGCGCTTCGTCGATCTATGGTTCGGACGCCGTTGCCGGCGTGGTCAATATCCTGACTCGCGACGATCTCGACGGCTTCGAAGGCGGCGGTTTTTCGTCGATCACCGAACATGGCGGCGGCGAAAGCTATGGCGTCGACGCGAGCTTTGGCAAAAAGTTCGACCGCGGCCATTTCTTCGCGACGGTCGACTATTTCCGCCAGCAGAATCTGACGCGGCGCGATCGCGGCTTCCTGTTCTGTTCCGAGGAATATCTGAAGCGCGAGGCCGACGGCAGCCGCGCCGATATCGTCGATTTCCGAACCGGGCGCCCTGCATGCAACAGCACGCAGGCCAATATGATCGTGTTCAGCGATTTTTCGGGGGTCGACGAAAACGGCTTTCCGACCTTTGGCCCCGGGCTGATCGCGCCGAACGGGCAGCCGATCTTCGCCGGCCAATATGGCCATGAGTTCGCCGGCGTCGGTATCCCGATCAACGCCTACAATCCGATCGGGGTCTCCGGCCCCGACAATTTCTTCGGGGTCAATTTCGACGGCCCGTCGACCGGCGCGCTCAACCAGTTCGAGCCGGTCGAACAGGATTCGGACGTCTTCTCGCGCGTCAGCCGGATCAGCACCTTCGTCGAGGGCGCCTATGATGTGACCGACGGCATCACCGCCTATGGCGAATTCCTGTTCAGCAACCGCAAGTCACATAACAACGGCTTCCAGCGGATCGAGCTGCAGCAGTTTACCGGCGCGTCGATGCTTCCCTTTTTCCTTTGCGACCCGACGGCATATAATTGCGACCCGGGTGACATGGGCGATCCGCTCAATAGCGAATTCACCGGCAACGTCATCCTGCGCCCGCGCGTGCTCGTGAAGTCCGAAAGCCAGGCCGACGTCGATTATTACCGCGGCGTGTTCGGGCTGCGCGGCGAGTTTGGCGGCGGGTGGAAATGGGACGTCCACGGCCAGCACAGCCGGTCGGACGCCCGCTATACGCAGGACGTCATCTATCAGGATGCGGTCGCGTCACAGACGCTGCGGACGCGCTCGTGCGTCGGCACGGCTACGGCGGTCCGCGGCGTCCCTTGCATCGACGTCGACTTCACCGACCCGCGCGTGCTGCGCGGCGATTTCACCCCCGAAGAGCGTGCCTTCCTGACGGGCCGCGAAACGGGGCGCACGCTGTTCAAACAGACCTCGGCCGAAGCGCTGGTCACGGGCAAATTGTTCAATCTGCCTGCGGGACCGGTCGGCGCGGCGTTCGGCGCGAATATCCGCCGCGACGAAATCAGCGACACACCGGGCGAAGCGACGCGCGCGGGCAATGTCGCGAATTTCACGACCGCGGGCATCACCGCGGGCCGCACGGTGTCGAAGGAGCTGTTCGGCGAGATCGAAGTGCCTCTGCTCGAAGGCGTGCCGATGATCGAGCGGCTGACGCTGTCAGGCGCGGCGCGCTACACGCATGTCGAGGCGACCGCGCGCACCGGCGCAAAGGATGATTTCAGCGATACGACGTGGAAGGTCGGCGCCGACTGGGCGGTGACCGACTGGCTGCGCTTCCGCGGTACCTGGGGCACGTCGTTCCGCGCGCCGGCGCTGTTCGAACTCTTCCTTCAGGACCAGACGGGTTTTCTCGGCCAGCAGGACATCGATCCGTGCATCCAGACCGCGGCCCGCCTGCAGGCCGGCGCGATCAGCCAGCGTGTTTTCGACAATTGCGCCGCCGACGGCATCGCCCCCGATTATACCGGCGGGATCGGTCCCGCGACGATCACTTCGGGCGGCGGCCTCGGCCGGCTGAAGCCCGAAACCTCGACCGCGAAAACGGTTTCGGTCATCCTGACCCCCGACCTGTCGGGCGCTCTGTGGGGCGGCTTCAAGACGCGCCTTGCGATCGATTATTTCGACATCAAGGTGAAGGACGAAATCACGCTGCTCGGCGCAGGCAACATCCTTACCGGCTGCTATGATTCGGAAAACTTCGCCAGCGAAGCCTTCTGCGGGCTGTTCACCCGTACGGCCGCCGGCCCCGACGCGCAGAGCGTCGCCACCGTCACCGACCGCTACGTCAATATCAGCCGCCAGCGCAACCGCGGCGTCGACCTGTCGATGGCGATCGAACAGGATCTCGGCAATCTCGGCGCACTCGCGTTCCGCGCGCAGATGACCTGGCAGATCGAGGACAAGGTCGAACTCTTCCCCGGCACCGAAATCGACGACAATGGCAAGATCGGCAATCCGAAGTGGGTCGGCGACTTCAACCTTGGCTGGATGAAGGATGGCTGGACGCTCTTCTACGGCCTCGACGTCACCGGCGCGGCGTCGAACATGAAGGACCTTCTGCGCGCGCAGGGCGGCGATGCATGCCGCACCTCGAGCTTCCGGCCGGGCGGGCGGTTCTGCCCCGACGTCAGCGTGCCCGCGACCTTCTATCATTCGCTGTCGCTGAGCCGCGATGTTGCCGACCGTTTCCGCATCACCCTGGGGGTCGCGAACCTGTTCGACACGCCGCCGCCGCGCGTCTCGACGGTGGTCACCGCGACGCCGCCGGTGATCGGTCAGGCACCCGCGTTCGGGACGCAATATGACTACCTTGGCCGCCGTTTCTTCGTGAGCGTGCGGGGGAAGATTTAGGCGGCTGCCTTGGGGGTGGGGAGTTGACGTTCGCTCCCTCTCCTTCGTCATCCCGGACTTGATCCGGGTTCCATACGATGGTGCGGCTATGGATCCCGGATCAAGTCCGGGATGACGATGAGAGATAGGTCCGCAACCGGTCGTTTGCTGCCATTCGCGGGGCGACGGGACTGGACAAGCCCGCGCCGCTCTGGTGAAGCGCGGACATGGCCGAGGTCAAACTGCATCGCGACTGGCTCGCACGCGTCGGCGGCGAGTTCGAGCAGCCCTATATGGCGGCGCTGAAGCAATTTCTGGCGGATGAGCGCGAAAAGGGAAAGGCGATCTTTCCGCGACCGCGCGACTGGTTCGCGGCATTGGATGCGACGCCGCCGCAGGATGTGCGCGTCGTGATCCTTGGACAGGATCCGTACCATGGGCCGGGCCAGGCGCACGGCCTCTGCTTTTCGGTCCAGCCGGGGGTGCGGACGCCGCCGAGCCTCGTCAACATCTACAAGGAAATGCAGAGCGACCTCGGCATCGCGCGGGCATCGCACGGTTATCTCAAGTCTTGGGCGCAGCAGGGCGTGCTGCTGCTCAACAATTGCCTGACAGTCGAGAGCGGCATGGCCGCATCGCATCAGGGCAAGGGGTGGGAGAAGTTCACCGACGCGGTCGTCGCCACGGTTGCCGCCGATCCGGCGCCCAAGGTCTTCATCCTGTGGGGCAGCCATGCGCAGAAGAAGGCGGCGAATGTGCCGGGGCTCGGCGCGGGAAGTCCGCACCTGATCCTGCGCGCGCCGCATCCGTCACCGTTGTCGGCGCACAACGGCTTTTTCGGTTCGCGGCCGTTCAGTCAGGCGAATGCGTTTCTCGAGGCGCACGGGCGCGGCGTGATCGACTGGCGGCTTCCGGACCAACCCGAAGCATGAGCATATTGGCCGACCCGGCGACGCTGGCGATCCTGATCGTCGCGGTCGTGCTGCTCGGCATGGCGAAGGGCGGGCTCGCCGGGGCCGGCGCGCTCGCGACGCCGCTTGCCGCGCTGGCCGATACCATCAGCCCCGGTTCCGAATTCGTGCAGATCGGCAACGAACGCAAGCACGTCATCAGCTACCTGGAAGACTTCCTGTTCCCGCCACAGCGCGCCCGCTCGCCGGTGAAATCGCTTTCCGGCGGCGAACGCAATCGCCTGTTGCTGGCTCGCCTGTTCGCCAATCCGGCGAATGTGCTGGTACTGGACGAACCGACCAACGATCTCGATATCGAGACGCTGGAGCTACTGGAGAGCCTGCTGCAGGAGTTCGAAGGCACGTTGTTCCTGGTCAGCCATGACCGCGCCTTCCTGGAGAACACGGTGACCCAGGTCATCGCTTTCGAGGGCAACGGCGTGCTCACCGAGTTCGGCGGCGGTTATGACGATTGGCGTCGTTTCACT
>NZ_DATMST010000250.1:0-52761 GCF_035565275.1 Sphingopyxis sp.
AAGGCGCCCGCCGGGCGCCCGCGGATCAGCGGCGACGGGCTCGCCGCGGTCGGCGGCAGCCTGTTCGACCTCATCCGTCTCGACATCGCGCTGAAGGCTTCGGACGAGATCTATGTGACCGGCATGGGGCTCGAATCCGAATGGAAGGCCGACATCGTGCTGCGCGGGACGACCGAGGCACCGCGCGTGACCGGCGAAATCGAACTGGTGCGCGGCACGCTGGGCTTCGCGGGCCGTTCGTTCGAGCTTGAGGAGGGCCGGGTGACCTTCCCGACCGGCGATGCCTTCGACCCTGCGATCCGCCTGCTCGCCAGCGACACGATCGAAACGGTGACGGTGAACATCAGCGTCACGGGCCGCGCAAGCAACCCGCAAATTGCCTTCTCGAGCGTTCCCGGCCTGCCGCAGGACGAGATCGTGTCGCGCATCCTGTTCGGCGATTCGATCACGACATTGTCCCCGCTGCAGGCGGTGCAACTCGCCTCGTCGCTCAACACGCTGAGCAGCGGGGGCGGGGGATTGAGTCCGCTTGGCGCGCTCCAGTCGGCGACCGGCATCGACCGGCTTCGCGTCCTCGGTCCCGACGACACGGTCGGCCGCGGCGCCGCGCTCGCCGCCGGGCAATATATAACCAAGGATATCTATCTCGAGGTGATCACCGATGCGCGGGGCTATACCGCCACACAGCTCGAGATCAGCCTGACCCCGGCGTTGTCGCTGCTCAGCCAGGCGGGCGGTTCGGGCCAGTCGAACCTCAGCATCCGCTATCGCAAGGATTATTGATGCGCGCCGCCGTTGCCTTGCTCGTGCCGCTGCTGCTCCTCGCTGCGTGCAAGGACGAACCCGATTTCGATACGCGGTACGACAAGGCGGCAAAGGAGATCGAGATGCGCGCCAGGGCGATGGACGCCGACATCGCCGAGTCCGAAAAGGCTGCGGCGGCTTCGGACTTGCCAGCGCCGGCGAAGCCCGCTAACGCCGCCCCGTCATCTGGGGAGTAGCCAGCCGTCTTTCGGGACGGGCCATCGCATCAACATACTTGGCCGAGAGGTCATGGTGCGTGGGAGCGGGATCACCGCTTGGGCGAGACCAATGGCATCGCACCTTCGTCCGGGCCGGGCGGCGGGTTCGATGTCCGTTGGAATCGCAAGCTGCTCGGCCCCGGAGTACCCATGGAAGCCCTGTTCACGTCGACCGCGGTCGTCGCTCTCGCCGAAATCGGCGACAAGACGCAATTGCTCGCGATCCTGCTCGCGACGCGTTTCAACCGTCCATTGCCGATCATCCTCGGCATTCTCGTCGCGACGCTCGCCAATCATGCGCTCGCCGCACTGCTCGGCGCGTCGGCTGCAGCGTTCCTCGACAGCGACATCTTCCGGTACGCGATCGGCGTGTCGTTCGTCGCGATGGCGGCATGGACGCTGATCCCCGACAAGTTCGACGATGACGAAGCACCCAAGCCGCGCTTCGGTGCCTTCCTGACCACGCTCGTCGCCTTTTTCCTCGTCGAAATGGGTGACAAGACGCAGGTCGCGACGATCGCGCTGGGCGCGCAATATCATGACGTGGTCTCAGTGACCGCGGGCACGACGCTCGGCATGATGATCGCCAATGTCCCTGCGATCTTCCTTGGTCACGAATTGCTGAAGCGCGTCGATCTTGCCAAGGTCCGCATGGTCGCGGCGGGGTTGTTCCTGGTGATCGGTGTATGGGTGCTTGTGCAGACTGCGGGCTGGTTCGGCTAGTCCGAATTGCGCCCCGCGAGGGTGCGTTCAAAATGCCAGCTCGACGCGCACATCGCATCGAGGTCGCGCTCCGCTTTCCAGCCAAGCTCGTGCGCCGCACGTTCGGGGCTGGCAAAGCAGCTCGCTACGTCGCCGTCGCGGCGGGGCGCGATGCGATAGGGTATGCGCACCCCGTTCACACGCTCGAATGCCTCGACCATGTCGAGCACCGAATAGCCCTGGCCGGTGCCGAGGTTCCAGGTCGACAACGGCCGGTCGCTCTTAGCGATCGCGTCGAGCGCCGCGACATGGCCGTCGGCGAGGTCGACGACATGAATATAGTCACGCACGCCCGTGCCGTCGGGTGTGTCGTAATCATTGCCGAACACCGATAGCTCGCTCAACCGTCCGGCGGCGACGCGGCTGACGAAGGGCATCAGATTGTTGGGAACGCCGTTCGGATTTTCGCCGATCAACCCGCTGTCGTGCGCGCCGACGGGATTGAAATAGCGCAGGATCGCGATGCGCCATTCGGGATCGGCGGCGGCGACGTCGGCCAGCATCTCCTCGATCATCAGCTTGGTCCGGCCATAGGGATTGGTCGCCGAGGTCGGGTGGTTTTCGTCGAGCGGCAGATATTGTGGCTGGCCATAGACGGTGGCGCTCGAGGAGAAGACAAGCGTCCTGGCACCGCAATCGGCCATCGCTTCGAGAAGCGATAGCGTGCCGCGGACATTGTTGTCGTAATATTTCATCGGTTCGGCGACCGACTCGCCGACGGCCTTCAGTCCCGCGAAATGGATCACAGCCTCGATCCCATTGTCGCGGATGACCCGGCGCAGCGCCTCGCCATCGCGAATATCGCCGGTAACGAGTGGAATGGCGTGGCCCGTAATCGCCTCCAGTCGTTCGATGACGACCGGATCGCTGTTCGACAGATTATCGAAGCACACGACCTTGTGCCCGGACGATACCAGCGGCGCCGCGACATGGCTGCCGATATAGCCCGCACCGCCCGTCAGCAGGATATTCATGCCTTATCCGTCTCCATTCGTGTGCCGTTCGTCGCAGGGCTCCTATTCTATCGGCGACGACCTGCCAAATCATTGCCTCCCGACCCGCCGCAACTTTCGCACCGCCTCCCGCGAACTTGGGATGAGCGACGCCTCGATCGACACCTGCACAGCGGCCTCACGCCGATACAGCGCGGTGAGCCATGCGCGGGTGCCTCTGACCGGGTTACGATCGTCGGACCCTTGCTCCGCTGGTAATGGCAATGAAGGTCATCGGGGCGAAACGACGTGAACTCTCGTGTCCAGATCAGCAACCCATCGATTCAAAAGTTCGCCAAGTTTGTTAGGTAGATGCCATAGTCGTTCTTCGCGAAATGCCGAGCGCGTATCGACAGCTTTTCGTGATCGATCCAGCCCATATTAAACGCGACCTCATCGGGCGAGCCGACTTGCTGGCCCTGCCGTTCGGTGAGTGTGCGAACGAAGTTTCCGGCATCGAGCAGCGATGCGTGCGTGCCCGTATCGAGCCAGGCATAGCCGCGGCCCATCCGCTTGACCGAAAGTGTCCCGTCGCGAAGATAGCTTTCGAGAAGCGTGGTGATCTCCAGCTCTCCTCTGGCCGAGGGTTTTACCTGGCGTGCGCGCTCGGGGGCTGTTCCGTCGACGAAATAGAGACCCGCAACGGCGTAGTTGGACGGCGCGACAGGCGGCTTTTCGATGATCGCGCGGACCGCCCCGTTCTCGTCGAAATCGACCACGCCATAGCGTTCCGGGTCCGCCACATGATATCCGAAGATCGTCGCACCAACCGGGTTTGCGTCGGCTTCCTGCAAAAGGTCAGGCAGCCCGTGGCCAAAGAAGATATTGTCGCCCAGAACCATCGCGGACGGGGCGCCGTCCAGAAACTCCTCGGCGAGGATAAAGGCCTGTGCAAGCCCGTCAGGACTGGGCTGGACCTTATAGCCGATCCTGATGCCCCATTGGCTTCCGTCCCCCAGGGTGCGCTCGAATTGCTCCTGATCGTGCGGCGTGGTGATGACGAGGATATCCCGGATACCCGCCAGCATCAAAGCGGTCAGAGGGTAATAGATCATGGGCTTGTCGTAAATCGGCAGCAGCTGCTTCGAGATGCTGACGGTGATGGGATAAAGCCGCGTGCCCGATCCGCCGGCGAGGATGATTCCCTTGCGCGCCGTCATGCTGTTTCTTCCAGTTCTTCCAATATGTCATCGAGTGCCGCTCGCCAGTCGGGGCGGGTCAGGCCGAAGGTGGCTTCGGTCGTCCTGCAGTCGAGCCGGGAGCTGGGCGGCCGTTCAGCGCTTGCGGGATAAGCGCTTGCGGGAATTGGTCTGAGGTCCGGGGCGCTGTTCGTACGGGAAAGGATTTCCGAGGCGAATTGATACCAGCTGACGTCCGGCGCGCCGCTGAAATGATAGGTGCCGGATTTTCCTCTGTCGGCGGTCAACTGCTCCGCGATCGAGCGGCAGGCCGCGGCGATGGCCGAGGCGGGCGTCGGTCCGCCGATCTGGTCCTCCACGACATTCAGCATCTCGTGCGTTCGGGACAAGCGAAGCATGGTTTTTACGAAGTTCGATCCGTGGGCGGAAAAGACCCACGAAGTGCGGAGGATGGCATGGCAACCGGCCGCCGCCCTGATGGCCTTTTCACCGAGATACTTTGTCCGGCCATATGCATTTACGGGGCGGGCAGGATCTTCCGGCTTCGATGCCTTCCCGCCGGTGCCGTCGAAGACATAGTCCGTCGAGATATGGACAAAGGGGATGTCCATTTCAGCGCATGTACGGGCCATGGCGGCCGGTGCTTCGCCATTTATCACCCTCGCCAGAGCCTCTTCTTCCTCGGCGCGGTCGACGAAGGTGTAGGCCGCGGCATTGATGACCGCGTGCGGGGCGTGCGCGACAATGGCGGCGGCGCAGGCCGCAGGATTACCGAGATCGGCCGCGCTTCTGTCCAGCGCCGTGACCTCGGCATATTTCTGCAGTTCGATGGCGACCTGGCCGGTTTTACCGAAGACGAGGATTGTCATGCCGCCTTCCTGCCGGTTCCGAGGCGTTGACCGAGGCCTTGCTGCTCCAGCATGGGACGCCACCAGCCCTCGTTCTCGAGATACCAGCGTATCGTCGTCTCCAGCCCCTCTTCGACGGTAACGGACGGGCGCCAGCCGAGCTCGTTGCCGATGCGTGACGCGTCGATGGCATAGCGTGCGTCATGGCCCGGACGATCGGTTACATAGGCGATGAGATCGGCGTAGGACTTCCCGTTCACGCGCGGGCGAATATCGTCGAGGATCGCGCAGATGGCCTGCACGATTTCCAGATTTGTCCGCTCGTTTTCGCCGCCGATATTGTAACTGCGCCCGACGCGGCCTTTTTCGGCTACCAACAGCAAGGCCTCGGCATGGTCGAGCACGAACAGCCAGTCACGAACGTTCGAACCGTTGCCGTAGATCGGTATCGGACGGTCCGATATCGCATTGAGGATCACGACCGGAATGAGCTTTTCGGGAAATTGATAGGGTCCGTAGTTATTCGAACAATTTGTGAGGACGACGGGCAAGCCATAGGTTTCATGCCACGCCCTCACCAGATGGTCGGAACTGGCCTTGGACGCCGAATAGGGGCTGCGCGGATCATATGGCGTGTCTTCGCAGAAGCGGTCGGCTGGATCGGCGGACAGCGAACCGAAAACTTCATCGGTGCTGATATGATGAAAACAGAAACCATCAGGTTTACCGGCACCGGACCAGTATGTCCGCGCGGCCTCGAGCATGTTGAACGTGCCGACGATATTGGTCTGGATGAAGTCACCCGGGCCATCGATCGAACGGTCCACGTGCGATTCCGCAGCGAGATGCATCACCATATCGGGACGATGCTTCGAAAATATCCTCGCAATCGCGGCGCGGTCGCGAATATCGGCCTGCTCGAAACAGTACAGGGCGCTGTCCGAAACGGTCGCCAGGTTTTCCAGACAGGCCGCGTAGGTCAGCGCATCGAGATTCACCACCTCGTGTCCGCGCGATATCGCCAGCCGAACCACCGCCGAACCGATGAAGCCTGCTCCGCCTGTGACGAGTATCTTCATGCGTCACCTTCCCAGATAAATGGGCTCTCGAGATCGTGGAGCGGAGACGCCTCGGCGTCCCGGGTGCTCAGCACCGGGTGGCCCGACAGCGGCCATTCGATCCCGATCGCCGGATCATTCCAGCGCACGGTTCCTTCGGCCTCGGGCGCATAATAATCGGAGCATTTGTAGGATATTTCGGTATCGGCTTCCTGCGTGATAAATCCGTGGAGGAAGCCCGCCGGGATCAGGAGTTGCCTGGCGTTTTCAGAACTGAGCTCGATCCCGAACCATTTGCCGTAAGTCGGAGAGCCGGTGCGAATGTCCACCGCAACGTCGAATAGCCGACCGCGGCCGCAGCGGACCAGTTTCGCTTGGGCATGGGGCGGGGATTGATAATGGAGGCCGCGAACAGTTCCGGCCTGCGCCGAGAAGGAGATATTGTCCTGAACAAATTCGATGTCGATCCCCAGCCTTTTAAAGCTCCTGCGATTCCATGTCTCGCAAAAGAACCCCCGGTGATCGCCATGGCGATCCGGCGTAACAAGCTTGAGTCCGGGAATTGGTTCGTAGATTTCCATCATGGTCCGTTTGGCAATTGATATTGTCGGTCTCTGCAAGGTCTAGAATGAGTTGGTGTGCACGATCACCTTGAAGGTCTGGAACACGATCCGGATGTCATTCCAGAAGGACCAGGACTGCAGATATTGAAGATCAGCCTCGACCCGGTCGACCAGATCCTTGACGCAGCCCGTCGCGCCGCGCAGCCCCTGGATCTGGGCGAGGCCCGTAAGGCCGGGGCGGCAGGCGTGGCGGTGCCAGTAGCGATTGTCGATGTCCCAGAAGAGCCGGTCTTCGGCCGTGGAACTAACCGCATGCGGGCGCGGCCCGACGACGCTCATGTCGCCTTTCAATATGTTGATGAGTTGGGGCAATTCATCGATGCTGGTTCGGCGGATGAAGTTCCCGACGCGGGTGATGCGCTCGTCCAGACGGCTCGTCGACTGGACACCGGCCTTGTCGCAGCAATCCTGCCGCATGCTGCGGAACTTGATCAACTGAAACAGCTGGTTTTGCCGGCCGATCCGCGGTTGGACAAAGAAGACCGGACCGGGACTGTCGATCTTGATGACGATCGCCGCCGCGACGATAACGGGGGACAGCAGAACGAGGGCCATAGCGGAAAAGGCCACGTCGAAACCGCGCTTGATGATCCGGTCGTGGAGGTTCAGCGGCCCGCGCGCAACGACCACCGTGCGGCTTCCGTTATGTTCGCCGATGCCCAGCGGGCGGATGTCGGTCCATTCCCTGGCCATGAACTCGGCATGGACGTTCATCCCCTGAAGGACGTCGGCCCACGCCGGACGACGCTCGTTGGCGCAATGCACGATAACGCGGTCCGCGCCGCCGATGACATGAGCCAGCCGGTCGAAGCTGGCGGGGGTAGGCCGGGCGGGGTCGAAAAAGAAATTCGTTTCCACGCCCGGATCGCTTCCCGGATCGCTGTCCATCCCGGGAAGCGCCCCGTCATACAGTTCGATCGTCGAGTAAAGCGAGCCGCCCAGGGCCCCGTTCGTGTATTTGGCATGGAAATAGTGGATGATCGAGATCAGCACCGCCGAGAGCGCGAATGTCAGCGCCATGCCGACGCGGGACACGTGGGGCCCCACGCCCAGCGAGAAGATGATCATTCCCAGCACTGTCGCGCTGATCAGCAATGCGAGCATTACGCCGCCGATCGACGTGCTGGGCTTCAGGATTTCGGGGCCTGAGTAGGCGCGCACCATGAAAGCGCAAATCAGGAAGATCGGAATTACCGACCCGACCGCAAAACCCAGCCCGCGCAAGATGGGCGTGCCCACAAACATCAGGTTTACCGCCATGAAAACCATCTGGATCGACAGAATGTCCATCATGATCAAAATGGTAATAAGACGAAGACGCACGACCTGCTTCGAGGGTTTGCTCCGGAAGTGCACGACGACGGCATTGCGAAAGTCATGAGCGAAGCTGTTCATGGCTTGCCCCGTTCGCTGCAGTTCATGGCGCGATCGCTTGTCATCTGGCAATCACCCGCCGCGCCGGAGGCATTGAGCCCGGTCGTCGCGCGGAAATTCCGCACAGTTCCAGCGCGCCGTGCCCGGATCGCCGGGGCCCTGTTTGATATAGCTGAACGACAGGGCATCAATCGCCGCGCCCGATACGGGAAACTGGCCCGCCTTGCGGCTCGGATTGGTCCAGCCCAGAAACCGGCAGGTCGCCTTCCCCGCACAGGCTTGCTCGGCCTCGCGGATGAAATTGTCGGGACCGGACTTGTTCAGGGTCATAAGGAAGACATCGGCATCGGGAGTTCGCGCCTGATCGGGCAGCGCCTCTCGAGCGGCCGCGAGCAGATTTTCCATCCGCGCCGGTGCGGCAATCGCCGAAGGTGCGAATTGTGTTGCGGAAGGCATGGGCTCATCGCCGGGCGACCCGGGAATGCGGTGAGCGATCGACAATTGCGCCATCTTCGCGATCACGGGCTCCGATCCCGAATAGCGCGTACCGAAGGCTCGCGGCTCTCCGTAATTTCCGCGCCAGCGGAGAAACAGGTGGGTGGAGACGGATGCGATCTTCTGCATCTGCCCGCTCCAGACGGGATGGACCCAGTCGGTATGATAATGGGTGGCGAGGCCGACCGCCGGTTCGACGCGGCCGGTCAGCATTTCCATCGCGATCATGCGTGCCTGCCGCCACGCCGCGGGCGAAGGGCTGCGGCGCAGCATGGCGCCGTCGCACGTGAAGGTGAACTGGCAGCCCGTGGTCCGCTCCGAGCCCTGGAACACGACGCCGCATACCGAATGTGGAAAAGCGCTGTGACGCATCCGGTTCAAAATGACCTGCATCACCGCGCGCTGGTCAGCCGCTCCCGAACCCGCTTCATATATCCCGGCGGCGGCAAGGCAGTCGGTCGCGCGTTCGCGATCCATCGTTCCGCCGGCCCAGAAGACGGGTGCGGCCGGGACGCGCGCCTCCGGGACGAAGGCTATGCCAGCGTTGATGCTGCGCGCGACATCTGCCGCAGCGCCGACGTCGGGGGCGACCGCGGCGCCTGCAGGCAGTTCCGGCATTTTCGTCGGTGCATCGCCGACGGGGTATCCCGTCCGGACCCTTCCGACGCCCGGGGCGTCCAGCCCCGAACCGTGCTTGCCGTCGCTCGCAGTCATCACGTCAAGGATTGCGATCATCGCAAGGCTGAACCCGAGCAGCAACAGGACAAGCGCCTTGCCGTTCGCCAGCGGGCCGGTCAGTTTTCGCCATGGATCATCGGGGGTCCTGTAAGCGCCGCCTACTCGCGGATCGGGATGAGGAAGGCTTGCCACGACAGATATCAGCCCCGCCGGCCGGGCAGGGCGAGAGGATCGGAAAGGGCGCGGCAATCGCTATTCATGGAATGGCTCCGGTTCGCCCAAAGCCTGCGCCACCCCAAGCGGCATTCATATCGTCAAAAACTAGGCTGGAATCAGCCTTGAGGTTTTCCCTTCGGGATTCTTCATTGGTGGGAAAGGGGAGTGATAAATTGCCGGGATGAAGGGGGAATGCCCTTGCCGGGCCAATTGAGGCAATATGAGCCGACATGCATGGCAGGGGCAGGAAACTGGGGGAACACCGATATATAAGGCGGACGCTACCGGGCTTTGCGACAGACCTTGCAACTCGCTTGCCGGCTGTCCCGGAGGCGTTCGATACCGTCGTTCGGGGTTCGATCCGCGTCGCCTATCTCGTGAATGTCTATCCCAAGGTCAGCCACAGCTTCATTCGTACGGAAATCGCGGCGCTGGAGCGAGCGGGATTGAATGTCTCGCGCTTCACCATTCGCCGCACGCCCGAAAGCTTTGCTGACGAGGAGGATCAGGCGGAGGCCGCGCGGACGATTCCGCTGCTCGACGGAAATATCGCCCAGCTGGCGGGATCGGTCGTGCGCAGTTTTACAAGACGCCCCCGACGGACGCTGAATGCTCTGCGGCAATCGCTACGCAGCACGGGATTTTCGGTGCGCGCGCTTGCCTATTTTGCCGAGGCGGCGGCGCTCGCCGAGCGGATGGAACGCGGTAATATCCGGCATGTCCATGTCCATTTCGGAACCAACCCGGTCGCGGTCGCAAGGCTCGCCGCCCGGCTTTCGCCGATCACCTACAGTTTCACAGCGCATGGTCCGGACGAATTCGACGCACCACTCGCGCTCGATCTGCCGGGCAAGATTGCCGATGCGGCTTTCGCTGCCGGTGTTTCCAGTTTTGGCAGGAGCCAGCTCATGCGCTGGTCGTCGCCGCTGCATTGGGAGCGCATACAGGTGGTCCGCTGCGCGGTGGCGCCGCACTTCCTGGAAGAGGATGCAACCGACACGACGGGCCTGGCCACAAAGCGCCTCACATGCGTCGCCAGGCTCGGCGCCCAGAAGGGACTGCCCTTGCTGGCGACCGCCGCGGCACGGGTCGCAGATACCCATGATTTCATCATCGATGTGATCGGTGACGGGGACGGACGCGCTCAACTTGAGGAACAGATCGATCGGCTGGGGTTGACCGGTCGCGTTCGCCTGTCGGGATGGCGCTCCTCCGAAGACGTTCGCAGGGCGCTGACGGCATCGCGGGCGATGGTCTTGCCCAGCTTCGCCGAAGGCCTGCCGGTGGTACTGATGGAGGCGCTGGCGCTGGGCCGCCCGGTGATCGCGACATCGATCGCCGGCGTTCCCGAGTTGGTCGACGATGCCAATGGCTGGCTGGTGCCCGCCGGATCGGTCGACGCATTGGCCGAAGCGATGAAGGCCGTTCTCGATGCGCCGTACGAGCAGCTCCGCGAAATGGGGCAGGTTGGCCGGCAGCGGGTGCTCCTCGAGCATGACCCGGACCGCAACGCGCGTCATCTTGCGGGGCTGCTGATGCCTTTCCTTTAAGACGCGGCTTGCCGCTGCCGACCGTCAAAGCCCGGCGGGAGGGATGATCCGCAATGCAATCGACAGGCGCTTTCGCCACAACGCCGCGCTTTGCTGTCGCTGGGGAAGGGCGGTCGTCAGGCGAACGACGTCGCCGCGCGGCATTCCCGTTCTTTCGCAGAGGAACGGGTGCCGCGGATTCTGCGCGAAATAGCTGTAGAATATCGCCATCCGGTCTCGCGCGGTGGCAGGTTTCCCGCGATGGAAAAAGCGCGCCGTGTCGGTGAAGATCACGGTTCCTGCCGGTCCGCAGCAACTGATGATGTCATCGGCATAGGATGGTCCCAGCCTTTCGACCAACGTGGCGTGATCGGCGAGCTCATAGTTGAACCCGTCGTGATCGTTCTGCATCGTGTCCTGCCGCTTTATCATCTGGAACGGTCCGGCGCCTTCGTCGACATCGTGCAGATACAGGGCGACCTTGAGCATGCGCCGGTCTTCCCAGTCGCGATGCCATTTGCGCGTCGAAACTTCGCGGCCATCGGCGACCGTATAGTTGATCGTCACGCCGTCATAAGCCGGGGGAAGTCCGATATAGCTTTCCGCAATGTCCAGCAGTCTGTCCTGCAGCCCGAGCAGATAGATCGAAGGATAGTCGATGACGCGATCGGGGGGGACAAAGGTGAAGACCTCGCCCTTCGCTATCTGTTCGTGCGCTTCCTGTGCGAAGCTTTCGGCCAGAGCCTTCGCTTCGCCAACCACCCTGTCGCCATTGGCAAGCCCGAGGGCTTCGATCGTCGTGATGAAGATTCCGTCCTTTTCAAGCGCGCCGACGATTTTTGCGTCGATACCCGTGAGAGATGGCAGGGCCGGCTGATGGATATACAGCGCCTTGCCATATTTGCGGCCAAGCATGATCCGCACCCGGGGCCGGTTAAAGAGCTTCAGCGCCATCCGTGCGGGAAGATCCCTCAGCCAGCGGCGTCGCCTTGCGATCATTTGATGGAGCATTGTCGACCCTTCGCGAAAACGGAATGGAAAGACACGGGGATGCCAACCGGGCGAGAGCCGAAAAGGCCTGCCGCGCGGTTCAGGGCGGGGTGATCAGGCCCTCTCAAGCCGGTTGATGCACGGTCTCCAACAGATAATAGTCGCCATATTCAGACGTCTGCGGCGGACTGGAGATGGACATGTTGAGCACGGTACCGATCACCGGCGTCGGATTGAGCGATTTGATGGTGTTCATCAAGGCGCGCCTGGAGGTACGCGCTTCCTGAACGACCATGATGACGCTCTCGATCGCGGGAGCAATCAGCATGATGTCGTCGTGAATCACCGCCGGCGGCGTGTCGATGATGCAGATCGGCTGATCTTCCGAATTGCGAAGGGCGTCGGTCATCTCGGTCAGCTTGCTGGTGGATAGCAGGGCCTCGGGATTGGGCGTGGCGTTGCGCACACGATGAACCGTGAGGTCGGTACCGTGAATGTGGATGCCCGTTTCCTGAAGCCCGACATATCCCGCAAGATAATCGTCGATCCCGGCATGAAAGCCCGGCAGCCCAAGGCACTGCCCGACGGAGGGGCGCCGCAGATCCAGTTCGACCAGCACTGTCGGATGAATACGCGCCATTGCCGCCGCCAGATTGACCGCGACATGCGTCTTCCCGTTGCCGGGCTGAACCGACATGATCGCAAAAACCCGCTTGCCCGTGCACCGGACGTGCTTGAGCAATTGGGATCTCAGGACAGAGAAGGGGTGGACGTCCTCGCTGTTCGTGGGCTCGAAGCCGACGATCAGGTTGCGGTGAAGCAACTCGAGGTCCAGCATGTGATCCCTTATGGGGCCCAGCTTTTGATCCGGCGCGGCAGCCGCATCGCCGGCGATCGGGTTCAGCGGAACGATTTTTCCGGTTTCAGCTTCAGCGTGCATGGCGTCCTGCTTTCTGAAAATAACTGGCCCAATTGCTTGCATTCGCGTGAGCCCTGAGTCGGCTGATCCACGCATGGAGGCGCGCGTAGGGTTGCGGGCGGTCGGCTGCCGGAATGACCGTCAGGGGCGGTGCTCCGAGCAGACGGGTCAACGTTTCGGCACCATGGATCGTACCCGCCGAGAGTTCGTAGGCGAGGATCGACCCAACGCCGATCACCAGCCCGGCGAACAGGCCCGCAAGCAGGATTGCGGCGGGATGCGCGCCCAGCGGGTGATGGGGCATGCTGGATTCATCGACGACCGAGAAGCGCTCGCCCTTGTCTTCGGACTGGAGCGTTACCGACACCTGCGCGTCGAGCTGCTTTTCCCGCAACGCTTCATATTGCCGGCGAATATTCTCATACTCCCGCTCGATCATGTTCAGCTCATAGGCCGCCTGCGGGGCTTGCGCGGTGCGGCGTTCCATATCCGCAATGGATTGCACCAGTTCGGCGCGCCGCACGGAAAGCATCCGGGTGCGGGCATGGCTGGCAGCGATCTCGCGCTGGATCACACTGGGGCCTTGCGCCGCCTGCTCCTGGCGTAGCGCGGCGCGCTGCTGTCTTACCGCCGCGCGGGCGGCGATGACTTCCGGATAATCGTCGGCATATACCGCCGAGAGCTGGCTCAACCGCTCTTCGGCCCGACGCAGCGCGTCGATGCCCGGCGGGGTGCGCGTGTCTTCGTCGGCGCGGGCCGCAAGAAGGCTGGCCTGCTGTGAAAGCCCCTGCGTTTCCGCATCGATACGCGACACTTCGGCGCGCAAGGCGGAGTGCGATTGGGCACTCATCGCGACCTGATCCGGCAAGCCTCCGGCATAACGGGCCTCGACTTCGCGCCGCTTGTCTTCGAGGCTGGCAAGTTGACGGCGAAGCTCATCGGCCCGCCGTCCCAGAAAGGCCGCGGTGCCGGTGACCTGTTCGGTACGGAACCGTTTGTCCTCCACCAGAAAAGTGTTCGTCAATTGACGGGTAACGGCCTGAGCCTTTGCAGGATCAAAATAGGTGAAGGAGAGAGTGAAGGCGATTGTCGAACCGCCACCGCCCGGCTGTCCTTCGTTCGCGCCCACCAGATCGACCTTGATCGCCTTGCGGACCAGATCGAGCAGGTCGTCGATCGGCATGTTCGGGCGTTGATCGGGAAAAAGGTTATTGTCTTCGACCAGCGCGGCAAGACTCTCGCGGCTCAGGATCTGCTGGCGGATCTTGGCGATGCGTTCGTTCGCAATATGGGCGAGCGGGGAGGCGACGACGGTGGTCGGGATCTGCTGGGAATCGATCAGAAGGGTCGCCGTCGATCGGTACTGGTCTTTTTGAAGCAGGATCGCGGTCGCCGCCACGAGCAGCCCCAGCAACACCGGCACGATCACCCAAAGGCGCTTGCGGTAGAGCGCGGCGATGATCTCGCGTGGGAAGATGCCCAGACCTTCGGTGTCCTGCTCCGCGCTCATGGGCGTGCTCCTCTTATTGATAGACCGATCTGAAAGATGAATGCGTCGGCCTTTTCGCCCGCGCGCCGGTTGCGCTGCAGATAGGCGAGACTGGGGGTCAGATAGACGTTGCGGCGGACGCGGTGCTCATACCGGATCGAGCTGGCAAAGACGCGGGCGGCGGCGTCATATCCGGGAAGCCTGGCGCGACGGTAATCCGCTTCGGCGCTGACGGTCCCGAACTCCGACATCCGGTGGCGGATATCGGCTCCCACCGAAAACTCGCGCTGAAGGCCGCCGAGGCCGCTGACCTCGCTGCCGATCGCGGTCCGGATACAGGCCGTGGTCTGCGCAGGCTCGTAACAAAGATGGGCAGCGCCATTAAACCGGGCCCGGCTCTCTCGTGCCAGGCTCACCGGGGCGTACAGTTTGGACCATTCGATGCCAAGCTGCGTGCCGCCATACCAATATGCCGAAAAGCGCCGGACGGCCGTGGCGTTCAGCGACGTGACCGACGTGTCCTCGCCGCCCAGAACATTGCTCATGGTCCTGTGCGCCTGCACCCCTACCGTCAGCTTTTCATCCAGTCGCCTGCTGGCGGCGATGCCGAAATCGAAAGCCTTGGTCGTGTCGAGCAGCGTGGAGCCCGGATATCGCAGCCGGCGCCAGCCTCCGTCTCCCACAATCGTGGTTATCGCATTGGGGCTCCACGCCACGGACGTGCGGGCATCGACGCTTTCGCGGATGCTGCGGGTATCGACGGCGAAGTCGATGCTGTCGGTCAGGGAGTCGGATATGAGATCGCGTGCATAGATTGCCCGGCCGGTGACAGTCAGATGTTCGTTGCGGCGGTGGCGGACCTGCAGATCCGAACGCCCCGTCACGAAATTGCCATAGCGCCTGCTGTACTGACGAACGCCGACCTCACCCGTGAAATCGAGATTGGTCCTGGGATCGAGGTTCAACTCGGCACGCGGTCTTGCGACGAGCTCGACCGCTCCGGTCGCCCGCTCCTTCTCCGTGGTCAGGAACGGGTTGTCCGATACAAGAACATTCGCGTCGAATTCCAACGTGATCGCGGATCGCGCCTCACTCTTCACGGCAAGGGAAAATGCCACCAGAAGAGCAAGGAATCCGACCGCAATCAGACGCGAAGCCGCCTCGATATGGTCAGGGAATGACAAGAACATCGCCGCTCAGCAGCATGGGGAGCGGGTTGCTCAACATGCCCGCGTCCATTGCGCGCCCGCCTTTGAGGATGGTCGATAGCCTGACCGGTTCGACGACCTGCCCGGCGGGGGTCTGGCGCAGGATCACGGCATTCTTGATGTCGGCGAATTCGGCTGTGCCGCCCGCCATGCTGAGCGCCTGCAGGATGTTGACCGAGGTTCCGCTCGTATAGCTGCCCGGCGTCCGGACTTTCCCGACAACGTAAAATCGCATTCCGGTCGCGTCGCGGACCGACACCGTCACATCCGGAACCGACGACCGGTAATTGACCGTGATGCGTTCGCGAATCTCGGCGGCGATATCGGTCACATTGCGATCGCGAGCCTGTATGGTGCCTGCGAGCGGGAAGGCGAATGTGCCGTCCGGCTGCACCCGCACGGCGCGTTGCATCCGTTCTTCGCCCCAGACGAAGATGTCCAGTTCGTCTCCCGCGTTGACCAGATACTGGCTCTGCTGACCGGCGCCCGCCGCGGCTTCCGGGGCCATGGAGCCTTGCTGGGCGACGGCCTGGCCATGGAGTGCCATCCCGATGCAGGCTACCGCCGAGCAGGCAGACCTGACGGGATTCTTGGAGCGACGGTCTGCGGCTTCACGGCGTGTTGAGAACACGATTTCGACTCCCGGAACAATTGATCGGAGACCATCCTACTTCTCCATCTTGTCACCCGAAATTCGATGATTGCGGTCCTTCCTATGGGGTGGGGATAATTCAGATGCCTTTTTATGTGGCACGCACTGTCCCGGAGGCGGCCGCGGTTCCTCGTCCCATTGGGCATAATCGGAAGGGGATTCGCCTAGCAGAATTGGCGCGTCATATCTGCATAATGCGGCATGGTTCGCGTGCATTTCCGATGCGCGCGGCTGTCGTCTCTATCGCAAGAGGTTCGCCGCCTTGGCAACGTTGCATGCATCGCCAACATCGTCCGATCGCATGGGCCATGATGCGAGCGTCTTCATGGACCTCGCTTTCACGCCGCTGGCGATGCCTTCGGTGCTGAAAGCGATCGGCGCGCGGGGCGAAGATGCCCCGTTCGCCTATGTCGTGACGCCCAATGTCGATCATGTGGTGCGGCTGCAGCGCCGCCGGTCGGACCTGTGGCCGGCTTATCGTTCGGCATGGGCGACCTTGTGCGACAGCAGGATCATCGCGCTTCTGGCCCGTAACCTGGGCATCGCCTTGCCGGTTGTCCCGGGCAGCGACCTGACGCAGCAGATTTTCGAAAACGCCATCCAGCCGCACGACAAGATCGCGATCATCGGCGGCCACGCGGCGATGATCGGCCGGCTTTCCGGACAATATGGTCTCGAGAATGTGCATCACTACGATCCCCCCATGGGTTTCATCAAGGATCCGGTCGAGGTGATGCGGACCGTGCGGTTCGTCATCGACACCGGTGCGCGTTATTCCTTTTTTGCGGTGGGATCTCCCCAGCAGGAAATTCTTGCCTATCGCGTGAAACAGGCCGGCGGAGCCCGCGGTACCGGTTTCTGCGTCGGCGCCAGCCTCGATTTCCTCACCGGCGCCCAGAAGCGCGCGCCGCGGTTCATGCAGATGCTGGCAATGGAATGGCTCCACCGCCTTGCTTCCAATCCCGCGCGAATGTGGCGGAGATACCTGTACGACGGACCCGGCATCTTTCAGATCGCGCGGGACTGGAAACGCGGTGAGGGCCGGTGATGCGGACAAGCGCGCCGAAACTGCCGGGCTGGCGTGTGGTCGCGGCGCTGTCGGTCGTCGGCTTGGGGGGATGCATGACTGACACGAGCCCCCGCGCCCCGACGGGCATCTTCTCGGCCGCGTACGGCTCCGCAGACGATAGCCCGCGGAAACTGTTCATTTCCGGCCATAGTCTGACCGACCGGCCGCTCCCCGATTTTCTTGCGGCTCTGGCGGGCGGAGCTGGGCATGCGCTGGAATGGAATATGCAGCATCTGGAGGGTTCTTCGCTGCGCATGCGCACGCAGGGCAGCGGTCCGGGGGACCATAGTGGCTATCGTCAGGGGACCGACCGCAACCGGCAGCCGATCGACGTGCTGGATGAACTCGGGCGGCGGCCCGCCGAGCCTCCCTATGACACGCTGATCCTTACCGAAGTGCACACGCTTCTGGAAAGCCTGATCTGGAACGACACCATAGGCCATGCCGTGGACTATGAGGCCCGCTTCTTCGCCTCGAATCCCGGCGGGCAAACCTATCTCTATGCGGCCTGGCTCAATGTCGATGACCTCGACGATCCGAAGAACTGGATCGCTTATGAAGATGCAGCGACCAGAGCCTGGCAATGCACCGCCATACAGATCAACGATCGCCTTGCGGCCAAGGGGCGGACACGGCCGGTACGCCTCATACCGGCAGGTCCGGCGCTGGCCGCGCTGGTGGAGCGGGCCGTGTCGAAAGAGGGCGTGAAGGGGCTCAGTGCCTCGACACCTCGCGCGACGATGGAACGGCTTTTCAGGGACGATGTTCATCTGACCCCGCTTGGGAACTACTACATGGCGCTGGTGACCTATGTGGCGCTTTACGGCGACTTGCCCGCGGATCCGTGGCCTTCCGATCTCGATCCGTTGCTTGCTCGCGAACTACAGGTCTTCGCCGGTCGCTTTATGACGCGGTGGCACGAGGAACAGGCGCGCGTGCCGATCAATTGCTCGCAATATCTCGCGGACGAGTTCGCCGGGACCTATCTTTCCTATGTCCGCGATACAAAATGGCGCGAAGCGGACGGACGGCTCCGTGCCCATTACAAATGGGCACGTTTCTCCATGGAGTGGCCGCGTCTGTTGCGCGGAGACAGTCCGCAGAATCCCTTTCGGGCGGGTGACTCCGGATGAGGGACCCGACATGTCAATCGCCGGGCTCAAGAGCGGGGAAGCGATATGAGCATCCGCGTGCCTTTTCCGGGTACACAATGCTCAGCGGGAGATCGAAACCATGGCACAGAGCGGCGCGGGCATTCGCTCATCCATCTTCCGGGAAAGTCGATCGTTGAAGTTGGGGGCATTCATACTCGCCGCCGCAATGGCCGCTGCCGTCTTTTTCTCGGTCGTCGGCAAGGCAGACTCGGCCGAAGAGGCGAAGCCGCCCCCGCCGTTGGCGTCGGACGCGCGTACGGAACTGGGCATCAACCTGTTCGGACTTGCCAATTTCAACCGGGATCAGGTCTATCTGAATCTTATCACCCAGAGCGAATGGTTCTCGTCACACGGCGATGGCTGGACGCTGATGCCGAAGGAGCAGCTGGACCGGAATGGCTGGGTACGGGAGCTCAAGCCCGGACAGACGGCACCAAGGCCCCTGATCATGCCCCCGGCGCCATTTCGTACCGTGCAGGTTCGCTGTGAATATAAGGGGCACGGAGAAATCGCGGCGGGTGGCGTGGCACGCGTCCAGTCGCAAGGGGAAGGCTGGCTGACGCTCGACCTGTCGCCGACGGGAGCCGCGGACGAAGGTGGCTGGATCGAACTCGTCAGGACCGACGCGGCGAACCCGGTGCGCGATGTCGATTGCCGCGACGTTGCCTTTCCGCGCGGCGAACGCTTCCATCCGGCATTTCTGAAGTTCGTTCAGGATTTCAAGGTCGTCCGCTTTCTCGATTGGCAGCGGACCAACGACAATGCCGAAGTAGACTGGGCCGATCGGGCCACGCCCGAACATTCGAGTCAAGTCACGCCCTCCGGCGCGGCGATCGAAGATATGATTGCGGTCGCCAACCGGACCGGAGCCGACCCGTGGTTCCTCATGCCCTACAAGGCCGACGAGCAATATATTCGCGAATTCGCGCTGTTGGTCCACGACAAGCTCGATCCGGAACGAACCGTCTATGTCGAACTGGGCAATGAAGTGTGGAACGACATGTTCGACGCGGCGCAGCAGGCACAGCGCGAAGGCATGATGATGAAGCTCGGCGGCGGCGACGCCAAGCGTGCGCAGATGATCCGCTATGCGCAGAAGGTACGCGCGGCGATGAAGGTCTGGACCGAGGTTTACGCTGACAGGCCTGACCATCTCGTCAGGGTTGCGGCGAGTCAGCATGCCTATCCGGACCTCGCCAATATCATTCTCGAGGATGCCGATACCGTGCGCTGGGTCGACGCACTGGCTACGGCCCCCTACATCTGGTTCGACCTCAAAGGTTTCGGCACTGGCGATCTCGACAAGATATTTGCCGCGATGCCCGGGGCCATCGACCACACCATGAAATTTGCCGACGAGAACAGGGCGATCGCCGCGAAACACGCGAAACGATTCATCGCCTATGAAGGCGGCCAGCATCTTGTGACCTCAGATATCGCGCTTGCCCGCGCGGTACAGCGCGATCCGCGCATGGCCGGCGTTTACGAGCGCTATCTCGCCGAATGGGACAAGCGGGTTCGCAGCACCTTGACGCTCTATGCGTCCACGGCGCCGATCGCGGACTATGGTTCGTGGGGATTGACGGAATATGCCGGACAGCCGCTGGACCAGACACCCAAGCTTCGCGCAGTGAAGAAGTTTCAGACGGGGCGCCGCTGATGCCCGTGCCGATCATCATTCTGACCGGACTTGCCCTGGTCGTTCGCGTGGCGCTGGGCGGCTATCAGATCGTCAAACCCAGCCTGTTCGTGGGCACGGTCAGCGCCACGGCGATCTGCCTGTTTCTGTTCTGCCTCAAGAAGGATATTCGCAAGCCGATCGAAATACAGATGCTGGTGATCGCGGTGGCGATGCCGGTGTTGGCGTGGTCCGCGCCCACGCTTCCTTTGCTGTTTATCTGCATGTGTTTCTGGGTGCCGTTCGCCGCCGGGCGCTTCAGCCTTATCGTCCCGGTCTATCTGTTCAGCCTGCTATTGCTGCCAGCTCTCGACGACACGCTCTGGCTGGGGTCGCTCAAACTGGTCGAGTTCGGCGTGCACGACGCGCTGGCGCTGGGTGCGGCAGTGGCAGTCTTTGCAAATCCGGGCAAAGCCAGGTGCCGCGTCGAATGGGACATCATTGTCCTTTCGGTGGTATTCATGATCAGCATGGCCATCGCGCGCGAGACGACCATCTCGCATCATTTTCGCGCCCTCGCGGAAACGTCGCTCGACCTCGCCTTGCCATATTACATCGTCAGCCGCGGGCTGCGCACCAGCGAAGATTTGAGATCTGCCATGCTCTGGTTGGGCGCTGGCGGGGTAGTCATCGCTGCACTCCTTGTCTTCGAAGTGTGGAAGGGGTGGCCGATCTTCAATGAACTCTATCGTGTCTATGAATTGCCGACTCTGCTTCTCGTGAAAGTCAGGGCGGGGTTGATACGTGCCGGCGGCCCCTTTGGAGAGCCGACCTCGGTGGCGATGGTTCTGGCGATTTGTGCGCTGGCCCTTTACCTGTCGCGCGACTATTTCCGTAATCGTCGCACCTATATGCTGCTGATGGCCGTCATAGTAATCGGGCTGATCGCGCCTCAGTCGCGTGGTGCCTGGATCGGCGTGTGCATCGCGATTGCCGCGGCGGATATCCTGCGCGGTCATCATGTCCAGTTGGCCCGGAAGTTGTTTGTGGTTGGCGGCGCGATTTCCTGTCTGTTTCTCGCCGCACAATTCTCGTCCTACCTGTCGGAAACGCTGGGCCTCTCCGGAGGGTCGAGCGCGTCGTCGGATTACCGCCGTCTGCTGCTCCATCGGGGATTGGAAGAGTTTGCGAACCACCCGATACTCGGCCATTCCATGCAGGAACTGCAGCCCCGGATTCCCGATCTGGTCCAGGGCGAGGGGATCATCGATTTCGTCAACGCCTATATCTGGATCATGCTGATTGCCGGCTTGGTCGGCCTCGTCATCTTCGTTGGGCCTTTCATCCATTTCCTGATCGGCATTCTCCGTTCCGGACGGTTCCGGGGAGCAAGGAAGCGCGACGTCGAGGCCGGCGTGTTTGTCTTCGGCGCGCTGTTGATGTTCATGGAAATGTTGTTCTTCACCTCCTTCGGAACGACACGGCCGTCCTTCTATCTGTTCGCCTTGTTCGGCTTCGCCGCGGCCTTCCTCAGATTGCAGCGCCAACCCCATCTCTCGGCGCTGCCGGAGGAGCCGCGGGAAAAGCCGGCACCGCCGGTTCCCACGACGGGCCTGACGCCGCTTCTGTCGGATTAGGCGTTCGGCCATGGTTGACGCAGACGCCAGAGGGGCTGTGTCGCCTCCTCCGCCCGCGCAACAGCGAAAAGATCTAGACGAAGGGACGGATCAGTCGATCGCCTACCGCGCCGACAATGATCCCGGCGCCACCCGCTGCCAGAAAAAGCAGTTCCTGCCGGAGGTCCAGAAACTTCAGCCGGTGCATCTGGTTCCATTTGAGGATGACGGGAGGGATTTCCATCAATCCGACAGCGAGCACGAGGCCCAAGACCCCTCCCAGCGCATAGCCTGCAGGACCGGCAACACAGAACCATACCAGTTTTGCGACGTTCGCCTGGAAGGTCGCCTTGATATGCCCGGTTGCGGTCAGCGTTTCGTTGCCGGCGTATGATGCGAGTGCGAACAGCGGCGCGATCGCCAGTATCTGCAGATAGATGGCCGACGCTGCGTACCGCGGATCGTACAGCACGGCGATAACCAGCGGTGCGCTGCCGATCAGCCCGCCTGCGGCGAAGCAGTAGAGCAGCGACGGCAGGCGCCGTTTGGCGTAGAATAGCGCTCGCAGATTTTCCTCCCCGTCGCGCCAAGCCTGCGAATAGGTAGGAAACAATACCCGGCTGGCATAGGCGGTCGTGAAGGCGAGCGGGGCAGCGGCGAGGTTCCCGGCAAGGATGTAGAAGCCGAAATCGTCCAGCGACATCAAACTGCCCAGCGCGAATTTATCGCTCTGCAACAACAGCAGGGTGATGATGCTGGAACCCGTCACGAAACGCGCAAATTCCCAAAGCTCGCGGACATAGAGTCTGTCGAGCGCCGGCTTTCGCAGGGAGTTGGGGAATAACAGGTAGCTGAGCGACGTTTTGAACGCGCTGCCAATGAGCATGCTTACCAGAATGGCCCAATAGCTTCGCCAGAGATAGGCGAGGACGAAGGACAACAAAATCTGCAGCACGAGCACGGCCATCTCGATCAGCGAAAGCTTCAGCACCTTCCGGTGGCGTAGCGCCGTCAGCAGCGTAAGCGAGGCGAACCCTTCGATCACGAAGACGAGGGCAGATACTTCGATGAGGGATGCCAGTTCCGGCTTGCCGAACAATCCGGCGAGGGTCGGGGCGAGCATAAACGCAGCGCCGGTCAGGATGACCGACCGCAACACGGCCATTGTCCATATCGTATCGAGGAAGCGCGGTTTGTCCCCGTCGGGATGCCGCACGACGAAGGCCTGAAAGCCCAGATCCGACACCATGCCGAAAGCGAAGACGATCGATGCGATAACGCCCGAGATGCCAAACACTTCGGGGACCAGAAGGCGCGTGAGAACCACGCTGCTGAAGGCACGCAGCAGATTGCCGAGAACCACCGAGATGACGACGACATTCGTGTCTCGAAGCGCCAGATCGCGCAGCTTGTGGCCGGGCGGAGTCCGTAGCGGCACAGAATCCTCGACAAGCGCGGATGCAGGCGGGGGTGTCATTCCTTCCCGGTCCGCAGCGTGGCTTCATAGCATTCGATCAGCTGCGCGCCGACCGTCTCGACAGAAAAAGTAGCGGCGCAGTGCCGCATCCCGTTTTCTCCAACCCGGGCGGCGGCTTCCGGATGATCGAACATCCAGCCCAGCCGCTCGGCCAGAGCATCGGGATCGCCCACCGGCGTCAGGAAGCCGGTTTCGCCGTGCCGGATGATTTCATCGCTGCCCGGCCAGTCGGTCGAGAGCATCGGGCTGCCCGCCGCGAGCCCTTCCAGCAGCGCATAGGGGAAATTTTCCACCCGCGAGGCCAGAACCGTGACGAAAGCTGTCTGACGCAGCCGGGCTATTTCGACTGGCGTCAGGGTGCCGGTGAGTTCGATCTGCCGGACGGTCTCGGGCGAGAGGTTGCTGCGGGCATAATCCTCGAAACCGGCAAGCTGCCCTGGTCCCGTTTCGATACCGATCCGGGGACCGACCAGAGTCAGCTTCGCATCGGGATGGCGGCGCAGCAACTGTTCGAACGCGAGGAGCATCGTATCGGCTCCTTTCCAGTAATCGAAGCGGCCGACCATCAAGATTCGCTTGCGATCGCAGTCCTCCAGATTCCAGCGATTCTTTTCCGGTGCGGGGCGAATGGGATTGGGGATCACCGCATCACAATTCCGGGATGCCCGCCGGTAGTTTTCGCAAGTGACCTTCATCATCGCACGCGTGGGAGCGGTGAGGGTCAGCGAGGATCGCACGGCGCGGCCTTCGGTCTGGCAGCGTTGCAGGTCGTTGAGCTTTTCCCTGACCGTGCGCGGCTTGACCGGCTTCAGAAAATGAGGGCCGTGCAGGCGCGTGACGACCGGAATGCCCGTCAGCCGCCTTACCGTGTCCGACCAGCCGAAGCTCTCTTCCATTTCAACGATGTCGATCGGGTCGATTCGGTGTGCCGCCTCGACTTGAGCCGCCAGCAACTGGCCCCGGCCGGGCAATCCTCCATGGAAAGTGTCAAGCCGCCGCGAGATGCGCCGCTGCAGACGGTCGATACCGCCAAGCGTGTCGATCGGCGCAAGCAGGGGCACGTCGACGCCGCGGCTCGGAAAGAGCCGTCCATCGGACAGTATCGTCACCCTGTGCCCCTTGCCGATAAGGTGATCCCTTACCGTGGAGACATAGCTGACAATTCCGTTCGCCGCCCCCGCAGGTGGCCAGGTGGGAGAATAAAGTGCGATATGCACCGATGTCGTCTCCGGGATTTTCCGTGAGCTATTCTAACCTCGCCTCTCTTTTCTGTCGATTATGAGAACTCCCAAGGTGATTTCCCCCGGCTTGCTCCCCGATCCGCCAGCGTGTCTCATATGCCCCGATAATCCTGCCGCCCCATTCCGTGGAAAATTTGCTGGCAGGTCGACACGAACGAGATGGGAATGCATGTACTCGGTTTAACCGATCTGGGCGGATATCGGTGCTTCGATGCCGATCAATGCCGTGTGGCCGGTGATGCCTGGGGGGAGCAGTATCGGGCGAATCAGCCCTTTCCGCATATCGTCCTCGACGATTTTCTCGATCCCGACTTTCTTCGCGGTGTTGCTGCGGAATTCCCCGACAGCGAGGGGCAAAGCTGCTTCATGCGCGAGCAGGAGCGATTGAAGTTCCAGTTCCGCCCTGACGAGTGTCAGGGGCCATTGACGCGGATTTTATTCGCGGAGCTGAATTCTCGCGCCTTTTTGGCTTTCCTTTCCGGGCTGACCGGGATCGCCGGGCTGATTCCCGATCCGTACCATGCGGGCGCCGGACTGCACGAAACCAGGCAGGGTGGGCATCTCAGCATCCATGCCGATTTCCCTCATCACAAGGAAATGGGCGTGAACCGTCGGCTCAATCTCCTCATCTATCTCAATGAGGACTGGCGGGAGGAGTATGGCGGCGCGCTTGAACTTTGGGACAAGAATATGCGCGCGGCGGCGCGGCGGATCTTGCCGGTATTTGGCCGTGCGGTGATATTTTCGACTGATCGCGATACATTCCACGGCCATCCCGACCCGCTCTCCTGCCCCGACGATCGCTCACGCCGCTCTATCGCGACCTATTATTATACCGCTCGCGCTGAAAATGACGGGCTGATCGAACGGACGACCGATTTCCGCCAGCGCCCCGGAAGCGCAGACAAGCGGGACTGGCGGGTGATGCTGCAACATCTGAAGGCCGACTGGCTGCCACCCGCGTTGCAACGGCGAAGGGAAGGGTGACATCATGCCGAGGGGGCTTGGTGTCGGGGAAGGCAAGCGGTGATTGTCGCGGTCCTTTGCGTATGCGTGGCGGCGCTGGTGGCGCTTCTCGCGCTGGAGTGCCTGCTTGGCGTCAAGCGACAGGGCCCGCTCGCCTTGCGCGCGACGATGAAGCAACCGGATTTCACCGTGCTGATGCCGGCGCATGACGAGGCGCACGGTATCGCGCAGTCAATTGCGGCGGTCATGGCGCAGCTGAGTGACCGGGACAGGCTTCTGGTGGTTGCCGATAATTGCAGTGACGATACCGCGCATATCGCGCGTACCATGGGTGCGGAGGTGGTTGAACGTTTCGATCCGTCGCTCCGCGGCAAGGGCTATGCGCTCGAGTTCGGTCGCGCCTGCCTTTGCGGCAGTGCCGGCGATGTGGTCATCGTGCTCGACGCGGATTGCATCGCGGAAAAGGATGCGTTGGCGCGGCTCGCCACCGCGGCTTTCGCGCGGGATGCTGTGGTGCAGGGCGCCTATCTGCTTATGCCCCGCCCCGATGCCTCGGCCAAGGTGCGCATCTCCTGTTTCGCGTTTCTGATCAAAAATCTGGTGCGCCAGCGTGCGCTGAACCGCCTCGCCGGCGCCGCGTTGCTGCAGGGTTCCGGCATGGCGTTCCCGCGCCGGATTTTCGACAGCGTCGAGTGGAAAGCGGAATCGCTTGTCGAGGATCTCGACATGGGGGTGGATTTGCTGCTGGCGGGCGAGCGGGTCGTCTTCGAGGACTCTGCTGCATTTTTCAGCGACGCGAGTTCCGATGCGGGCACGGCGGGTCAGCGCAGGCGCTGGGAACATGGCATGCTGAATTCGATGGTGCGCCACGGACCGGCCCTGCTCCGACACGCGCTGGGGCGGGACGCGAGGCTGGCTTGGGTCGCGCTCGACTTGATGATCCCGCCGACGGTAATATTGATCGCTGGAGCGTTTCCGGTGCTCGCGATCGCGATCGCGATCGCGATGGCGGGGCTGGCCTTGCCGGTCGCATTGTTGGCATCGGCCCTGCTCCTGCTTGGCTTCGGCCTGGCGCGCGCGTGGCAAGCCGAAGGGCGCGCCATTCTGCCCCTGCAGAGCATCGGACAGATTCCAGCCTATATATTCTGGAAGCTGCCCATTGCCGCCCAGTTTATTTCTCGCCGCGAGAGGCAGTGGATACGGACGGAGCGCGAGCCGTGAGCGCCACGCCTCACCCCGCCGCGAGGTCGGCCCCGGTCGGTTTCGTTATTATCGGCCGTAACGAAGGCCACAGGCTTGCGACCTGTATCGACAGCGTGCTCAGGGAAGCGCAACTGGCGGTTTACGTCGATTCCGGTTCCGCCGATGGCAGTTGTGATCTTGCGCGTGCCCGCGGGTTGGCCGTGGTTGACCTTGACCCCGCGCGGCCGTTTACCGCGGCGCGCGCGCGTAACGCCGGAGCGGCATGGTTGATGGAGAACCATCCGGACCTGCAGTATATTCATTTCATCGATGGCGATTGCGAACTGGTGCCGGACTGGCTGGACGCAGCATTGGCGGCGATGCGCGCAGAGGCAGACCTCGCTTCGGTATGCGGCCGCAGACGCGAACGTTCTCCGGACGCGAGTCCCTACAACCAGCTATGCGATCGGGAATGGGATACGCCGGTCGGCATCGCCAGCACTTGTGGAGGAGATGCGCTGTTCCGTGTCGCCTCCTTCAAGCAGGTCGACGGTTTTTCGGAAGATCTGATCGCGGGCGAGGAGCCCGATCTTTGCCACCGTATCCGGCTCAACGGCTGGCGGATCCGGCGCATCGATCATGGCATGACCATTCACGACGCGGCGATGACCCAGTTTCACCAGTGGTGGCAGCGCAGCCGTCGTAGCGGCTATGCAACCGCCGAGGCATATAGTCGCAGGGGAGCCCACGAACCTTTGCTGGGCCGTCAGGTCGCCAGCAATACGCTGTGGGCGCTTCCGGTTTTCTGGCCGCTATGGCCTTTGCTGTGGCTCAGGGTCTATCTTAAGCAGGGGCCGCTGCAGGCCAGTTTCATCACATTGGGCAAGCTCCCGCACCTGCAGGGCCAGATCGACTTCTGGCGCCGCCGCCGCCGGCTGATCGAGTATAAATAATCGGCGCGAGATGCCGCCATTCCCTATTTTTACCACATGATTTGCCTACGGAGTTGTTGAAGTAGCTGCGTGCCGGCTTCCGACATACGATGTGTTCAAAGGAGAACACCATGGCGGGAACGGTGCCGCGCAGCATTTTGATCGGCCGCGAAACCCTGTTGGGCGAGTGCGGCAGGCTGTTGATCGACCAGCAGCACGAGATCGTTGCGGTCGTCGCGCCCGAAGGGCCCGCCGCCGCGTGGGCGCGTCGTACCGGGCTGCCGCTCTTTGCGCGACCCAAGGATCTGCTCGAAGCCGATCCGGGCCCGGTCGATTATCTGTTCAGCATCACCAATCTGTCCGTTCTGCCGGCAGATATTCTGGCGCTCGCATCGGTTGCCGCGATCAATTTCCACGATGGTCCGCTCCCCGCCTATGCCGGGCTCAATACGCCGAGCTGGGCGTTGCTGGCCGGCGAGCCCGAGCATGGGGTAACCTGGCATCTGATGACCGAAGATGTCGATTGCGGCGACATTCTGGCCAGTGAGGCGATCGCTGTCGAGGATGGCGAAACGTCGCTGTCGCTCAATACCAAATGTTTCGAGGCCGGTTTGCGGACCTTTGCAGCGCTCGCAGCGGATATGGACAGCGCGCTGGCACGCCGCCAGCCCGTGGCGGGCGCGCCCTTGCGTTTCTTCGGCAAGGAAGCAAGGCCCGCAGCGGCCGCGACCATCGACTGGCATGCGCCCGCGGAAGAGATCGCCCGGCAGGTGTCGGCGCTCGATTTCGGCGCCTATCGCAACCCGCTCGGTATCGCGAAGGCATTGCTGGGCCACCGGCTGTTGCTCGTGCGCGGCGTCACCGTGCTCGACAGCTGCAGCGGCGTGGCGCCGGGCACCGTGGTCGAGGCAGGGGAGGCGGCAATCGTCGCCACGGGAAGTCGCGACCTTCGTCTCGACCGGATCACCGGGGTCGACAGCGAACCGCTATCCGCGTCGTTTCTGAACGCAGGCGAGAGTTTCACGTCGCTGGAAGGCGAACGCCAGATCACGCTCGGCACGCTGGACAGTGCCGCGGCGCATTATGAAGGCTGGTGGCATCGCCGTCTTGCCGCGCTCGATCCCTTGCTGCTGCCACAGTTCCAGGCGACGGGTGGAGCCGGAGACGTCGCCCCTGTTGCCGCGGATCATTCCGTCGCGACGGGCCGGACGGCTTGTGACCTGCTGGCCGCCTGGGTCGCGTATCTCGGCCGCGTTGCGGATCGCGATTCCGTCGATATCGGTTACGTCGATCCGATCTACCGGTCGCGGCTCGAGGACGCTGCGCCATGGTTCGCGGATCAGATGCCGCTGCACGTCGCGATCGACTGGGAACAGCCGCTCGGCGTTTTCGCGGACCGGCTGGCGAACGAGATCGGGACAATGCACAGGGGCGTGGCCATCGCGCGCGATCTGATCGCGCGCATGCCCGATCTGCGCGGTTCGGCGGGCTTCGCCTGTCCCGTCTCGGTCGAGTTGGCCGACCAGCTAGATCAGGTCGTCGTGCCAGACGGCACGGTGCTGCATCTCGCGATCGCCAGCGATGGCAGCGCCTGCCGGTTGATCCACGACCCTGCGCGGATCGACGATGCCGCGGTTGCCGATCTGTGGACCGGTTTCGAAACGATGCTGGCTGCTTTCGATGCAGCGCCCGAGAGCGCGCTCGGCCGGCTTTCGCTGCTCGATGAAGCGGACTATCATCGCGTGATCCGGACATGGAATGCCGAAACCGGCGAAACGGCCGCGGTTGCGGGTGTCCATCACATGATCGCCGGGCAGGCGCGCCTTACGCCGGACCGGATTGCCGTCACCGCGCGTGGCCGCAGCCTGACCTATGCGGAGCTTGACGCGCGGGCGAACCGCCTTGCCCGCCACCTTCACGGGCTGGGCGTCGGACCCGACATATTGGTCGGCCTCAACGTCGAACGGTCGGTCGAGATGGCGGTCTGCGTGCTGGCGATCCACAAGGCTGGCGGGGCCTATGTTCCGCTCGATCCGGCCTATCCGCGCGACCGCCTGGCCCATATGATTTCAGACTCGGGCATGCCGGTCATCGTCACCCAGTCTTCGCTGGCCGGCGATCTGCCGCAAGCCGAGGCGCATCTTGTCTGCATCGATCAGCTGGACGCCGAGCTTTCGACCCTGTCCGCCGATCCCTTCGATGGTGGTGCGACCGGCGAGAATCTCGTCTATGCAATCTACACGTCGGGTTCGACCGGTCTGCCGAAGGGCGTGATGATCGAGCATCGGAACCTCGTCAATTTCTTTGCCGGAATGGATCGCAAGCTGGAGCCCGACGGCGTCTGGCTGGCGGTGACGAGCCTGAGTTTCGACATCTCGGTTCTCGAGATATGCTGGCCGCTGACCCGCGGCTATCATGTCGTTGTCGCCACCGAGCGCGAAGTGCGCGGCGAGGTCATATCGCGCGAAGGCAGCAAGGCGCCGCAGTTCAGCCTCTTCTATTTCGCGAGCTCGGACAGCACGAGCGCAGCTGACCAGTACCGACTGCTGATGGAAGGCGCCCGTTTTGCTGATGCCAACGGCTTCGAGGCTGTCTGGACGCCCGAACGGCATTTCCACGCCTTTGGCGGACCCTATCCCAATCCTGCCGTGATTTCGGCCGCACTGGCAGCATCGACCTCGCGGCTGAAGATTCGTGCCGGCAGCGTTGTCGCGACGCTGCACCATCCGGCGCGGATCGCGGAAGAATGGGCGCTGGTCGACAATCTGTCGGGCGGCCGTGTCGGGATCGCCTTTGCGTCAGGCTGGCAGCCGAACGACTTTATTTTCAATCCGGACAATTTCGCCGACCGTAACGGCGCGTTGAAGCGCTGCATGGACGACGTCCGCGCCCTGTGGCGCGGCGATGCGCGCAGTTTCCCCGGGCCGCTGGGCGACGTCGAGTTGCGCACCTATCCCCGTCCGGTGCAGCCCGAACTGCCCGTCTGGATCACATCGGCCGGCAACGTGCAGACTTTCGAAGAAGCGGGCCGTTCGGGCGCCAATGTGCTCACCCATCTGCTGGGACAGAGCGTCGAGGAAGTGGCCGGAAAAGTCGCCGCTTACCGCCGCGCCCGGGCAGAGGCGGGACACGCGGGCGAGGGGCATGTCACGCTGATGCTGCATTGCTTCGTCGGCGAAAATGCCGATGAGGTCCGTGCCATCGTTCAGCGCCCGCTGACCGAATATCTGCGCACGTCGACGAACTTGCTGAA
The DNA here is from genome assembly GCF_035565275.1 of Sphingopyxis sp. Classification (GTDB taxonomy): domain Bacteria; phylum Pseudomonadota; class Alphaproteobacteria; order Sphingomonadales; family Sphingomonadaceae; genus Sphingopyxis. Next base: position 30,503 of record NZ_DATMST010000250.1, read on the forward strand.
GCAATATGCCTGGTCGTTCCCGACTTTCAAAAGCGCGACGGGCGCCGAAGCGAGCAACGAGCTCGATCTGTCCGGCCTCAGCGACGAGGAAACCGACGCGCTGCTCGGGCATGCGTTCAACCGTTATTTCGAAACCAGCGGGCTGTTCGGGACGCCGGAAGACTGCCTGCCGCTGGTCCGCAGCCTTCGCGGCATCGGCGTCGACGAGATCGGCTGCCTTGTCGACTTCGGCGTCGATACCGATACGGTCCTTGCCAGTCTGCCGACGCTCGATCGCCTGCGCCGCCTGTCCGCCGCCGAAGCCGAAGAGGCCGAAAACACGCTGCCCGAACTGATGGGCGAGCATGGCGTAACGCATCTTCAATGCACGCCGTCGCTGCTCAATGTGCTGGCCAGCGATGGCGCCGCCCGGCCGCATCTGGCCGAACTGAAACGTCTGATGGTCGGAGGGGAGGCGTTCCCGCCGCATCTTGCCCGCGACATGCTGTCGCTTGTCGAAGGCGCGGTCATGAACATGTACGGCCCGACCGAAACGACCATCTGGTCGACAGTCCACGCGCTGGGTGCAGGCGACGATTCACCGCCGCTCGGACGGCCGCTGCTCAATCAGCAGGTCTATATCCTGGACCGGCGGATGCAGCCGGTTCGGCCGGGAACTCCCGGCGAATTGATCATCGCCGGCGATGGCGTGGTGCGGGGCTATCTGAACCGCCCCGAACTGACGGCGGATCGTTTTATCGCCGATCCCGTATCATCGCAGGGGAGGGCCTATCGCACCGGCGATCTGGTGCGGCAGCGCCCGGACGGAACGCTGGAATTTCTTGGCCGGCTCGACCATCAGGTAAAGGTGCGCGGCTATCGCATCGAACTCGGCGAAATCGAGGCGCGGCTCGCCGAACATCCCGACGTGATCGAAGCAGTTGTCGTGGCGCATCGCGCCGCAGGGGCGGTCGATGCCCGGCTGGTCGCCTATCTGGCGGCGAACGGATCGCTGCCGAACGACATATTGCGGGATCATCTGCGCGCGAACCTGCCCGAGTTCATGGTGCCGTCGAGTTTCATTCAGATCGACGCATTGCCGAGGACGCCCAACGGCAAGATCGATCGCAAGGCGTTGCCCGACCCCGAAAGCGTCGTGATCGAGATTCCGGCAAGCCAGCCATCCGAACCGGCCAACGGGCTGGAGGCGCAGATACAGGGGGTATGGTGCGATCTGCTCAATCTGCCCCGCGTCGGGCTGCGCGACAATTTCTTCGATCTGGGCGGTCATTCGCTGCTTGCCGTCCAGCTTCACCGCCGCCTGTCGGCGGTTTCCGAAAAGCCCGTCTCGCTGACCGATATCTTCCGCTTTCCGACCGTGGCAACGCTTGCGGCCCATCTGTCGGTTTCGCAGCCGCAGGTCATCGCTGCGCGCGAGGGGCAGGATCGCGCGAGCAACCGGCGCGCAGCGCTCCAGCGGCGTGGCGCCGCGCGTGCCCTCGCCAGGAACTGATCGATGGAACAGAACCATGGTCCCTTCGATCCCGGTAACGAACCCGAGCTTCCGGAAGGCGCCATCGCCATTGTCGGCATGTCCTGCCGCTTCGCACAGGCGCGGGGCATCGACGAATATTGGGATCTGCTCCGCCATGGCCGGGAAGCGATCGAGACCTATTCCGACGAGGAGCTGATCGCGGCGGGGGTCAGCCCCGCGCACCTGCGCAACCGCAATTATGTCCGGCGCGGCGCTCCGCTGGCGGACATGGAGTGTTTCGACGCGACGCTGTTCGGGCTCAGCCCCCGCGATGCGGCGATCATGGACCCCCAGCATCGCCATTTCCTCGAATGCACGTGGGAGGCGTTCGAAAATGCCGGCCACACGCCGCAGCGCTTCGACGGGGTTGTCGGTGTTTTTGCCGGCTCGGGGCACAATGCCTATATGCCGTACAACCTGCTGACCAATTCGAAGCTGGTGCGGGACGTCGGCCTTTTCCTGCTCAGGCACACCAGCAACGACAAGGACTTCCTGACCACGCGCGTCTCCTATCTGTTCGACCTCAAGGGGCCGAGCATCAATGTGCAGACCGCCTGCTCGACGTCGCTCGTGTCGATCCATATGGCCGCGCAGAGCCTGCTCAACGGCGAATGCGACATGGCGATCGCGGGCGGTTCGTCGATCGAACTGCCGCACCGGCAGGGCTATCTCTACGAAGAAGGCGAGATACTTTCGCCCGACGGGCATTGCCGGCCGTTCGATGCCGGGTCGCAGGGCACGGTATTCGGCAGCGGCGTGGCGGTGCTCGCGTTGCGGCGGCTGGCCGATGCGGTCGAGGCGGGCGACCATATCTATGCCGTGCTGCGGGGGTCGGCGATCAACAATGATGGCGCGGGCAAGGTCGGATATCTGGCCCCGAGCGTCGACGGTCAGGCAAAGGTCATCGCCGAGGCGCTGGCGATGGCGGATGTCGATGCCGGCTCGATCAGCTATGTCGAGGCGCATGGTACGGGCACGCCGGTCGGCGACCCGATCGAACTCGCCGCGCTGACGCAGGCGTTTCGCCAGTCGACCGACGGCGTGGGTCATTGCGCGATCGGATCGGTGAAGGCGAACATCGGTCATACCGATACGGCCGCCGGCGCAGCCGGGGTGATCAAGGTCGCACTCGCGATGCACAATGGCGAGCTGCCTGCCTCGTTGAATTTCGAGGCGCCCAATCCGGCGCTGGCGCTGGAAGGCAGTCCTTTCCGGGTGCAGGCCGCCCATACGCCATGGAGCGCGTCGCCCGGGAGCGGATTGCGCCGCGCGGGGATCAGCTCGCTCGGCGTGGGGGGAACCAACGCGCATGTCGTGCTGGAAGAGGCCCCGCCGCGACCGGCGAGCGGGCCGAGCCGGCGCCGCCAGCTACTGCTTTGCACTGCCAAAACGCCGGCTGTGGTTCGGGCGAATGCCGCGGCACTGGCGGATTTTCTTGAAACGCGCGCGCATACGGATTTGGCCGATACGGCTTTCACGTTGGGCATCGGTCGCCAGCATCTGCCCGGACGTCGTTTCGTCGTTGCCGGGTCGGGCAAGGAAGCGGTTGCCGGCCTTCGCAACATTGCAGGGCAGGACGCGCCACTGCCGAAGCATGTACCGGATCGCCCGGTAGCGTTCATGTTCTGCGGCGCCGGACCGCAGCACGCCGATATGGCGCGCGGCCTTTACGATACCGAACCGCTCTTCCGGCAGGCCGTGGATGCGGGTCTGTCCATTCTCGACCGGATGGGGATGCAGACTGTGCGCCGGTGGCTGTTCCCCGGCGAAGCGGACAGGATAGCGGCCCCGGCGGAGCTGGCACGCCCGTCGGTCGCGCTGCCCGCGCTGTTCCTCATCCAGACGGCGCTGGCACGGCTGTGGATGTCGATCGGTATCCAGCCGTCGGCGATGATCGGGCACAGTTCCGGCGAATATGCCGCGGCGCATCTGGCAGGCGTCATCGATCTCGAGGCGGGGCTCCGGATCGTCACCACGCGCGGCCGCCTGTTCGAAACGATCAGCGATGGGGGCATGTTGAGCGTGCCGCTGTCCGAGGCGGAGTTGCAGTCCTTGCTGCCGCCCGACCTGTCCATCGCGGCGATCAACGCGCCGAACCTGTGTGTCGTTTCAGGGCCGGCCGATGCCATCGCGCGCTTTCATGATCGTCTCGCCGATCGCGAGGTCGAAGCGCAGATCGTCCGCATCTCGGTCGCGGCGCATTCGCCGATGCTCGATCCGATCCTTCCCGAATTCCGGGCGCTGATGCGGACGATCGATTTGCGCGCGCCGACCATTCCCTTCGCATCGAACCTCACGGGCGAGTGGGCAACGGCGGACGATGTCACCAACCCCGAATATTGGGTACGACATCTGCGCGAGACCGTGCGTTTTACGGGCGGATTGCACCGCTTGCTCGACGACGGGGAAAGGGCGCTTCTGGAAGTCGGCCCGGGTCGCGGCATGGCCAGCCTTGCCCGCCAGCATCCCGAGCGCGGGCGCGAGCAGCCGGTCATCAGTTCGATGCGCCATCCCGATCAGCAGCTCGACGATGATGCCGTCTGGCTCGATGCCCTGGGGCAGCTCTGGGCAGCGGGCGCGGCGGTGGACTGGGACGCCTTCTGGGCGGGCGAGCAACGTCTGCGGATTCCCTTGCCGACCTATCAGTTCGACCGCCAGCGTCACTGGTACGAGCCGGGCGCGCAACTCGCGGTGGCGGACGGCGCGCCGGACGATGCGGATCGTTCGGACGATACCGCCGAATGGCAGTATGAACCCGTCTGGGCGCGTTCCTTCCTTGCCGCCGCCGGCGTCCGCGAAGGCGCTGCGCTGGTGCTGGAAGACACGCAGGGACTGGGACGCCAGATCGTCGATCGGCTGCGAACAGCGGGGCGCGACGTGGTTGTGGTACGGGCGGGCGACCGCTTCCGGCGACTGGGGGAGGGGCTGTTTTCGGTCAATCCCGCCAGCCAGGCGGATTATGGCCGGCTGCTCGACACGCTGGGCGCGGAAGGCCGCCTGCCGACGCAGATCTATCACGGCTGGCTGGTCACCGGCTGTGGCCGCAAGCAGCCCGACGCGCGCAGGCTGCAGGAACTGGGCTTTTTCAGCCTGATCGCCCTTTCGCGCGAACTGGCGCATCAAATCGGCGACGAGCCGGTCGAAATCGCGCTGCTGACCGACCGGATGCAGCGCATCGGCGGCGACGGCGACCTGATGCCTCTGAAGGCGACGGTGCTCGGTGCGACCAGCGTCGTGCCGGCCGAATATCCCAATCTGCATGTCCGCTGTATCGATGTCGCACTGTCGCCGCGATCGGGCGTCCATACGAACGCGATGCTTGCCGGCGCGGTCGTGAACGAACTTGCGGCCGAATGGACCGACCGCGTGGTCGCCTATCGCGCGGGCGAGCGCTGGGTGCAGCAATTCAGCCGGGTCCCGGCCGCACACGCGGGTAGCGAGGCTGCAGAGCCGGCCCTCCGGTCGGACGCGACCTATCTCGTGACCGGCGGCCTCGGCGGTCTCGGGCTCACGATCGCGCGGCATATCGCCAAACAGGAGGGTGTTCGCATCGCCCTGCTCGGGCGGTCGGAGTTGCCGCCGCGCGCCGGTTGGGCGGATGCCCTCACCGAAGGCGCCACCGATCCGGTCGTACAGGATCGCATCCGCAAGGTGATGGCGCTGGAAGCATCGGGCGCGACGGTCGAACTCGTCACCGTCGACGTTGGCAACGCGCGCGCGCTGCGCGACGCGGTCCGGCATGTCACGACCCTGCTGGGCCCGGTCACGGGCGTATTTCATGCTGCGGGCACGCTGGATGACGGGCTGATCGAAACCAGGTCGCGCGCGGCGATGGAGGCCGTGCTGCGTCCCAAGGTCGCGGGGACGCTGGCGCTGGAAGAAGCGCTGAAAGGCCAAAGGCCGGAATTCGTCATGCTGTTCTCATCGATCAGCGCCTTTGCCGGTTTGCCCGGGCAAGCCGATTACGCCGCGGCCAATGCCTTTCTCGACAGCTACGCACAGGCACGGCATGGCGAAGACGGACCGCGCGTGCTGGCGGTCGGCTGGAGCCCGTGGCGGGAGGTCGGGATGGCGGCGGCGCTGAGCGGGAGCGGCGCCGAAGGGCTCGCTGACGAATTGCCCGAGGGCAAGGCGGTCGATCATCCCTTTCTCGAAAGCCTGCATGTCATTTCACCCGACGAGTTTGTTGTTTCGGCTACGCTTTGCCCCGAACGGCACTGGTTGCTGGACGAGCACCGGCTGGCGGGTGCGGGGACGCTGATACCCGGTACGGGCTTTCTCGAAATCGCACGGGCGGCATATGCGCTGGTCAATCCCGGGATGGTCATATTCTCCGACGTCAAGTTTCTCACACCCTTCGCAGTTCAGGACGGCGACGAACGCGCTTTGCGGGTACGGCTGAAGCGCCGCGTTGGCGATGACTGGAGTTTCACGATCCTGGGGCGGCCGGTCGATGGCGTCGCGACGGCGTGGGTCGAGCATGGCAGCGGTCAGGTGTCCGTGGTCGGCATGCTCGCCGTGCCGGATCCGATGGCTATCGCCGAACTGGAAGATCGCTGCCCGCAGGTGGCCGGCGAGAAGGAAGTCTCGAGCCCGGGGCTGCGGTTCGGACCGCGCTGGTCGAATGTCAGGCGCATTGCTTATGGCGAGCAAGAAGCGGTGCTGCGGCTGTCGATGGACCCCGCGTTCCACGACGAATTCGACCGCATACTGCTGCATCCCGCGCTGCTCGACTTCGCCACAGCAGGCGCGCAATCGCTGATCCCGGAATATGTGCCCGGCAAGGACTTTTTCGCGCCATTTTCCTATCGACGGCTCGTGTCGCATGCGCCCCTGACACCGATTATCGTCAGCCATATCCGTTATCGCCCGGTCGGAGCACACGCCAATCTGATGGCGATATTCGACGTGACCATTGCCGATGAGCATGGTCGTGTGCTCGCGGAAATCGCTGAATTCACCATGATGCGCGTGCGCGATACGGGTTTGCTGCCGCTGAAGGAGGGCGCGGCATCCGCCGGCCGCGCTGCGAACAACGACACCTCTTACCTCCAACGCCCCGATGCGATCCTGCCCGAAGAGGGGCTGAAGGTGATTGGCTCCCTGCTGGAAGGCCATGCCCGCCCGCAGGTCATCATCTCGCCATCGGATATCAATGCCGCGCTGGCGCGACTCCGGGCTCCGGCGCGCAGGCCCGGAAGGGACATCGCTGCGGACAACGGCGATGGCACCTTCGACCTGCCGGCCACGGAGATGGAACAGGCGATCGCCGATCTCTGGTCGGACCTTCTGGGTGTGCAGCCGATAGGCCGGAACGATGATTTTTTCGATCTGGGCGGCCATTCGCTGCTGGCGGTTCAGTTCACCAACCGGCTGCGCAAGAAGACCGGCAAGATCCTGCCGCTGGCAGCACTTCTCGACGCGCCCACAGTGGCATCCCTGGCAAGGAAGCTGGACCCCGAAGGCGCCGATGCTGCGGCGTCGGGCGGCTCGGTGGCGGACGTCGCCCGCCCGGCGTCGGACGAGGTGGTGACGATCCGGGGCGGGGGCGAGGAGACGCCAATCTTTTTCGTTCATGACGGGCTGGGCGAAACATTGCTCTACCGCGGCCTTGCCCTGCGGCTTGATCCGAACCGCCCGATCTATGGCGTCGAGCCGCTGAAAAATGCGGCGGGCGGCTACGCCCATACGCAAATTCACGAGATGGCCGCGAACTACATCGAGCGTATCCAGACGGTTCAGCCGCATGGTCCCTATTTTCTGGGCGGACTGTGCGCAGGCGGCGTCATCGCTTTCGAAATGGCGCGCCAGCTACAGGATGCAGGGGAAAGGGTCGCCTTTGTGGGAATCATCGACGCCGCCGACGTTTCGGCTGCGAAGCGGCCATTCTATATCACGCGCGCAAGGCTCGGCCGCGTCCGTTCGCTGTTGCAGGAAGAGCGCGTGACGACGCTCGTCCCCGCGCTCGCGCACAAGGCGACCAACGCGGTTCGATGGGAAATGGAATCCCGCATGGCAAAAGCCCGCGACCGGAGAGCCGTGCGCGAATTGCACGCCGCCGCCGCCGTAGCGGTGACCCGTCCGGCGGGGGACGAGCCCGCCATTCCCTTCCTGAAGCTTTATGAGGTGGCGCATACACGCCACCGGCCTGAAGGTCTGCTTGCTGAAGGCAGCGTCGTTCTGTTCAAGGCCGCCAATGGCAATGGCGACATCGACGACATACCCTATCAGGAAATTTACGGCGACGTTGCGTTGGGCTGGGGCAAGCGGATCGCCGGCCCGATCACCCTCGTTACAGTGCCCGGCGGGCACAGCAGCGCCTTGCAGGAACCCCATGTCGCTACGCTGGCTCCCTTGTTCCAAAATGCCCTCGACAGCGCCACGGACCGGGCGGATCTGGACGATCGAGCTGCCGGTGCGGGCATATCGCACGACCACGACATGGTAGCCGCGGAATGAGCGCGACCATATCCTATCTGCATCGACAGGGAACGGTCGACGTCGTCATCGTCAACTATCGCACCGGTACGCTCGTCATCCAGTGTCTGGAAAGCCTCGAGGAAGATCGGGAACAGTGTCCGGGTCTGCGGGTCATTGTCGTCGACAACGCTTCGAATGACGGGTCGGCCGACCTGATCGACGAGATCATCCGGTCGCGGGACTGGAACTGGGTTACCCTGATGCGGTCCGGGGAAAACCGGGGTTTCGGGGCCGGTAGCAATCTGGGCATCGCCTGGGCGCTGGACCGGCCCGATCCCGCCGACCTGATCTGGCTTCTCAATCCCGACACGCGGGTCATTCCGGGGGCGGGCGCCACATTGGCAGGCTTCATGGCGGCCCATCCCGAGGCAGGCATTGCCGGCAGCGCCTTGCTGGACGCCGACGGGAAGCCCTGGCCCTTTGCCTTCCGCTTTCCAAGCCTTCTGGGAGAGATCGAACGTGGATCGCGGCTGGGCTTCGTATCGCGACTGCTGCGCGACAGTGCCACGCTACGCCGGATGGGTGACCATTGTGAAAAGGTCGACTGGGTTTCGGGCGCCAGCTTCATCATCCGGCGCGAATTGCTCGAAGACGGCATGCGGTTCGACGAAGGCTATTTCCTCTATTATGAGGAAACCGATTTCTGCCTGCAGGCGCGGCGGAAGGGGTGGGATTGCTGGTATGTGCCGCATGCGGTGGTACTGCACATCGCCGGGCAAAGCACGGGCATCACCGGCAAGCAGATGAAACTGCGGCGTTTGCCTGCCTACTGGTTCCACTCGCGCCGGCGCTACTTCCTCAAGAACCACGGGCGGCTATACGGGGTGCTGGCGGATTTCAGCTGGATCGCCGCGCATGTCCTCGCGCGGTTCAAGCAGATGGTGCGGCGCGTCGCCGATCCCGACCCGCCGCATCTCTTTCAGGATTTCATCCGCCACGCGTCGTTCCTGCCCCGGCGTCGCTGACGGGCCGTCGTGACAACCGGGTTCGCCACATCGAGGTCCGAGACCGTTCTGAGCCTGCACGGGCTCGATGCACAGCGCCTGTCGTCTCCGCCCGACGGGTTTCCCATGTGGTTGATCGACACCCGGCGCTTCGATCCGCAAGCCCTGCAAGATGTGCTTTCCGAAGATGAAATGGCCGCGGCCGGTCGATTTCGCGAAGCGGCGCTGCGTAGCCGCTACATCGCCGCGCACGGCGGGTTGCGCGTTCTTTTGCGGGATCGCCATGATATCCCGCTCGACGCCCAGGCGATGGAATGGAGCCGTTTCGGAAAGCCGCGCCTGACGCGATATCCGCGGCTGCATTACAGCATCAGCTACAGCAGTCATTATGTCATGGTGGGCATCGGCGAAGATGAACCGGTCGGGGTCGATGTCGAAGTCGTCCGTCCGATCGAGGATGCAGCCGAGTTGATGGGCATGCATTTCACCGCGGCCGAGCAGGCCAAGGTCCGGAGCGGGGGGGCTTCCGGAACATGCGTCTCGAGACGATTTCTCGAGATATGGGTACGTAAAGAAGCCTGTCTGAAGGCTTTTGGCTGCGGCCTGACTATTCCGTTGAATAGCGTGGAATGCGCGCAGGAAGACCAATTGACGACGGTGCAGTCAAGCGAATGCCAATTCCGCACCGGCGCCCCTCAAAATATGGGCGACCCAATCATGGCTTGGTCTCGTCGTATAAGCGTCTAATCTCGGCGCGCTTTAATGCGCACCATTCATTTAGTGGGCAGTAGCCGCAATCTCGGGGTTGCCCCGATCTTGAGGAAGCAGCCCTTCCCTGATCACATGGGCGATCAGGTGTGCGCGGTTTCGCGTTCTGGTCTTGAGGCGAACGTTTTCAACGTGTCGTTCCACCGTGCAGGGCGCGATGGCAAGTTCCAGGGCCGCTTCTTTGGCTGAAAGGCCGAGGGCAACGAGACGAAGCACTTCATACTCGCGATCTGTAAGTCGAATATCCTCTGTATACCTAGACATGTGGTCCCTCCTCTGGCGATAAATGAGTAGTTAAGAAAGCCATGAGTGGGGTTAGAGTGTCCCAAGCATATGGGGTGAGTCACGCGAAATTTTATTGCGGAATCCGTGCTCGATCGGGCCTGCAAACGACCTGCGGCAGCCAATGATTAAAACTTGCTCATATGGCATTGACTCTGGAAAACTTTAGATTGTTCAATAATTTATTTCAATTTGATCTCGATCGATGGCGAGAGAGGCGGAAAACGGACGCCGATTTTCATTATGAATCTTGAGAGAGCCGGACATTCTTCATGTTTAAGGCTGTTCCAATTTGGGATAATAAATGGTAGTTAACGGCTCCGCGCCACGCGCGGCGCGAGACGATAGGGCGTGAAGGTCCCCAAATCGGACGAATCGACTCGTTTCAGACCACGCCGCGCACAGTATTCCGGTTTTCCGGATACCTCATCGCCGAGTCGAAATGGAATCGGGCATCGGAAGCCGGCGCAACATCCTGTGCTTCGTGCGCAGGAATAATCCCTTCCCGCAAGGCGTGAGCATCGCGAGCGTATCTGGTTTTTTCAGGATACCGGAGCCGGATGCATTGTGCGAACATCCTTCCCGGATGAACAATTGACGAGCAGTTTTGCCCGTACGGCACGTTCCGTCAGATGTTCAGGGGACAAGGGGTGGGGCGGAAAATGAGTTTTCCCGCTTTCGTAAAAAACTTGACGGTGCGTCGCACGGTCGTCCGCGACAGCCTGTCTGATCGTCCGGCCTATGGAGCCTGGTTGTGGCATCGTTCGGCCGAGATCGCCGGCGGACATTCCCCCGGAGCCGTCGCGAGGCGTATTCGCTTCCTGTACTTCGGGTGGAAACATCAGGATCTTCTGGAATGTTTCCAGGGCGGCTACCCCAATCATATATTGGGCAGGCTCGTCAGCGAGCGTCCCGATATCCTCAACGTCCTGGTCGCGCCCTATCAATCGACCAATTGGGACGTGCGCACGCGCCTTCGCAAGCTCCATTCCCATTATCAGGCGATGGACGAACTCGGGTGGCTGTTCGACCCGCTCACCGAGCGAGAGGTCGTGTTGGGCCGGGTTCCCGTCGTGCATCCACAGCTACGCATCGTTCTCGATTATGCGATCTGGTTCAATGACGAGGGGCCGCTGGTCTTCAATCTCTTCCTCGGGGACACGCGGATATTCTCGCTCGCTTTCGCGCTGCGTTTCGAACATGGCGAGTTGATCGCGCATGTTGGTGCCGTGCAGGGCCGCAACGCGCTCGAACTGCCCGAAGTGAAGGACATCTATCGCGAACTGACACATGGCGCCTTCGGGATGCGTCCACGCGATCTTCTCATCGAGACATTCCAGATACTTTGCCAGCATATCCGGGTGGCGCGGATTTTCCTCGTGTCGAGCGATCATCAGCAGCGCCGCGACGACTTGTTCGCGACAAGGCGGCACGAGGTGCACGCCAATTACGACGCGATCTGGCTCGAGCGCGGGGCTTGGCGACTGGACAAATCGACGTTCGAATTGCCGCTCCATCCCCGACACCGCGATCCTGCCGACATCCCGTCGCGCAAGCGCCGGCAATATGAACGCCGTTACGCCATGCTCGACGCGGCATCGGCGGATATCGCCGCGACGCTGCGCGAGCGTCGGGGCGAGGTTTCAGCCTTATCCGGAAAAGGGCAGGACGTTGCTCACCAATCTGCGTAAGCGCAATCTGACCGCTCGCCTTCGCCAGCCCGCCGACGAGCTCTGGGACCGCTATCTTGGCGTGCATACCTTCGGATATCATCCCGGCAGCGGCGGGCCCGGCGAACGCGAATGGTACATGCATTATATCCCTTCATCCTACAGAGACGTGTTCGCCGTTCTGGACCGGGCAGGCGTCGGCCCGGATGATGTCGTAACCGACCTCGGCTGCGGACTGGGCCGCGTCGTGTTTGCGGCCGGTCATCGCAGTGCTGCGCGGGTGGAGGGCGTCGATCTGGTCCCGTCGCTGATCGATGCAGCCAAGGCCAATCTGGCGGGCAGCCGGCTGAAGCATCGCGATATCCGGTTCCATGCGCGCAACGCGCTCGATCATGATCTTGGCATGACGACCCTCCTGTATCTCTTCCACCCCTTCGGGCCGGAGATACTGGGCGAGGTCATAGAAAAGGCGCGCGCAGATCGCCGCTCGGCCGGTGCCCGGCGTTCGCTGCGGATCGCATATGTCAATCCGGTCGCGGAATCGGTCCTGAATGAAGCTGGCTGGCTGCGGCCCGTCGGGGACATGCCGCCCCGGCCGGAGCTGTTCTCCAACGCGTTGCACTACCGCACGGCATTCTGGGAATCCACCGACGTCTGATTCCGCGATCGCCACCGGAGCCGGGTTCCCGGAGCCCGGGCAAGTCGAGTCACGATGGCTGCGTTTTCCGGAAAATGGTGAGCCCTGCTGGGTTCGAACCAGCGACCTACTGATTAAAAGTCAGTTGCTCTACCGACTGAGCTAAGGGCCCTTTCGGCGCCCGGATGTCGTGGCGCGCGAAATGAGCCGCCGCCCTAGTGCGACGATGCGCCCCGGTCAACCGGCTTTGGACGTGTCAGGCGCGCGGCAAGCTGGCGGATGCTGCGCCCGCTCAGCGGGTGCTGCCATCCGGGGACGATCGCGCGCAGCGGGCCGAGCACGAAGGCGCGCGCTTCGATCGCCGGATGCGGGATCGTCAGCCTGTCGTCCGACCAGACACCGCCCGACCAGAGCAGGATATCGAGATCGAGGGTGCGGGCGCTCCAGCGCTGGCCGGTGCGGCGGCCGAAACGCGCTTCGATCGCCTGCAGCCGTTCGAGCATTTCGGGCGGGCTCAGGGTCGATGCGACAAGCGCGACGGCGTTGGCGTAGCGTCGTCGCGACGGTCCTATCGGGTCGCTGGCGATGATCGCGCTCGCGTCAACCGCTTCGATATCGTCGCTTTCGAGCGCGGCGAGCGCAGCCAGCAGCACCGCGCGCGGATCGCCATGGCGCGCATGCCGCCGGTTCGACCCGAGGCCGATCGCATAGAGGGGAAGCGGCATTGCATTGCTCATGCCGCCGCGCCTATCGCAGATGCGTGGAGATTGACAGCCCGTTGCCCGGAACCGAGCCGCCGCGCGACTGCCCGCGCTGCCCGCGGCTCGTTGCGCTGCGCCGCGAATGCCGGGCCGAACATCCCGACTGGTGGAATGCGCCGGTCCATGCGTTCGGCGATCCCGATGCCTGGCTGGCGTTCGCCGGCCTCGCGCCGGGCAAGCACGGCGCGAACCGGACGGGGCGCCCGTTTACCGGCGACTATGCCGGCGACCTGCTCTTCGCGACGCTCGCCGAATTCGGGCTGAGCCAGGGGTGTTACGATGCACGTATCGACGACGGGCTGACGCTCGACGGTGCGATCATCGTCAACAGCGTCAAATGCCTGCCGCCGCAGAACAAGCCGATCCCGGCGGAGATCGCGAACTGCCGCCCGTTTTTCGAAACCCAGCTGGCAGCGCTGCCGCAGGTAAGCGTGATCATTGCGCTCGGGCGGATCGCGCATGATGCCGCGTTGCGGGCTTTCGGCGAGCGGCTCGCAGCGCATCCCTTTGCGCACGGCGCGATCCATATGCTGCCGGACGGGCGCCATCTCGTCTATAGCTATCACTGCTCGCGCTACAACACGAACACGGGTCGGCTGACGCCGGAAATGTTTGCCGATGTCTTCCGTACCGCGATCGCGCTCAAGGATCAGACGAGCGGACCGAATTCCTCGACCAGCCCGCGGTAAAGGACGCGCTTGAACGGCACGATCAGTTTCTCGATCTCGTTCAGTTCGGCCCATTTCCACGCGCGGAATTCCTGATGCTTCGTATGGATGTTGACGTCGCTGTCCTCGCCCATGAAACGCATCAGGAACCAGTGCTGGCGCTGGCCGCGATATTTGCCGCCCCACATCTTGCCGATCAGATGGTCGGGCAGGTCGTAGAAATATTCCTCGCGGCTGCGCGCTATGATTTCGACCAGCCCGCCATGAATGCCGGTTTCCTCGCCGAGTTCGCGGATAGCTGCTTCCTCGGCATCCTCGCCGTCATCGATGCCGCCCTGCGGCATCTGCCAAGCTTCGCTCGTCGTATCGAGACGCTGGCCGACAAAGACACGGCCGTCGCGGTTCGCAAGCATCACGCCGGCGCAGGGGCGATAGGGAAGGGCATTATGATCGATCATGCCGCCCCGGTAGCCTCGGCAACGATCGCCTTCAATACGGTCAATGCACCGCGAATATCTTCCTTGGCGCTCGGGATGCCCTGCGACAGGTTGATATAGCCGTGAATCGTGCCCCGCGCCTCGCGATAGGTGGTCGGCACGCCCGCCTCGATCAGCTTGGCCGCATAGGCGCGGCCCTGATCGCGCAGGGGATCGAGCCCTGCGGTGACGAGCAGCGTCGGCGGCAAGCCTTCGGCCGGAAAATCGAGCGGCGCCGCGCGATAGTCGGCGGGGTCCGCCGCATAATGATTGCCGAACCAGGTCATGCTGCCCTGCGTCAACAAATGGCCTTCGCCGAAATCGCGATAGCTCTGCCAGTCGTCGTGCGTCGTAACCGCGGGATAGATCGGATGGATCGCGACGACGGGTTTCAACGCGGGCTTGTCGCGCAGCGCCAGCGCGGTGGCGATCGTCAGATTGCCCCCGGCGCTTTCGCCCGAGAGGACGAGTCCGGTACAGGGGATGTTATCGGCGACCCAGCGTGTCGCGGCTTCGCAATCGATGGGCGCGGCGGGGAAGGGGTGTTCGGGCGCGAGGCGATAGTCGACCGCGATCACGGGCATGTCGAGCAGCCGCGCGGCCTCGGCGCAATAGGGATCGTGGGTGTCGAGATCGCCGATCACCCAGCCGCCGCCGTGATAGAAAACCATGACCGGGCCCGTTTCGCGGTCGGGGCGATTGTCATAGAGCCGGATGGCGATGTCGCCCGCGGGTCCCGGAATCGTCCGGTCCTCGACCTTCGCGATCTCGCCGCGCGGCACGTCGGCAAGCTGCCCCATCACGCGGAACATCTCGCGCGCGCCCTCGGGCGGCATCTCTTCCATCTTCGGGCCCTCCTGCGCGTTGAGGAAGGCGAGGAAAGCCGCCACGTCGGGGCGCGTGAAATGGGTGGTGCCGTCGGTCATCTGCGTCTCTCCCTGATCGCCGTTTTGGCCATGCTATTCGGTATCGACGGGGCAAATTCAATCCCGAAATGAAACTCACCGGCACTTCACCCTTTGCGGCGCACAATTTTTTCTGAATTGCGGCTTGGCGCGCACAGGCCTAGGCCAATGTCACAGGTTCGCAAAATTGAGGCAGAAGTGACAATGGCGACAGCGGTAGCGGACGGAACCGACAAGCGGACGTCCCCCCTTTCGGACGCGGTGGTAGTAAGATTTGCCGGAGACAGTGGCGACGGGATGCAGCTGACCGGCGGTCAGTTCACCCTTTCGTCTGCGCTGGCGGGCAACGACTTTGCGACCTTCCCCGATTTTCCTGCCGAAATCCGCGCGCCGCAAGGCACGCTGTTCGGGGTGTCGGCGTTCCAGATCAATTTCGGATCGTCGGCGATCGACACTGCGGGCGACGCGCCCGACGTGCTCGTCGCGATGAACCCCGCTGCGCTCAAGACCAATGTGCCGCAATTGAAGCAGGGCGGTCTGATCATCGCCGACGAGGGCGAGTTCAACGACCGCAACCTTGCCAAGGCGAAATATGACGCCAATCCGCTCGAGGACGGCAGCCTCGCCAAATGGCAGCTTCTGAAGCTCAACATCAGTCAGCTCACGATGGACGCGGTCAAGCCGTTCGGCCTCGGCAACAAGGAAGCGCTGCGCTGCAAGAACATGTGGACGCTGGGGCTTGCGCTCTGGATGTTCGACCGCGACCGCCAGCCGCTGATCGACTGGCTCAACGCGAAATTCGCAAAAGATCCCAATCTGGCAGCAGCGAACGTCGCGGCGCTCAACGCGGGCCACGCCTATGGCGAGACGGCCGAACTCGCGGGGCCGCTCAGGCAGCATCATGTCGATCCCGCGCCGGTTGCGCCTGGTCTCTATCGCACGCTGACGGGGGCCGAGGGCATCGCGCTCGGTCTCGTCGCGGGCGCGCAGCTGGCGAAGCTGCCGATGTTCTTCGGCGGCTATCCGATCACCCCCGCATCGGCGATCCTTCACCATCTGTCGCGCCTCAAGGAATATGACGTCACGACCTTCCAGGCCGAGGACGAAATCGCCGCGATCTGCTCGGCGATCGGCGCGAGCTATGGCGGTTCGCTCGGTGTCACCAGCTCGTCGGGTCCCGGTATCGCGCTGAAGGGCGAGGCGATGGGCCTTGCGATCATGACCGAGCTGCCGCTCGTCATCGTCAATTCGCAGCGCGGGGGACCGTCGACGGGCCTGCCGACCAAGACCGAGCAGTCCGATCTCTATCAGGCGGTTTATGGCCGTAACGGCGATGCGCCAATGCCGGTGATCGCCGCGCGCTCGCCGGGCGATGCGTTCGAATGTGCGATCGAGGCGGTACGGATTGCGGTGCAGTATATGACCCCCGTGATGCTGCTGACCGACGGCTATATCGCCAACGCCGCGGAGCCTTGGGCGGTGCCCGATCTCACCGCCTATGAGGCTTTCCCGGTCGAATTCCTCACCGAGGTGCCCGAGGGCGGCTTCAAGCCTTATGGCCGCGATGAAAAGCTGAAGCGCCCGTGGGTCAAACCCGGCACGCCGGGCCTTCTCCACCGCATCGGCGGGATCGAGAAGGAGCTCGACACCGGCCACATCAACTATGCGTCCGACAACCATCAGGCGATGACCGACATCCGCAAGAACAAGATCGATGGCGTCAAGGTGCCCGATCAGGTGGTCGAACTGGGCGCGGAGGGCGGGAAGCTCGCGGTGGTCGGCTGGGGATCGACCTTCGGTCCGATCCATCAGGCGGTGCGCCGCAAGCGCGCCGAGGGTGCGGACGTGAGCCACATCCATATCCGCCACATCTGGCCGTTGCCGGCGAACCTTGGCGAGTTGCTCAA
This sequence comes from Sphingopyxis sp., assembly GCF_035565275.1. Taxonomy (GTDB): domain Bacteria; phylum Pseudomonadota; class Alphaproteobacteria; order Sphingomonadales; family Sphingomonadaceae; genus Sphingopyxis. The sequence continues at coordinate 47,514 of NZ_DATMST010000250.1, forward strand.
GAGCTATGACAGGGTGATCGTGCCCGAAATGAACACCGGGCAATTGAAGACCGTGCTGCGCGACCAGTTTCTGGTCGATGCGAAGCCGGTGAACAAGGTGTCGGGCCAGCCCTTCACCATCGCCGAAATCGAAGCCGCCATCGAGGAGGCACTCAAGTGAACGAGATGACGACCATCGCGCGGACGACGACGCTCAAGGACTGGGAAACCGATCAGGAAGTCCGCTGGTGTCCCGGCTGCGGCGACTATGCGATCCTGAAGGCCGTGCAGCGCACGATGCCCGAGATTGGCACCGCGCCCGAAAATACCGTGTTTATCAGCGGTATCGGCTGCTCGTCGCGTTTCCCCTATTATATGGAAACCTATGGCTTTCACACGATCCACGGCCGTGCGCCGGCGTTTGCGACGGGGCTGAAGCTCGCCAATCCGTCGCTCGACATCTGGATCGTCACCGGCGACGGCGACGGGCTGTCGATCGGCGGCAACCACACGATGCACCTGATCCGCCGCAACCTCGATTGCCAGATCATGCTGTTCAACAACGAGATTTACGGACTGACCAAGGGGCAATATTCGCCGACGAGCCGCGTCGGGACGACGAGCCCGTCGACCCCCTATGGCTCGGTCGATCGCCCGGCGCAGCCCGCGGCCTTCGCGCTCGGTGCCGGCGCGCGCTTCGTGGCGCGCGGTTTCGACGTATCGAAGGAATTGCCGAACGTGCTGAAGGCGGCACACGCGCACAAGGGCGCGGCATTTATCGAGATTTTCCAGAACTGTATCGTCTACAATAAAGACGTGTTCGAGGATTTCGCGGCGCCCAAGGGGGCCGAAGACCGCCAGCTCTGGCTGAAGCAGGGCGAGCCGATGCTCTATGCCAAGGGCACGAAGGGTATCGCGCTCGACGCCGACGCGTTGCACCTCAAGACCGTCGATGTCGTCGATGGCGACTGGGAGGGCGCAGGGGTGATCGTCCATGACGTCACCAATCGCAGCGTCGCGCACATGCTCGTCGAAATGCGTTTCGGCGAGTTTCCGATGGCGCTTGGCGTACTGTACGACGATCCGCGCCCGACCTTCGAGGCCGATGTCGTCCGCCAGAATGAAGCCGCTGCCGCGGGCAAGACCGCCGATCTGCAGGGGTTGCTCAAGAAGGGGCAGACCTGGACGGTGACCGAGGGCGGGCCGGAGTTATAGGAATTAGCTCACACAAAGGCACGAAGGCACAAAGAATTTGGCTATTGATATCGAGATCGTTGCGCGGACCGCCATCGATTGTGGATATCATTTGCATAAAGATCTTGAGCCGGGCCTTTTAGAGGGCGTGTACGAAATTTTGATGGCCCAAGCCTTGCGGGATGCCGGATTGCATGTCGCTCGGCAGGTTCCTGTGCCCATCGAATATAAGGGTGTGACAATCGACAAGGCGTTTCGGATCGACCTCTTGGTCGAAAACCATTTGGTCATCGAACTCAAATCGGTCGAGCGCATGGCGCCCATTCACGGCAAGCAAGTTTTGACATATTTGCGGCTCATGAAGCTGCCTTTGGGCCTGCTCATCAACTTCGGGCAAGAGATGTTTCGCGAGATGTTTCGCGATGGTGTTAAGCGCGTCGCCAACGACTATTACGCGCCCTCTCGCCAATGACCCTTTGTGCCTTCGTGCCTTTGTGTGAGATCATTATTTCATGGACAACTTAACCCACAGCCTTGCCGGCGCCGTGCTCGGCCAGATGGGGCTCAAGAAGAAGACCGGGCTGGCGATGCCGACGCTGATCATCGCGGCGAATCTGCCCGATATCGACGCCGGATGCGCGATTTACGGCATCGAATCCCTGTCGATGCGGCGCGGGATCACGCACGGACCGATCGCGCTTGTCCTGCTGCCGATCCTGTTATGGGCGCTCATGATCGCGTTCGACCGCTGGCAGGACCGGCGTGGCAAGCGGCCGGCGGGGCGGTTGCCGGTTCATAAGGGCTGGCTCCTCGCGCTCGCCTTCATCGGCTGTTTCAGCCACCCCGCGCTCGACTGGCTCAACAATTACGGCATCCGCCTGCTCGAGCCGTTCAGCCATCGCTGGTTCTACGGCGACAGCATCTTCATCATCGACTTGTGGATATGGATCGCGCTCGGGCTATCCGTCTGGCTGTCGCTCCGCAGCGAGCGGCGCGGGGATGCGCGCTGGCAGCGACCGGCGTGGATCGGTTTTGCGGCGGTTTGCGCCTATATCTTCGCCAACGGCCTGATCACCGGCGCCGCCGAACGCATGGCATCGGGCGCGCTGGAAGCCGGCGGTCATCATGATGCGCTCGTCGTGGCGAGCCCGCCGCCGCTCGCCTTCTGGAAACGCGACATCTTCTGGCGGACCGCCGACCGCTATGGCACGGCCAGCTTCGTGCCCGGCGTTGGCGGCGACGTCGACCTGACGGGCGCGCCGACGGGCATGGGCGACCCGCGTCTCGCGGCGTGGGCCAAGGCCGATCCCGCGGCGCGCGCCTTCCTCTTCTGGTCGCGGATGCCGGTGGCGCAAGAGGATGGCGACGCGATCCTCCTCCGCGACCAGCGGTTCATGCATCCGCTCGCGCAGGACCGATTCCAGGTCCGGCTGACCGCGCCCGATACCGCGAGCTATCCCGAATGATCGGTCGCGGATGACGTCATGGCGGCGCGTGTTTCAACCGATTGTCAGCGCGGCGCGTTTGGGGCAGGAAGGTGATAATGAACACGCATGTCAGCCCGCGCCGCGGTAAGGAACTGCTCCGCGCCGACCGCGCCTATCGCACGGGGGGCGGCTTCGCCCGGCTGATCGCGCTGGCCCCCGCCGGCCTGTTCCACCGCATACTCGACCGGATCGACGCGGGGCTGATGCTCGGCACGATCGAGGGGCATCTGCCTGACGGTAGCGTGCGCCTGCTCGGGGGGCGCAGCAAGGGGCCGATCGCGGTCGTGCATCTTCATAGCTGGGCGGCGCTTGCGCGCCTTGCGCTGTCGGGATCGGTCGGCTGGTATCGCGCGTGGGAAGCGCGCGAATGGTCGTCGCCCGACCCGGTGCCGCTCTTCGATCTGTTCATGCGTAACGGCGAATCGCTGGGCAATGTCGGACGCGCGCATGGCCCGTGGCGCTGGCTGAACAAGGCGATCCATGCCCTGCACCGCAACGATCGGCGTGGCGCGAAGCGGAACATCCATGCCCATTATGATTTAGGCAATGATTTCTATCGCTTGTGGCTCGACGATGCGATGAATTATTCGAGCGCGCTGTTTACCGACCCAACGCAGTCGCTGGCCGAAGCGCAAGCGGCAAAGATCGACGCGATCCTCGATCGTCTCGATCTGCGTTCGGGGAGCCGGTTGCTGGAAATCGGCTGCGGATGGGGCGCGCTGGCGCAGCGTGCGATCGAGCGACACGACGTGCTTTATACCGGGATCACCCTGTCACCCGCACAGGCGGAAGTCGCCGATGCCCGGTTGCATGCCGTCGACCTGTCGGGGCGTTCGCGGATCGAGCTTTGCGATTATCGCGATGCGCAGGGCCCCTATGACGCGATCGCCAGCGTCGAGATGGTCGAGGCGGTCGGCGAGGCCTATTGGCCCGCCTATCTCGACGCGATCGCGCGGCTGCTGCGCCCCGGCGGCAAGGCGGCGATCCAGTATATCCTGATCAGCGACGCGCTGTTCGAACGTTATGCCGCGAGCAGCGACTTCATCCAGGCCTATATCTTTCCGGGCGGGTGCCTGATTTCGGAGGGCCGGTTTCGCGCCCTCGCCGAAGCGCGCGGGTTCGCGTGGCGCGACGTGCGCCGGTTCGGCAGTGATTATGCCGAAACGCTGCGCCAGTGGCGCGAGCGCTTCGACGCGGCGGTCGCGGCCGAGCAGCTACCGTCGGGGTTCGACGAGCGCTTCGTGCGACTCTGGCGTTATTATCTGCAGTATTGCGAGGGCGGCTTTCGCGGTGGCGGCATCGACGTCGCGCAGGTAACGCTCGAAAAAACAGCCTGAAAAGGGGAGGAAAGCATATGCGACGATTTTTGGCAGCGGTGCTGCTGTGCACCGCGGCGGCGGGGTGCAGCGCGCCCGCACCCACCGGGACGAACGACAAACTGCCAAAGGATCTGAATGTGCTGTTCTGGACCCAGGATCAACGCGACGCCGCCTTCCGCACGATGGAAACCGTCCCCAAGGTCGTGGTCAACAAGGTCGAGGCGGGCGGTCCCGTCTATCCGCTGCCGCAGGGCAAGCCGATAGACCTTGGCGTAGATGTCGACGCCTATATGGCGAAGCAGCGGAATGCGGGGCTGATCATCGTTCAGGACGGCAAGATCCGGCTCGAGAAATATGCGCTCGGCTATGGCGCCGCGGGGCGCTGGACGAGCTTTTCGGTGGCCAAGAGCTTCACCTCGACGCTGGTCGGTGCGGCGGTGAAGGACGGCTATATCAAGAGCCTCGACGACAAGGTGACCGTTTATATCCCCGGACTCAAGGGTTCGGCGTATGACGATGTGTCGGTGAAGCAGCTACTCACCATGACATCAGGCGTCAAATGGAACGAGGATTATACCGATCCCAAATCCGACGTCGCGCTGTTCAATATGCAGAAGCCGGTTGCGGGAGAAGACATAACGGTCAGCTATATGAAGACCTTGCCGCGCGAAGCACCCGCGGGATCGAAGTGGGTCTACAAGACCGGCGAGACCAATTTGATCGGCGTGCTCGTGTCGAGCGCGACGGGCAAGACGCTGTCGGCCTATCTGTCCGAAAAGGTCTGGAAGCCGTTCGGCATGGAGCAGGACGCAGTGTGGATGCTCGGCGCGACGGGGCACGAAATCAGCGGCTGTTGCATGTCGGCCAGCCTCAAGGATTATGCGCGCTTCGGCCAGTTCATCCTGAATGGCGGCGTCGCGGGCGGCAAGAAGGTGCTGCCCGACGACTGGCTCCCCGCTGCGACGACGAAGCAGGCGTCGATCGACCTGCCGGGCCGCGGCTATGGCTATCAATGGTGGACCAACGACGACGGCAGCTTCGCCGCACAGGGCATTTTCGGGCAGGGGATTTTCATCGATCCCAGGCGCAAGCTGGTGATCGCGTCGAACGGCAACTGGCCGACCGCGACCGATCCCGAAGGCGTCGGCGCGGCGCGCGAGGCATTCTACAAGAGCGTGCAGGCGGCGGTAGACAAGGAAGCCAAGTAAGCGTCGCCCCCGCGAAGGCGGGGGCCGCTATCGGCTTAGCGCAACATCTCCAGCGGCCCCC
>NZ_DATMST010000251.1:0-6019 GCF_035565275.1 Sphingopyxis sp.
GCCGAGACGAGCTGCGAATCGATCTGGCTGAGTTCGGCGCGCGCCGCGTCGACGCGCTGCGCGGGCGAGCCGGCACCAGCCGGGATCAGCCCTATATTCTGCGCCTCGAACGCCGCGCGGCGCGCCTCGACCTCGCGCAGCGCCTTTTCGCGATCGGCGATCTGCGAATCGAGGAATTTCAGGCTCTCGCGCGCGTTCATCCGGCCGCCGCGCAGTTGATCGTCGCGAACCACGGTGATCAGGCTGTCGAGCACGCCCGACGCAAGCTTCGCATTGTCGGCGTCGGAAAGACTCCCGACGGCGATGCTCGACGTGATTTCGAAGATATTGTCCTGCTGCGGAACGACCTTGATATTCTTTTGCAGCATAGCGACCGTGCCGGCCTTTTCGCGGTCGTTCGCGCCCGCCGGAAGCAGACCCGTCGTCGCCGCGACCTTTTCCATGTTGCGTGCGCTGGTCAGCGTCTCGCGGATCTGGTCGATGCGCGGCCCCCTGCCGCCCTGCGCCTCGTCGGGCAGGATCTGGTTGATCTCGACGAGCAGGCGTGCGCGGCTGTCGTAGCGGTTCGGGATCGACGCGATGGCGAGCCAGCCGAGGATGCAGATGCCCCAAGCGACCGCCAGCACGAGCCAGCGGCGCGTCCAGACGCTGTGCACTGCCACCCGGAATTCGTCATAGAGGCTGTTCATCGCTCGAAATCTATCCTTGGGAGATGGGTGGGTGGCGGCCGGTCGATATCAGAACATGCTTTCGGGGATGATGATCACATCGCCCGGCTGAAGCCGCACGTTCGCCTTGATATCGCCGCGCTTGATCAGGTCATTAAGCCGCAGGGCAAATTCCTGCTGCTTCCCACTGCCCTTGTCGAAACGGACGAGTCGCGCCTTGTTTCCAGCGGCATATTCGCCCAGGCCGCCGACTGCAATCATCGCGTCGAGCACGGTCATGTTGGCGCGGAACGGAATCGAAGCGGGTTTCTCGGTCGCGCCGACGATCCGCACCTGCTGCGAGAAGGTGCTGTTGAAGGTGGTGACGATCACGCTGACGATCGGATCGGTGATATACTGGCTGAGCTGGAGCTTGATGTCCTGCTGCAGCATCGTGGGGGTTTTCCCCACCGCGGGCATGTCGGTGATCAGCGGCGTGGTGATGCGGCCGTCGGGGCGCACCTGCACCTTGCCGCCGAGTTCGGGGTTGCGCCACACGAAGATCTGGAGTTCGTCGAGCGGGCCGATGATATATTCCTCACCCGGCCCCTCCTGGTTCGCGACGAAGTTGGCGCTGGGAAGCTGCGGCGCGTTGCCGGCGCCCATGCACGCCGTCAGCGCGGTCGCGGCAATGCCCGAGACGAGTGCGGCGCGCGCGATACGGAGCGAGGGAAACGAAGCCATAATCATCAACCTTTCGAGCCGCCGGGGGGAGCCGCGGTCAGAACTTAAGCGGCGACAGCCATTGCGTCAGCGTCCGTCCTTGCTCGAAAAGGGTGAACATAATGTTAGTATTGACATAAGTCTGGACCGCGACCGCATAAAACTGTCCCGATTGGGAACAGGTCGCGCGGCGTCAGACGAGCATTTCGCGCGCTGGTCCCTGCCCCAGAAACGCCGCCGGGCTCGCGCTCGCGCCATAGGCGCCCGCCTGGAAGATCGCGATCAGATCGCCGACCTCGGCGCGCGGGAGCGCGACCTGATCGCCGAGCCGGTCGAGCGGGGTGCAAAGGCAGCCGACGACCGACACGGTCTCGACGGGCTCGCGGCCGAAGGCATTGGCGAGAGCGATCGGATAGTTGCGCCGGATCACCGTGCCGAAATTGCCGCTCGCGGCGAGCTGGTGGTGGAGGCCGCCGTCGGTGACGAGGAAGGTCTCACCGTGGCTGGTCTTGCGATCGACCACGCGCGTCAGATAGACCCCCGCCTCGGCGACGAGCCAGCGGCCGAGTTCCATCGCGAAGCGGCTGTCCGCGAGGACCGGATCGCGCGCGCCGAGCGTTTCGCCGAGCGCCTGCCCGACCGCCGCCGCATCGACCGCCGTATCGCCGGGAAAATAGGGCACGCCCATGCCGCCGCCGAGATTGACGAGCGGAGGCGTCGCGCCGATTTCATTCGCCAGCCGCGCGGCGAGCGCGACGGTCTGCGCCTGCGTGTCGGCGATCGCTGCGGCATCAAGCGCCTGCGATCCCGCGAAAATATGGAAGCCCTGCCAGTCGGCGCCGGCGTCGATCAGGCGGCGCACCAGCGCCGGCACCCCGGCGGCATCGACGCCGAAGGGCTTGGCGCCGCCCCCCATCTTCATGCCCGATCCCTTGAGGTCGAAATCGGGATTGACGCGCACGGCCAGGCTCGGGGTGAGGCCCAGATGATCGGCGATCGACAGCGCGCGTTCGGCTTCGCCCGCCGATTCAAGGTTGAGCGTCGCGCCGGCAGTAATGGTCGCTTCGAGTTCGCGATCGCGTTTGCCCGGGCCGGCGAAGCTGATGTCGCCGGCCGGCATGCCGCTCGCCAGCGCGGCCTTGAGTTCGCCTCCCGACGCGACATCGAACCCGTCGACGAGTCCGGCCATGAAGGCGAGCAGCGGCGGATAGGGATTCGCCTTCATCGCATAGTGAAGCTGAACCTCGGCGGGCATCGCTGCGCGCCATTCGGCGACGCGCGCCCGCAGCATCGCGCTGTCATAGGCGAACAGCGGCGTATCGCCCGCGACGTCGGCGAGAGCTTCGGCGCGATCGCCGCCGATCAGCAGCATGCCATCGGGATCGGCGCTGAAGCCGGGGGGGAGCGGACCGTGCGGTTTCATGTCGTCACCTCGTGCGTCCAGCCGGCAGCAATCGCGACGCGGTCGAGCTTGCCGTTCGGATTGCGCGGCAGTTCTTCCCGCCATTCGATCGCGGCCGGCTGCATGAAATTGGGCAGATTCTGGCGGAGATACGCCGCAAGCCCCTCTTCATCGTTCACCCCGTCCCTGCCGCGCACGATCAGGACGATCGCAGCGCCGAGCCGCGCATCGGGAACACCAAAGGCCACGGCCTCGTAAATCACCCCCGACCCCACCGCGACATCCTCGACCTCGGTCGGGCTGACGCGATTGCCGGCAGTCTTGATCATCGCATCATCACGGCCGACGAAATAGAGGAGGCCTTCCGCATCACGGCGAACGGTATCGCCCGACCAGACCGCGGTTCCACCGTAGCGCGACGCGGCGGGCGACGGCCTGAAACGCTGTGCCGTCCGTTCTTCGTCGCGCCAATAGCCCTGCGCGACCAAGGGGCCTGTGTGAACCAGTTCGCCCGGTTCGCCGTCGTCCGTGATGCTGCCATCGGGGCGGCACACGAGGATTTCGGCATGCGGGATCGCGCGGCCCATCGACGTTGGATGATCGGCGACGAGGGCCGGGTCAAGAAAGGTCGAGCGGAACGCCTCGGTCAGACCGTACATCGGGTAGATGTCGGCGCGGGGGAAGGTATCGCGTATCGCGTCGATCAGCGACGGCGTGAGCGCGCCGCCGCTATTGGTCAGGCGCGTGAGAAGCCCTGCGGTTTCGGCGGGCCATTCGCTCTCGACGAGTTGCACCCAAAGCGGAGGAACACCCGCAAGCGTAGTGATGCCGTGGCGCGCGACTGCCTTCACGACGTCACGCGCGGTCAAATAGTCGAGCGGAGCAACCGCCGCGCCTGCGTACCAACTCGAAAGCAGCTGGCTCTGCCCATAATCGAAGCTGAGCGGCAGCACGGCGAGTATGCGATCTTCGGGCGTGATTTTCAGGTAGGAGGCGACGCTTTCGGCGCCGAGCCACAGATTGGCGTGGCTGAGCATCACGCCCTTCGGCCGCCCCGTCGAGCCGCTGGTGTAGAGAATGGCGGCGAGATCGCCCGGCTCCGCGATCGAGAGCGGCAGCCCTTGCCCGCCCGAATCAATCACCTCTTCGCCGATCTTCTGATCCTGCAGCACGCAATGCTCCGGCAGATCCTTGCCGAGCATGTCGGCGCGCGCGCCGTTGGTGACGAGCAGCTTCGCGCCGCTATCGGACAGGATATGCGCGACCTGCGGCCCCTTCAGCAGCGGATTGACCGGCACATGGATTAGCCCTGCCCGCGCCGCCGCGAGCGGCAGCAGACAGGCGAGGCGCGTTTTCGCGCTCCAGTTCGCGACGCGTTCGCCCGGACCGCCGGCCTGATCGAGCAGCCAAGACGCGAGTCGGCCGACACCGGCGTCGAGGTCGGCGAAGGTCGTGACCTTGCCACCGATCAGCAGCGCAGCCGCGTCCGGCGCCCCGCAACGGGCAAGATGGTCGATCGGACGCGAAGATGGGTTTTCGGCTTTGGTCATCGGCTGTTAGGAGTGAGGTGATAGAGGGCGGCACCATGCAAGGGAACGGTGAACATCACGCTAATGACGACGCGGCGCGCGCCACAGGTCTCGCTACGCCGTTCGACCGTGCCCTGTGGTTTGACCAGCTCGCAGCGCATGGCTTCGCGGGTCAGGGCCGGTTCAACGCGCGCGGTCATGCTGGCGGCACGACCGCCTGGCTACCGCTCCGTATCGAGAAACCGGGATATCTGGCTGGCCTGACGAACTGGTACAGCTTCGCGATCCGGCCGCTTTATACGGGCAGCGGCGACGCGACGGCATCACTACTCGACCTGTTTCGCAAGCTGCGCGCGGCGACTGCACAATTGTCGCTTTATCCGGTCCGCGACGAGGAACAGCAGGCGCTCGCTTCGGCCCTGCGATCGACAGGATGGTGGGTGAAAGCGGCGCCGGCAGGCGACCGCCACTGGCTCGATCTGTCCGATATGGATCATGACAGCTGGTGGGCGAGCCGGCCGGGCGCGCTGCGGAGCACCGTCCAGCGCAAGGCGAAGAAGGGTGTTGTCGATATCCAGCTGCTCACCGCTTTCGATGCCGGAAGCTGGGCCGCTTACGAACAGGTATATGCAGCGAGCTGGAAACCGGAAGAAGGCCACCCCGCCCTGCTGCGCGCCTTTGCCGAAGCCGAGAGCGCCGGTGGGCGCCTGCGCATGGGAATCGCCCGCATCGACGGCGCCCCGGTCGCGGCGCAATATTGGACGGTCGAGGATGGCACCGCGTTCATCCACAAGCTGGCGCATGTCGAGGATAGCCTGAAGGCCTCGCCCGGCACTTTGCTGTCGGCGGCGTTGTTCCGCCACGTGATCGAGGTCGATGGCGTCAAGCGCGTCGATTTCGGAACCGGTAACGATGCGTACAAGCGCGACTGGATGAACCGGCACGACCCGCTGTGGCGCATCGAGGCTTTCAATCCGTCGCGCGTCGCGGCATGGGGACCGGCATTGAGGGCGTTCGCCCTTCCCGTGCTGAGGAAAACATCGTGACCGAACCCGCCCCCAAAGCATCCGGCGTTGACGCCACCCTTCGCGCCCTGCTCGCCGATGTGCTGGGGCTGGGCGAGGAACGCGCCGCGGCGCTGACCGGCGACAGCGGCCTGTTCGGCGAGCTACCCGAGTTCGATTCGATGGCGGTCGCGACCGTTCTGACCGAAATGGAAGACCGGCTGGGCATCATCATCGATGATGACGAGGTCGACGGCGAAATATTTGAAACCTACGGTAATTTGCTCGCCTTTTCGTTGCGCAAAGTGACCGGCTGATCCCGATGCGCGCATGACCGAACATCGACTGCGCATCGCCCCCGCGGGCACGCCCCGCGCCAATATCCTGATCGTCCCCCCGCTGTTCGAAGAAGCGAACCGCACGCGCCGCACGCTGGTGCTCGCGATGCGCGCGCTCGCAGCCAGTGGCTTTACGGCGGTGCTTCCGGACCTGCCGGGGCAGAATGACAGCCTCGTTCCGCTCGGCGAGGTCGATCTGGCGCGTTGGCAAGGTGCGCTTGCCGAGACCGCTGCGGAAATCGATGGTCCGGTCATCATCGCTTCGGTTCGCGGCGGCGCGCTGATCGACCATAAGGCGAAGGCGGCCGCATGGTGGCGACTGGCGCCCGTCGGCGGCGCGTCGCTGCTGCGTACGTTGATGCGCGCGCGCGTTGCC
>NZ_DATMST010000252.1:0-5641 GCF_035565275.1 Sphingopyxis sp.
CGGGAAGATGCCGCCGCCCTTCGAAATCAGCTTGGCGTTATAGTCGGCCCAGGATGAGCGCGGCAGATTGAACATCCGCTCGCGTTCCTTCCAGCTTTTCGCCGGATCGGGATTGGGGTCGAGGAAGATATGGCGATGGTCGAACGCCGCCGTGAGCTGAATCGCCTTCGACAGCAGCATGCCATTGCCGAACACGTCGCCCGACATGTCGCCGCAACCGGCAACGCGGATCGTGTCGCTCTGCACATCGACGCCCATTTCGGCGAAGTGGCGCCGCACCGACAGCCACGCACCCTTGGCGGTGATGCCCATCGCCTTATGGTCATAGCCGTTCGACCCGCCGCTCGCGAACGCATCGCCGAGCCAGAAGTCGCGTTCCATCGCCAGCGCATTGGCGACGTCGGAGAAGGTCGCGGTGCCCTTGTCGGCGGCGACGACGAAGTAAGGATCGTCACCGTCGTGGATCACGACGCCCTTCGGATGCACGACCTTGCCGCCGACCAGATTGTCGGTGATCGACAGGAGCGAACGGATGAAGATGCGATAGCATTCGGTGCCTTCGGCGAACCACGCATCACGGTCGATTGACGCATCGGGAAGCGCCTTCGGATAGAAGCCGCCCTTCGCGCCGGTCGGCACAATGACGGCGTTCTTGACGCGCTGCGCCTTCATCAACCCGAGGATTTCGGTACGGAAGTCGTCGCGGCGGTCGGACCAGCGCAGGCCCCCGCGCGCAACCGGACCGGCGCGGAGGTGAACGCCCTCGACGCGCGGCGAATAGACCCACACCTCGCGCCAGGGCAGCGGCTTGGGCAGGCCGGGGACGAGACTCGAATCGATCTTGAACGCCAGCGCTTCCTCGGCGGCCGGCGCGAAGGCATTGGTGCGCAGCGTCGCGCCGATCACGGCGTGGAAGAGGCGCAGGATGCGGTCCTCGTCGATCGACTTGATGTCGGCAAAGCCCGTCAGGATATCGGCCTCGAGCGCTTCGGCCCGCTTCGCATCGCGCGCCTTCGGATCGTGGAGCGCGCGGAAACGTTCGATCAGTGCGGCCGTCAGCTTCGGCGCGTGGCGCAGCGCGCTGACGACCGTATCCATGCCGTAAGCCGAGCCGCCCTGACGCAGGTAGCGGAACCACGCACGCAGCCACACGATCGCACCCGGGTCGGTCTGGTTGGTGAGGACCAGTTCGTTGAACGCGTCATTCTCGGCGCGGCCGCCCAGCACAGCCGCAATCGCGCCTTCGAGCACTTCGGCATAGGGGAGCAGCGCGAGTTCATCGACATTGGCGGGCAGGCGCAGCGTGAAGTCGTGGATCACGATCGACGGCTCGTCCTCGCCCTCTCCGCCCGGCGCGCGGCTCTGAAGCGCGGTCGGGATTTCCTCGAGCACCTCGAAACCGAAATGCTCGAGCGCGGGTACGACGTCCGACAGCGCGAGCGGGCCCACCGCACTATACACCTTCAGCCGCAGCCGGTCGTCGCCGTCGAGGCTCTTGCGCGCGAGCCGCACGCTGCGCGGGTTCGCCGCGTCGAGGTCGCGCAGGCGCAGGATATCGCGCGCGGCTTCCTCGGGATTGTAGAGATTGCGGTAATTGGGCGGGAAGGTCGGCGCGAAGCGCGCTGCAAGCGCCGCCGCGCGGCCCGGATCGCCCCTTTTGGCCAGCGCGGCCTCGACTTCGGGCTGCCAGCCGCGGACCATCTGTTCAAGCTGCGCATTGAGCGCTTCGGTGTCGGGAACGACGCCGCCGCTCCTGAGGTCGAGCGTGTAGCGCAGAAGGGCCGCGCCGCCATCCTCGAGCACCATGGTCCAGCCGATCACGCCTGCCTTCGCCTCGCGCACCAGCAGGCTCTCGACCGCCAGACGGCGGCCGGTAGACACTTCGTCGCGCGGCAACCAGACGAACACGAACAGGTGGCGGCCCAGCGCACTCTGCACCGTCACCAGCTTCGGGCGCGGCCGATCGGTGATCGACATCGAGGTAAGCACCAGCTCTTCGAGCGAGGCCGCGTCGAACGCGATCAGCAGATCGTGCGGCAGCGCGGTGAGCGCATGGGCAAGCGCCTTGCCGGCGTGGCCCGTCGGATCGAAGCCGAATTTCGCCATCAACGCTTCAAGCTGCGCACGCAGCACCGGCACCTTGTCAGGACGCGCCGACAGCGCGGCGCTGGTCCACAGCCCGGCGTGGATCGACAGGCGCTCGACCGTCTTGCCCTTCACTTCGGGAACGACAACGAGGTCGAGGAGCACGCGGCGATGCACCGCCGACAGGCGATTCGACTTGATCAGGAGCGGGGCGTGGCTGCCTCCCGTTTTTTCCTGCGCGTCAAACCAGGCGAAGGCAGCTTGGAGCGCGGCCGGCGACAGGAGCTGGCCGTCGGCGCTTTCGCTGATGCCGAGCTGTTCCTGGACCTTGCCGTCGCGCGTTCGCCATTCATGCCCGAGCTGGGTCATCGCCCCGCCTTCGAACCAGCGGAGCAGTTCGGCGGCTTCGCCCTCGACGCGCATCGCGGCATCGGCGAGCATCGCGGCGCGCATCGCGCGCCAGTCGCGTACTGCCGCACGCACGTCGCGCAGCGCGGCTTCGAGCGCATCGAGCAGACGCCGGCGCGCACGCGCGTCGCCGCGTTCGAGTTCCATATAGATGACCGACTCGCGCGCCGATCCCTCGCCCGCTTCCTGCAGATGCCCGTTGGCGTCGCGCTTCACCGTCACGACGGGGTGGAGGATGCGGTGGACGGCGAGGCCCTGCGCCGCGACGATCTGCGACGTCGAATCGACGAGGAAGGGCATGTCGTCGTTGATGATGACGAGCCGCATGCGGCGGTCGGTGCCGTCGGCGGCGATCGGTTCGAGCAGCAGCGACGGCGTCCCGGCGGCGCGTTCGAGCGAGGCGCGCGCGGCGAACTGGCTGGCGTCGGCAAGCGCCGCCTTGTCCATATCGTCACCCTCGCCCGGCAGCGCGCTGCCGTGGAGGGCAACCAGATAGGCGGCGGCGATTTTCTGGGGGACTTTGGCGGCGAAGGTGGTCGGCGTGTCCGTTTCCGGCGTTTCGGACGTATTTTTAGGCATAAAGTGCAGCATCCCGAACCAAAAGAGGGGGATCCCTGCCGACGATCGGCGGGGGTCCGTTCGCAACGTCCCCCTATGCGCCCGCCGCGCGCGCGGCTCAAGGCCTCGTTCGCGGCTCCACGCAAAAATATTTCAATTTTCGGATTGTCTGTTGCGTGAACGCTCTCAGGCGTCCCCTCGACCCGATATCAGCCGCCCGGCGTGATCGCGATCGCCTTGCTTGCCAGCCGCGACACCAGCGCCGGATCATCCGCCGCTTTCGCCACGATGCCGATATGTCCTCCGGGCATCGCGCGCGCGATCAGCACAACGAATTCGGCCTCGCCGGCGTCATGCTCGAGGATGACGGCGGGGTGGGCACGGCGCAGCGCGTCGAGCTTCTCATCGGGCCGTGCGGCTTCCCGTGCGGGCTTGCGGCGCGCACGCGCATCCTTGACCAGCCCCTTGAGCCCGCCCGGATAGCGATCGAGATAGGCGGCGAGTTCGCCGCGGCCGACGCCTTCGTCCTTTGCATGGCCGAGCACGCAGGCATATTCGGCGAGCCGCGTCTTGTCATAATTCGCACCGAAAACCAGCTTCACGACGGGGGTCATCGGCGCGCGGCCCTGCACCGCCAACCCGGCGTCGTCGAGCAGGTCGGCGAACGCTTCGGGCTGCTGCTGCGCGACCAGCGCGAAATCCCATGCCTTGCCGACCGCCTGATACAGCGCGCTGCGGCTGCGGCTGTCAGCGGCGATCGCACGCTCGGCGGTTTCGCGCGCGAGCGCAAGCCAGTCGGCGAGTTCGGAATCCTCGGCCGGCCCGGCCCGTTCGGTTGCGCCGGACGCAGGCGCATCGACCCTGTCGCCGAGCGCGGCGAAACCCGGCCCGACATCCTCGACATCATTGTCGAAGTGCCCCGAATCGGGGCCGTCAGCCCAGACGGGTACGGGCGCCGACAATGGCGCCGCGCTACGCAGCGCCTGCTCGACCGAAAGCTGCAGTTCGGCCGCCTCGTCGGCGGGGACCGCTTCCTTCCAGTTGATCACGCCCATGATGAAATCGATCGTGTCGTCGTCGGACGAAAAGGGCAGCAGGATGCCGCGGTACATGATCGTCACCCCGCGATCGCTTTCGAACTCGGCCTCGAAACCGATCGGCGCGCGGTTCGCGATGATCTGCAAATAATGATCGGTCAGCCGCGACAGCAGCGAGCGGCCGGGGATCTGACTGATATAATGGACATCCTCGTCGATCCGCGATTCTTCGCGAAGACGATCGCCAAGAAAGGCAATTCCGGGATTGTCGACCCCTGCGGTGAAGTCGAGCAGCACCGAATGCGATCCGAAATCGGCGCCCTCGAGGTCGAGATCCTCGACCGAGGGATAGGCACGGTCGGCGAGCAGCGAGGCCCAGTAGTTATAGGCCCGCACCTGCATCCGCCGTTCGTCGACGCCAACGGCCACGGGCGCGTCGATCGCGCCATCGTCCTGACCGTGGCTGCCCGAAAGCAGTCCGCGCATGCTGTCCATCATCTATCCCCAGTCGCAAACATCGGACCTTCATGCACCGGGACTGGTAAAAGCGGCGTAAACGATGACCGGCCGCCATGCTGTCGCCCGACACACGGCCCGCTGAAATTCACCATTATGCATGGTAAAAATCCTGAGTTTATCCATACGAAATATGGAGATATTCCATATTATGTAGATATATAAATAGTTTAAATGAATTCTTCGATTTCGCCCATCTCCGGACAATAGCCATTATGTATGGCGGAGACATACCTCCCTGGAGTCGACGAAGATGAGCGGTGATATCGGCAACGAAAAGTTGCGCTGGATCTTGTGGGCCGGATGGCATGGAAAATGCCCCGAATGCGGCGAAGGAAAAATGTTCCGGTCGTGGCTGAAACTGGCCGATCGCTGCGAAAACTGCGGGCTCGATTTCAGCTTTGCCGCTCCCGACGATGGCCCGGCGTTTTTCTCGCAATGCATCGTCGCCTTTCCGCTCACCTTCGTGATTGTATGGCTGCAGATCGTCTACAGCCCGCCGCTCTGGGTTCATCTGGTCTTTTCGATTCCGATCATGGTCATCGGCTGCATACTTCCCCTGCGCGCGATCAAGGGCTGGCTGGTCGCATCGCAATATGTGAACAAGGCGCAGGAATCGGGGACGGAGCATCTGTGGGCAAAGCTGAATGCGCGCGCACGCCATGAAGCGGACGAACGGCCCGGCGGACGACATGACGGGTGACGCATGGGCACCCGATATCGCGGGTGCGGCGGGGCCCAAATACAAGGCGGTAACCGCGGCAATCGCCAACGCCGTCGCGCGTGGTGACCTGTCCCACGGCGACCGTCTGCCGCCACAGCGCGAGCTTGCCCAGCGGCTCGGAATCGACCTGACCACCGTTACCAAGGCGTATGATCTTGCGCGTCAGCGCGGCCTGATCGTTGCGCGCGGACGCGCCGGCAGCTTTATCCGCGACGACGCGCGCACCGGCGCGGTCGCCACCGCGGCGCAGGGCGACATCGCGATGAACAATCCGCCGATCCCGTCAGAAAACGGGCTTGCCGAAGCGATGGCC
>NZ_DATMST010000253.1:0-8485 GCF_035565275.1 Sphingopyxis sp.
ACGCGCTGGCGATCCTCGACCGCGCCATCGAACAGGCGCCCGCCGAGATCTGGCCGCTGTCGATCAAGTCCGGCGTGCTGGCGGCCGAGCGGCGCGATGACGAAGCGCTCGCGGTCCACGAAGCGCTCGTGAAGCGCGCACCGCGGGTCGCGCTCTTGTGGACGAACTATGCCCATGCGCTACACGCCACCGGAAAAGCCCAAGCCGCACTCACCACCTATCGCACCGCGCTCGAACTCGATCCGTCGAGCGGATCGGCCTGGCTCGGCCTCGCCAATCTTCGCGCGCGCGCTTTCGGCGTCGACGATATCCGGTCGATGGAAAGGGCACTCTCCGGCGTCCGCGATCCTTCGCAGCGGGCGCAGATGCTCTTCGCGCTCGGCCGCGCCTGCGCCGATCGGGGCTCGTTCGGACAAGCGTTCGCGTGTTACACGAAGGCGAATGGCGAGCGCGCTGCCGTCACGCCCTATGATCCGCAGATCCTGCGCGATGCGGTCGCCGCGCATCGCGCGCTCGACCCGGACTTTTTCAAAGAACGACAGGGTGCGGGACATGATGCAGACGACGTGATCTTCATCGTCGGGATGCCCCGATCGGGCTCGACGCTCGTCGAACAGATGCTGTCGAGCCACCCGATGGTCGAAGCGGCCGGCGAACTGTTCGAACTTCAGGAAATTGCAGCCACCATCAGTGGCGGAACGTGGGCCGGATTGCCTGCAGCCATTGCGCGACTGACGCCGGACGAGCGAAAAGGCCTGGGCCAACGCTATCTGGCGGCGACGCGCCGGTACCGGCGCACAGATCGCCCCTACTTTACCGACAAGATGCCCGCGAACTGGCGCTTCGTCGCGCTGATCCACCTGATCCTGCCGAACGCGAGGATCGTCGACGTGCGCCGCGCGGCGCTTCCGTGCTGCTTTTCCGCCTTTTCGACCTATTTCAACCGCCAGACCAGCTTTCCCGCGTCGCTGCGCGACCTCGGCGAATATTATCGCGGTTATGTGGATATGTCGGCGCGAATCGACGAGCTCCTGCCGGATCGGGTCCATCGCGCGAACTATGAAGAGCTGGTCGACCGCCCCGAAGACACGGTGCGAGGGCTGCTCGACCATCTGGCGCTTCCCTTTGCATCCGCATGCCTCGATTTCCACGACAACCCCCGGGCGGTGCACACGCCGAGCGCGGCGCAGGTCCGGCGGCCGATCGACCGGTCGAACCTCGAAAGCTGGCGCGATTTCGAACCATGGCTCGCTCCGCTAAAAGCAGGTCTCGCCTCGACGCCCTAGCACCTGCCCATATTGGTGTGACGTTTCGTCAACCAAACGGGGTTGAAATCGTCATACCACTTATGTAGACCAATGATCATAAGAGATCGTTGGGAGGATGGATATGATGCTGTTGCGGGCTGCCTTGACGGTCGCGATCGGCGTTACGGCGGCACAGTCCGGCCTCGCCCGAGACATAGCGGTTGCCGATCAGATGCAGTTCAAGGCGGCGGTGAAGGTCGCCAAACCCGGCGACTCGATCATTCTCGCCGACGGCGAATGGCGCGATTTCCAGATCGCGTTCACCGGCAACGGTACCGCCGGCAAGCCGATCACCCTCACCGCGAAGACCAAGGGCAAGGTCGTGCTGACCGGCCAGTCGAACCTGCGCCTCGGCGGACAATATCTTGTCGTGTCGGGACTCGTCTTCCGGGGTGGTGCGAGCCCGACCGGTCAGGTCATCAGTTTCCGCCGCGATTCAAAAACCCTCGCGCATAACAGCCGCGTCACCGAGGTGGTGATCGACGGGTACAGCAAGGCCGACCGCCGCGCCGAAGATATCTGGGTCGCGCTCTACGGCACCGGCAACCGCGTCGATCATTCGCATTTCGAAGGCAAGACCAACGCGGGGGTCACGCTCGCGGTGATCCGCCGCGCAGGCGATCCGCTCGATAACCGCCACCGCATCGATCACAATTATTTCGGCCCGCGCCCGCCGCTCGGATCGAATGGCGGCGAGACGATCCGCATCGGCACCAGCGAGGAATCGCTGTCGGCATCGAACAGCATCGTCGAACGCAACATTTTCGACCGCACCAGCGGCGAGGTCGAGATCGTGTCGGTCAAATCGGGCGGCAATATCATCCGCGAAAATCTGGTGCTCGAAGCGCAGGGTGCCTTCGTGCTGCGCCACGGCAACGGCAACCTCGTCGAACGCAATATCTTCCTTGGCAAGGGCGTGCCCGACACGGGCGGCGTGCGCATCATCAACCGTGACCAGATCGTGCGCGGCAATTATTTCGAAGGACTCGCGGGCACCTCGTTCAAGAGCGCGATCAGCGTGATGAACGGCGTGCCCAATTCGGCGGTCAACCGCTATCATCAGGTCGCGAACGCGCTGATCGAGGGCAACAGCATCATCGACAGCGCACGCATTACCCTTGCGGCAGGCGCCGATGCCGAACGCTCGGCCGCGCCGACGGACAGCAAATTCGAACGCAACCTGATCGTCGGCGCCAAGGGTCAGGATCCGTTCCGCGCCGAGGGCGAGATCGGCGGCATCGCATTTGCGGGCAATGTCGAAGCGAAGGTCGCCAAGCCGTTGCTGGGCGCAGGCGTCGAGCAACGCGACGTCGCACTCGAACGGACAGCCAACGGCCTGCTGTATCCGGTCGATCCTGCGCTTGCCGCAGTCGGCGCACCACGCGATCTGAAGCCCGTGACGCGCGAAGAAGTAGGCGCGCGCTGGTATCGCGCCGACGCTCCCGAGGCCGCGTTCGGCACCGGCGCGACGCGGGCGCTCGCGGCTGGTGCCTCGCTTGCGCAGGCGGTCGCCGACGCCAAGGCGGGTGACACGCTGGCGCTCGTCACCGGCACTTATGATATCGCGGCGCCGCTGATGGTGCGGCATCGGCTGACGATCGCGGGCGCGAAGGACGCAAAGCCCGTGCTGCGCGTTGCGTCGAGCCTCGCCAGGATCGCGGGCGGAAAAGGCCTGCAGCTCGAAAATCTGGCGGTCGACGCAAGCGCCGCACAGGGCGAAGGCGCCTTGGTCGCGGTAACCACAGGCGTTGCGCCAAATTATAGCGTGATATTCGACGGCGTGTCGGTGCGCGGTCCCGGCAGGGGCCGCCTTGACGGCATTGCCATGGCGCCGGGCACCTTCGCCGACGATGTGACCATCCAGAACAGCGACTTCGCCGAAATGGGCGTGGTCGTCGCGGCGACCGGCGAGCAGGAACCGAAAGGCTGGTATCCGATGGAACGACTGACGATCAGCGGCAGCCGCTTCGCGCGCGTCGCGATGATTGCCGACCTGCTGCGCAAGGGAACCGACGAAAGCACTTTTGGGCCGTGGTTCGCGATGACCGGGTCGAGCGTCGCCGACAGCGGCCGCGATGGCGCCTCGCTGCGCATTTCGGGCGCGCAGCATGCCGACATCGCGCAAAACAACTTCGCCAAATCGGACGGAATTCTCGTCATCCACTCGGTGGGCGCCCCCGAAACGCGCATCGCATCGAACGCCTTTGCCGCGACGCCCGCGCCACGCATCGAGGAACTCGCATGGAAAGGCCCGCCGCGGGGACGGCTGGTCGGCAACGTCGTGGAGGCACGTCCATGACCCGCACCCTTGCCCTGCTACTCGCTTCCGCCACGCTGCCGGCGCTACCCGCCGCGGCGCAGACGCCACCGACCGCTTCGGCGCAGGCCTTCGCGCCGCTCTTCGCTGCCGAGATCGAACGGGCGAAAGCAGGAGTCGACGCGTCGATCAGAGCCGGGATCAACGTGCCCGTGCCCAAGGATCCGGGCGGCAGCTTCACCCACGAACAGCACAAGCGCAATTATCGCACGATCTTCGAAGGCGGGCAGCTTTACCGCCTGACGGGCGAGGTCCGGTATCGCGATCATGTCCGCGACCTGCTGCTCGCCTACGCCGATCTCTATCCGAAGCTCGGCGCGCATCCCGCAGCGTCGAACCAGGTTCCGGGCCGCCTGTTCTGGCAGAGCCTCAACGACAGCGTGTTCCTCGTGAACGCGGTGCAGGGTTATGCCGAGATCCGCGGAGCGCTGTCCGCCGCCGACCGTCAGCGTATCGACGACCAGGTCATCCGCCCGATGGCGCGTTTCCTGTCCGACGGATCGCCGGAGGTCATCAACCGCATCCACAACCATGCGACCTGGGCGGCCGCAGGCGTCGGTCTGTCGGGCTATCTGCTGGGCGACCGCAACCTCGTCGACAAGGCGCTGCTCGGGCTCGACAAGAGCGGCAAGGCCGGGTTCCTGCGCCAGCTCGACCTGCTCTTTTCGCCCGACGGCTATTATGCCGAGGGGCCCTATTATCAACGCTATGCGCTGCAGCCTTTCGTCGTCTTCGCGGCGGCGATCGCGGCCAATGATCCGGGTCGCAAGATTTTCGAGTATCGGGACGGTATCGTGCTCAAGGCGATCCGCACGGCAGTCGACGTCACCCACGACGGTTACTTCCTGCCGATCAACGACGCGATGCCCGACAAGAGCCTGCGCACCGAGGAACTCTATCACGCGGTCGCGATCGCCTATGGCGCGACCAAGGACCCGACGTTCCTGTCGATCGCCGACTGGCAGGGGCGCACCGTGCTGACCCCGGCGGGGCAGGCGATGGCGGCCGACCTCGCGGCGGGCAAGGCCAAGCCCTGGCCGTTCGCCTCGCGGCTCCTCTCTGATGGTCCCGAGGGCAAGGACGGCGCACTCGTCCTGCTCCGCACCAAGCCCGATCCGGCTGGCCCGTTGCTCGTCGCCAAGAACACGGTGCAGGGCATGGGGCACGGTCATTTCGACCGGCTCGGCTGGCTCTATTATGACGAAACCGGCGCGGTGGTGACCGACTATGGCGCCGCGCGCTTCCTCAACGTCGAGGCGAAGCGCGGCGGGCGCTACCTGCCCGAAAACGACAGCTGGGCGAGCGCGACGGTCGCGCACAACACGCTTGTCGTCGATGAACAAAGTCACTTCGCAGGCAACTGGAAAACCGGAGAAAAACTTCCGACGCGCCAGCTTGCCGCATCGCTCGACGGCCCGACGCGCTATGCGATCGGCGAAATCGTCGGCGCGTACAAGGATATTAAAATCCGCCGCGCACTGCTGCTTGTCGAGGTCGACGGTCTCTCCAATCCGCTCGCGCTCGATATCCTCCGTGGAACTGGCAGCGGCAGGCATCGCTATGACCTGCCGCTGCATTTTTCAGGGCATATCATCGACAGCGACATCGCGTTCGAGCGCAAGCTCGCCGAGCGGCCGGTGCTGGGCAAGGCGAACGGATATCAGCATCTGTGGGTCGACGGCGAAGGGACGAAGGCCGGCAAGGCGCGGCTGACGTGGATGCAGGGCAGCCGCTTCTACAGCTATCATATGCTCCCGCCCGCGGGTGCACACTTCATCGTTGCCGAAAGCGGTGCGAACGATCCCGAGTTCAACCTGCGCCGCGAACCCGCGCTGATCCAGCGCGTCGACGGGGCGGCGGATGCGACTTTCGTCAGCCTGCTCGAACCGCACGGCGCCTATGACGCGTCGGCGGAGACCGTCGTCGCAAGCAGTGCGCGGGTCGCAACGCTCGAGCATCGCAAGGAAAAAGGCGTCGACCTTGTTCTGATCACCCTCGTCGACGGACGCCGCATCGCGTTGGCTGTTGCCGACGACGTCACCGCCGACACCAAGCACAGCGTCACCGTCGATGGCCACGCCCTCGCCTGGACCGGCCCCGTCGGCCGCCTCGACCTCGCCAAGACCGGAGCGAAGAAATGAGCAAGATCAAGGGCCGCTTCCGCTGGTGCGTCATCGCCCTCATCGCCCTCGCCACCGTCATCAACTATATCGACCGCAACGCGCTCGCGGTGATGTGGCCCGAAGTGTCGAAGGAAATCGGCGCCACCAAGGAAGATTATGCGCTGCTGGTGACGATCTTCATGATCTTCTACGCCTTTGGCCAGTCGATCTTCGGGCGTATCTTCGACGCGATCGGCACGCGGATGGGTTTCACCATCTCGATCGTCGTCTGGTCGCTGTCGATCGCGGCGCATGCGCTGGTCCGCTCAATGCCTTTGCTCCTCGTCCTGCGCGCGACGCTCGGGGTCAGCGAGGCGGGCAACTGGCCCGGCGCGGCCAAGGCGAACGCCTTGTGGTTCCCGTCGCGCGAGCGCGCGCTGGCGCAGGGCATCTTCAACGCCGGCGCCTCGCTGGGCGGGATCATTTCGGCGCCGCTGATCGCGCTGCTGTTCGTCCAGTTCGGCTGGCACGGCACCTTCCTTTTGATCGGCGTGCTCGGCTTTGTCTGGCTCGTGCCATGGCTCTGGTTCTACAAGGCCGACCCTGAAAAGCATCCGGGCCTGAACGAGGAAGAGCGTCAATATATCCTGACCGGGCGTACCGAGGCGGGACGCGATGACAGCCGCCGCGTGCCGCTCGGCGAACTGCTGCGCTATCGCCAGAGCTGGGGCGTGATCCTGTCGCGCTTCTTTCTCGACCCGGTGTGGTGGCTCTTTGTGTCGTGGCTGCCGATCTACCTCGCCGAAACCTTTGGCTTTGACGTCAAGCAGATCGGGCTTTTCGCCTGGGTGCCCTTCGTCGGCGCGATGCTCGGCAGCCTGTTCGGCGGCTGGTTCGCGGGGCAGATCATCAGCAAGGGCGGCGGCGTCCACAAGGCGCGCATGACGACGATCGCGATCGGCTGCGCGATCATGCTGCCGTCGCTGTTGTTCACGATCGGTGCGAGCGATCCGCTGACTGCGGTGCTGTTGATCGCCTGCATCCTCTTCGGTTTCCAGATGGCGATCGGCAACATCCAGACGCTGCCGAGCGACTATTTCGGCGGTGGCGCGGTCGGCAGCCTTGCCGGGATCAGCGGTACCGCCGCGGTTGCGGGCACGCTGATCACCACCTGGCTCGTCCCCGTGCTCACCAAGACGAGCTACGCACCGATCTTCGCGCTGAGTGCGGCGATCGTGCCCATCTCCTTCCTGTGTTTCTGGCTGGTCGGCGGTCGCGTCGCACCCGTCACCACCCAACCCGCCCACAATCAAGAATAAGGAACAGCATCACATGACTCTCCAGGGGAAAACCGCGCTCGTCACCGGCGGCGGCCGCGATATCGGCCGATCGGTCTCGATCGCCCTCGCCCGCGCCGGCGTGCGCGTCGCAATCAATTACAACAGCGGCCGCGAAGCTGCTGAAGACACGCTGAAGGCGATCAAGGATGCCGGCGGCGACGCCTTCCTGATCCAGGCCGACGTCACCGACAGCGGCGCGGTCAAGGCGATGCTTGACGAGGTCGGCATCGCGTTCAGCGGCCGGCTCGACATCCTCGTCAACCTTGCAGGCGGGATGATCGCGCGCAAGACGCTGAGCGAGATGGACGAGGAATTCTTCGACCATGTCATGACGCTCAACCTCAAATCGGCGTTCCTCGTGCTTCAGGCGTCGCAGCCCTTCCTCGGCGAAGGTTCGGCGGTCGTCAACGTGTCGTCGCTCGCCGGCCGCGACGGCGGCGGCCCGGGCGCCTCGGTCTATGCGACCGCGAAGGGCGCGCTGATGACCTACACGCGCTCGATGGCGAAGGAACTCGGGCCGCAGGGCATCCGCGTCAACGCCGTGTGCCCCGGACTGATCGGCACGAGCTTCCACGATATCTTCTCGAAGCCCGAAGGCCGCGCGGCGACCGCGGGCAACACGCCGCTGCGGCGCGAAGGTCACCCCGACGAGGTGGCGGACACGATCGTCTATCTCGCCTCGCCCGCCGCGAGCTTCCTCGCCGGCGTCTGCCTCGACATCAACGGCGGCCTCGCCTTTTCCTGATTGGAGATCGATATGCGCTGGCTTGCCGCAACAGCCACGGCCGCCCTGCTCGCGAGCGGGGCGCAGGCCCAGACCCGCGAACGGACCGATGCCGAACCGCTCGAGCCGTACAAGATCATCCTGGTCGGCGATTCGACGATGGCGCCGCACAGCGGCTGGGGCGGTGCGTTTTGCGCGCACCACGTCAAATCGTCGGTCGCCTGCCTTAATGCCGGGCGCGGCGGGCGCAGCACCCGCAGCTACCGGCAGGAAGGCGGCTGGGACATCGCTCTCGCCGAGGCGAAAGTACCGGGATATCGCGGAACATGGGTGCTGATCCAGTTCGCGCATAACGACCAGTCGTCGCGCCCCGAACGCTGGACCGACGAAACGACCGAGTTTCCCGCGAACCTTCGCCGCTTCGTCGAGGAAGTGAAGGCGGCGGGGGCGACGCCGGTACTCGTGACGCCGCTGACGCGCCGCGAATTCAAGGACGGCAAGCTCAAAAACACGCTCGCAAGCTGGTCCGGCCAGATCCGCGACGTCGCGAAGGCGATGGACGTGCCGCTCGTCGACCTCAACGCGCTGAGCGCGCGGCAGGCGCAGGAGATGGGCGCCGAGATGGCGACCAAGCTCGCGCAGGAGCCGCCGACCGGGGAGGAACTCGCCGCGGCGAAGACGGGCACGACGCTGCC
>NZ_DATMST010000254.1:0-6619 GCF_035565275.1 Sphingopyxis sp.
ATTTACGGACAGAGATCATGAAGATTCGCAACAGCCTGAAGTCGCTGAAGGACCGCCACCGGGATAACCGCGTTATCCGCCGCCGTGGCCGCACCTATGTGATCAACAAGACCAACCGCCGCTTCAAGGCGCGCCAGGGCTGATGCCCCCGCGCGGGGTGTTTTCGCCCCGTTTGCTTGTGAAGAACAGCGTTACGCCGTCGGATGCTTCCGGCGGCGCTTTCGCGTGTCCGGAGGCTGCATGATTCGGCAGAGCGTGATTTTCGACGTCGGCCGCGTCCTGTTCGACTGGGACCTGCGATATCTGTTCGCCAAGCTGATCGCCGATCGGGACGAGCTCGAATGGTTCGTGACGAACGTCGTCACGCCGCAGTGGCATTTCCAGCATGACGCCGGCCGGCCGCTCGCCGAAATGGTCCCCGAGCTGAAGGCCGAATTTCCCGATCATGCGCCGCTGATCGACGCCTATGCGACGCGCTTTAACGAAACGATTCCGGCGCCGGTGCCCGGGAGCCTCGAACTGGTCGAACGCCTCGACACCGCGGGCGTGCCCATGTTCGCGATCACCAACTTCGGCCATGAATTCTGGGAAGGCTTCCGACCGACCCAACCGGTGTTTCATCGCTTTCGCGACATCATTGTCTCGGGCACCGAGAAGCTGCTGAAGCCCGATCCCGCTATCTACCATCTCGCGATCGAGCGATTCGGCATCGACCCCGCGGGCGCGCTCTTCATCGACGATGTCGCCGCGAATGTCGCGGGCGCCGAATCGGTCGGCATTGCCGCCCATCGATTCGAAGATGCGGCAACGCTGGAAGCGGACTTGATCGCGCGCGGATATCTGACGGCTTGATGAGCAGGGCGGATCGCCTTGAACGCCTCGACGCCCGCCGTGTCGAGCTGGAAGCCGAATATGAGGCCGTCCTGCTGGAGGCGTTGCGCGGGGTTGCGGGCGGCTCGTGGGGCTTGTTCGGCCACACCAAGGATCGCGCTGCGCACGCCAAATGGGAACCTGTCGTCACCGACCTGTGCGACCGAGGCGACGAGATCGACCGGATGCGCGATCAACTCGGATTGCAGCCGTTCGCGTTGCATGAAGAATTCGAGGCATCGCGCGGCCCGGTGTCCACGAACGCTCCGGGCGAGCCCAAGCAGGCCAAGGCGTGGCTGGAGCGATTGGGCAAGGACGTTTAGGCGTTTACGCGTCATCCAGTATCGTCATTTGCGAAAGCGGAAACCCGGCAAGCAACCGTCTGAACCGGGTTTCCGCTTCGCGGGAATGACGACGGTTGTGATTATTTCTCCACCCCGAGCTGCGTCAGCACGAATGCAAACTCTTCGGCATCCTCGCGCAATGCGCCCCAGCGCCCCGACTTGCCCGCATGGCCCGCGCCCATGTTGGTACGCAGCAGCAGCGTCGCGTCGTTGGTGCGCGTCGCGCGGAGCTTCGCGACCCATTTCGCGGGTTCCCAATAGGTCACGCGCGGGTCGTTGAGGCCGGCCGACACGAGCATCGGCGGATAGGCCTTTGCCGTGACATTGTCGTAGGGGCTGTAGCTCAGCATATAGTCGAACGCCGTCTTGTCGGTGATCGGATTGCCCCATTCGGGCCATTCGCCGGGGGTCAGCGGCAGCGTTTCGTCGACCATCGTGTTAATGACGTCGACGAAGGGCACGCCCGCGAGCACCGCGCCCCAAAGTTCGGGCGCCTGATTATAGACCGCGCCCATCACCTGCCCGCCCGCCGAGCGGCCCTCGATCGAAATCTTGCCCGCGCTCGTATATTTGGCGGCGATCAGCCCCTTGGCCACATCGACAAAGTCGTTGAACGTATTCTTGCGCTCGGTCGTCTTGCCCGCGAGGTACCAGGCGCGGCCAAGGTCGTCGCCGCCGCGGACGTGCGCGATGGCGTAGATCATCCCGCGATCGACGAGGCTCAAGCGCGTCGTCGAAAAGCCCGGCGGGACACGATAGCCGTATGATCCGTAGACATAGAGGTGCATCGGTGCGCTGCCGTCGCGCGGCGTATCCTTCTTGTAGACAAGCGACACCGGGACCGGGGTGCCATCGCGCGCGGGCATGTTTACCAATTCGGTTACATATTCGTCATGATTATAACCGGAAGGAATCTCCTGCACCTTCAGCGTCTCGAGCTTGCCGTTTGCGAGATCATAATCGAACACGGTATCGGGCGTGACCATCGATTCATAATCGAGCCGCAGCTTGTCCTGATGATATTCGGGATTGTCGCCGAGCCCCGCCACATAGGTCGCCTCGGGGAATTTGATCCGGCCCGAGGTCAGCGGCGCGTCATATTTGCGGACATCGACCTGATCGACGCCCTTCTCGCGCGATTCGAGCACGAAATAGTCGCGGAAGATCGAAAGGCCGGTGAGGTAATTCGCGTCCGATCCCGGGATCAGAGGCTTCCATTCGCCAGGCGTCTTGATGCTGGCGGTTGCGACGCGGAAATTGGGGTGCTCGTCGTTGGTGTAGACATAGAGCGTCCCGTTTCTCTCATCAACGCTATACTCGCGGCCCTTCTTTCTTGCCGACACAAGTTGCATCTTCGCTTCGGGATTGTCGGCGGGGAGCAGATAGACCTCGCTCGTTTCGTTATCGCCCGTCGCGATCACGATATAATTGTCGGCAGCGGTCTTGCCGATGCCCACACCGAAGCCGATGTCGGCTTCCTTGTAGAGCAATTTGTCGTCGGCAACCGGCGTACCAAGCTTGTGCAGCCGGACATTGTCCGTGCGCCAATTCTCGTTCGCGAGGCCATAGAGGATCGCGTCGTTCCCCGAAGTCCAGACGAGCGACGACAGCGTGCCGGGGATGGTGTCGGGGAGCAGTTCGCCCGTCTCCAGATTGCGGATGCGCGCCTCGAACCGTTCGGAGCCATTGTCGTCGAACGAATAGGCCATCAGCCTGCCGTCGGGGCTGACTGACACCTCCGCGAGACGGAAATATTCCTTGCCCGCGGCCATTGCGACCTCGTCGAGGATCAATACGGATTCGCCGGAACCCGACGCTGGCTTCCGGTACCATTTCTTGTACTCGGCACCCTCCTCATATTCGACCCAGTAGACCCAGTCGCCATCCTTCTGCGGCACGCTCGAATCGGCTTCCTTGATCCGCCCCTTCATTTCCTGGAACAAGGTCTCGACCAGCGCCGCGTGCGGTTTCATCGCCGCGTCGAAATACGCGTTTTCGGCCTTCACATAGTCGAGCACATCCTTGTCATCGACCGTCGGATAGCTCTCATCCTTCAGCCAGTGGTAGGGATCGGACAGCGTCTTGCCGTGCAGCGTCATCTCGTGCGGGCGCTTTTCCGCAACCGGGGCGGCTGGCGGAGCAGGGGTATTGCTGGTCAATGCGGCGTCTTTCTCTTTGGCAAACAGAGGGGGGGCGAACAGGGCAGGCGACACGACAAGCGGGGTGGCAATTGCTGCCAGAAACATCCAAATAGCGCGCATCGAAAAATCCCCCGCGGTGTCGCCCCGATTGGGCGGGATCGCCTGCGATGTAGGAACAAGGAACCAGCCATGTCCAGCCCCGTCCACGCAGAACGCCTCGCCCGCGTCCGCGCCGAACTTGCCGCGCGCGGTCTCGACGGCTTCGTCGTGCCGATCAGCGACGAGCATATGAGCGAATATGTCGGCGCCTATGCGCAGCGCATGGCGTGGCTGACGGGCTTCGGCGGCTCGGCCGGGACCGCGGCGGTGCTGCCGCACAAGGCCGCGGTGTTCGTCGACGGGCGTTACACGGTGCAGGTGCGCGACCAGGTCGACGGATCGCTGTTCGACTATGTCAGCGTGCCGCAGTCGAGCGTAGCCGAATGGCTCGGCGCCAACGTTAGCGCGGGCCAGAAGGTCGGCTACGACCCGTGGTTGCACAGCATCGACTGGGCGCGGTCGCTCGAAAAGGCTCTCGCCGCGAAGGGCGCGAGCCTCGTTGCCGTCACGCCCAACCCGCTAGACGCCGCATGGGATGACCAGCCGGCGCCGAGCGACGCAGCGGTGACCGTCCACGATGCCGCGCTGGCGGGGCAAGGCGCGGTCGAGAAACGCGCTATTATCGCCGACTGGCTGAAGGCGAAGGGCCTCGACACGACGGTGATGACCGCGCTCGATTCGATCGCCTGGACGTTCAATATCCGGGGCACCGATGTCAGCCACACCCCGGTCGGGCTTGCGTTCGCGCTGCTCCATGCCGATGCGACCGCCGACCTGTTCATCGCGCCCGAAAAGGTCACCGACGCGGTGCGCGCGCATCTCGGCAACAGCGTGCGCATCCACGATCGCAACGCATTCGAAGCGGCGCTAGCCGATCTGAAGGACAAGAAGGTGGCGGTCGATCCGGACCGCGCGGTCGCCGCGATCTTTACTGCGCTCGACGCCACGGGCGCGAAGATCGAGCGTCACCGCGACCCCGCGGTGCTGCCCAAGGCGATCAAGAACGGCGCCGAACTCGATGGCACGCGCGCGGCGCATGTCCGCGACGGCGTCGCGGTCGCGCACTTCCTGAAATGGATGGAAGAAGTCGCGCCGCAGGGCGGGCTCGACGAACTCGGCGCGGCGGCGAAGCTTCGCGAATTCCGCGACCGGAGCGGGGCGCTCAAGGATCTGTCGTTCGACACCATCTCGGCGGCCGGCCCCAACGGCGCGCTGCCGCACTACAAGGTCGACGAAACGACCAACCGCGCGGTAGAGACCGGCACGCTCTATCTCGTCGATTCGGGCGGGCAATATGCCGACGGCACGACCGACATCACGCGCACGATCGCGATCGGTGCGCCGACCGCCGAAATGCGCCGCCGCTTCACGCAGGTGCTGAAGGGCCATATCGCGCTCGCCACCGCGCGCTTCCCCAAGGGGACGCGCGGCAGCCAGCTCGACATTCTCGCACGGCAATATCTGTGGGCCGACGGGGTCGACTATGCGCACGGCACCGGTCACGGGGTCGGATCCTATCTCGCGGTCCACGAAGGGCCGCAGCGCATCGCAAAGCCTGCCGGCGGACAGGCGGGAACCGAGGAAGCACTGCACGCGGGCATGATCCTGTCGAACGAGCCCGGCTATTACAAAGCGGGCCATTTCGGCATCCGCATCGAGAATCTCGTCGTCGTGACGCCGCAAAACATCGCGGGCGCCGAGGAGGACATGCTGGGGTTCGAGACGATCACCTTCGCGCCGATCGCGCAGAACCTTGTCGACGTATCGCTGCTCTCGGCTGCCGAGGCCGACTGGCTCGACGCCTATCACGCCGCGGTGTTCGAGAAGATCGGCGCCGGGATGGAAGGCGAGGAGCGGGCATGGCTCGAGGCGGCGTGCGCGCCGCTCGACCGCACCCCTGCCGCGCTCGCGGCCTGATCCGCGCATGACCGATATCCGCAACGACGTGCCGCTCGCCGATTTCCGCGTGCAGGAGCGCGTGCGCGTGCGCTTCAACGAGATCGACGGGCAGAATATCGTCTTCAACGCGAATTATCTGGTCTACGCCGACGTCGGCGTCACCGAATATTTCCGCGCGCTCGGCGAGGGGCAACCCGGACCCTATTTTCACCAATATGGTACAGACATCCGCGAAACGCGCTGCGAGATCGACTATCACGCGCCTGCGCGCCTCGACGAGCTGATCACGATCGCGGCGCGAATCAGTCGTTTCGGCCGGACCAGCTTCACGCTGCATTGTGGAATTTTTCGCGATTCGGAACGACTTACCGACATAGAGATCGACTATGCGCATATCGATACCGACAGCGGGCAACCGACGCCGCTGCCGGGAAGCTTCATCGCGGAAGTGAGGCGATTTGAAACGCGGATCCCCGCGCAGGATTGATTCGCACGAGCCGAATCGACCCTCTCAACCAAAAAAGTCGAAAAAAAGGGCCGCCCGAAGGCGGCCCGTGAAAGTTTTGGGAGAGGATGCCTAAAAGGCAAGTGTGATATTGCACTGCACAATGAATTTCGCAACTGCGAAAACAGCATCTGCAATTGCATTTTTTGCAATTGAGAACGCTCGCACCGGTCAATCGATGCAATCCTTCCCCCTCGCAAATCATCGCGACATCGCCTAAATTGGGCCCATGGGAATGTTCGGTAACATGGATGTGGGCGGCGGCCTGTCGGATTTCTGGGCCTATGTCCGCGAACCACGGCCGCACCGCTGGGCCAGTTGGGGCGTCGCGCTGGCGCTGACGTGGCTCGTCTTTCACGGCGTCGAGCAATATCTGATCCCGTATGAGAAGCCCAAGCAGCAAATCATTTACTTCGAGAATTGGACAGCGAAACGCAGCGCGGCCGAGATTCGCGCCGACTGGGTCGCGCGCGCCAAGGAAACAACGCTGCGCAACGCCGAAAAGCGTGCCGAGTATCAGCGCTTTGCCGATAGCCTGGGCATCGAATATGATTCGGCCGAGGCGGACAAGGTAACGCGCGAAACGCTGGGCGAAGAAGCCGCGGCGGCAGCGAAGAAAAAGCCCGCGCCGGTGCAGCTACGCTCGACGCTCGCCGAACGTGCGGCGCGGGGCGAGCAGCCCAAAGCCGCTGACTGACGAGATGCAGCGCCCGCCCGCCGATGCCGACTGGATGGCGGCCGCCATTGCATTGTCGCGGCGC
>NZ_DATMST010000255.1:0-8157 GCF_035565275.1 Sphingopyxis sp.
CACGCGCCAGGGCATGGTCCGCATCGCGGTTCCCTATTCTTCGGCGCTGCGTCCGGGCGGTTTCGCCGACGCGCGGCTCGTCGCGGGCACGGCCGAAGCGCCGCTGCTCCCCGAAAGCGCGGTGCTCAGCGGGCCCGAGGGCAATTTCGTCCTGATCGTCGACGACAAGAACGTTATCCAGCGCCGCCCGGTAAAGGTCGGCACGGTGACCGATGGCGGCGTGTCGATCGCGTCGGGGCTGACGGGTACCGAAAAGGTGGTCGCGCTGGCGGGCGCATTCCTCAACCCCGGCGACAAGGTGAAGCCGGTCGTACAGAAATCGTCGCAATAATCGCAGCTATTCGCGCACAAGGGCGTCCGAGACATGAGCTTCCGCAACATTTCCGCCTGGTGCATCCGCAATCCGGTGCCGCCGATCGTCATGTTCATCCTGTTGCTGCTGGCGGGTCTCGTCAGCTTCAACCGGATGGACGTCAACGACAATCCCGACGTCGAATTCCCGATGGTTCAGGTGGTCGTCGTCCAGCCGGGCGCGGCGCCGTCGGAGCTCGAGACGCAGGTTACCCAGCGCGTCGAGGCTGCGGTTCGCGCCGTCAGCGGGGTCGACGAACTCTCCTCCTATGTCTCCGAAGGCAACAGCCGGACGATGGTGCAGTTCGCGATCGGCACCCCGATTGACCGCGCCTATAACGACGTCAACCAGGCGGTGCAGCAAATCCGCAGCGACCTGCCCGAAGGCATTCTCGAGCCGCAGGTCGTGCGCGTCGACGCGGCGGGCGGCCCGATCAC
Organism: Sphingopyxis sp.; assembly: GCF_035565275.1. Taxonomy (GTDB): domain Bacteria; phylum Pseudomonadota; class Alphaproteobacteria; order Sphingomonadales; family Sphingomonadaceae; genus Sphingopyxis. The sequence continues at coordinate 790 of NZ_DATMST010000255.1, forward strand.
TTATTTCGCGGTCGAAACGTCGGACATGACGCTCGAGCAGTTGAGCTGGTTCGTCGACAACACGGTCGCGAAGGAACTGCTTTCGATCCAGGGGATGGCGAAGGTCAGCCGCTCGGGCGGCGTCAGCCGCGAAATCCGCGTCATCCTCGATCCCGCGCGCATGCAAAGCTATGGTCTGACCGCGAGCCAGGTGAACCAGCAGCTCCGCCAGGTCAACGTCAACGCCGCGGGTGGCCGCACCGAGATTGCGGGCAGCGAACAGGCGGTGCGCGTGCTCGGCAATGCGGACAGCGCCTTCCAGCTCGGCGAGACGCGCATTTCGATCGGCAACGGACGGACGATCCGCCTCGCCGATGTCGCGAGCGTGACCGACGGTTACGCCGAACAGCGCAACCTCGCGAAGATCGGCGGGCGGCAGGTGCTCAGCTTCTCGATCGAAAAGGCGAAGGGCGCGTCCGACGTCACGATCCACGACGAGACGATGAAGAAGCTCGACGAGATCAAGAAGGCGAACCCCAAGGTCAATTTCACCATTCTCTTCACGCGCACCGAATATACCAAGGAACAATATCGCAGCTCGATGCTCGCGATGATCGAGGGCGCGATCCTTGCGGTCGTCGTGGTCTTCCTGTTTCTGCGCGACTGGCGCGCGACACTGATCAGCGCGCTCGCGATCCCCTTGTCGGCGATCCCGACCTTCTGGTTCATGGACCTGATGGGCTTCTCGCTGAACGGTCTGTCGCTGCTCGCATTGAGCCTCGTCGCCGGCGTGCTCGTCGACGACGCGATCGTCGAGATCGAGAATATCGTCCGGCACATGCGCATGGGCAAGACCGCCTATCAGGCGTCGATCGATGCCGCCGACGAAATCGGCCTGGCCGTCGTCGCGACGACGATGTCGATCGTCGCGGTATTCCTTCCCGTCGCGCTGATGCCGGGCGTGTCGGGCCAGTTCTTCATCCAGTTCGGCCTGACCGTCGTGTTCGCGGTGCTCGTCAGCCTGGCGGTCGCGCGCATGATCACGCCGATGATCGCGGCCTATTTCCTGTCGGCGCAGGGTGAACAGGACCATGCTTCGGGCCCGTGGATCGACCGTTACGAGCGCCTGCTCGCGTGGACGCTCAACGACAAGAAGCAAAAGGCGGTGCGCGCGAAATATGAACCCGCGCCGACGAAAATCGCCTATCTCGCCGTCCCGCTCGCGCTGGCGGCGCTCTCGATCCTCTATGCCATCTACGCCTATTTCCAGCCGGTCCCTGTCGGCCAGGATGCGCCGAATACGGCGATGTATTTCATGCTGAAGACGCCGTTCGAGGCGATCTTTACCTTCCTCGCGGTCAGCCTGATCGTCATACTGTTTGGCGCTCTGGTAGCGTGGATTAACCGAGCGTCGTTGAATGCGATTCTGAAGGCCTATTTGTGGTTCGGCCTCGTTGCCGCCGTCCTGTGCGCGCTTCTCTGGTTGATGGGTGTCTTGGCTCCGACTGCGACCGTCTTTAGCTCATGGGCAACGGCCATGGCCGTCGCGGCGGCGCTCGGGGCGCTGACCCGAGCCTGCGGGCTATTCGGGATGCATGAATGGCCCTTTGCTCTTTGGGCCAGATTCATGGTCCAGCGCGCGTGGGCGCGGCTGTTCGACCACCGCGTCTGGATCGTCGGGATCGGCGCCGCGTCGCTTGGGATGAGCGTCGTGCTGCTGATGGTCCTGCCGCAGCAATTCCAGCCGACGATCAACAGCGATTACAGCCAGATCCGTTATGAATTGCCCCCGGGTTCGACGCTTGCGCAAAGCGAGCATATCTCGAACCAGATCAACGCCATATTGTCGAAGGACAAGAATGTCGAAAACGCCTTCTACGAGGTCAACGTCAACGACGGCGGCGTCTATATCACGCTGAAGAAAAAGCGCGAGATGACCAGCGTCGAATGGGAGCGCGGCCTGCAGCCGCAAATGGCGGCCATCCCCGACGCACGCGTCACCTTCCAGAGCCAGTCGGGCGGCTTTTCGGGCCGCGACATCACGATGGTCATCGGCGGCGACGATCCGGTCGCGCTCGAAAAGCACGCGCGCCTGATCGTCTCGCAGATGGAGGGGCTCAAGGAAATCCGCTCGCCGCGCATCGAGGGCGATATTCCGCGGCCCGAGATCATCGTGACTCCGCGGCTCGACTTGGCGGCCGAACTCGGCGTGACGACCGCGGCGCTCAGCCAGACGATCCGCATCGCGACGATCGGCGACATCGACCAGAATGCGGCGAAATTCTCGCTGTCCGACCGCCAGATTCCGATCCGCGTGCTATTGTCCGAGGATTCGCGCCGCACCCTTGCGACGATCGAGAATCTGCCCGTGCCGACCGCCAGCGGGACGACCGTGCCGCTGAAATCGGTGGCGTCGATCGGCTTTGGCGCGGGTCCGACCGAGCTTCGCCGCTACAACCAGACGCGGCGCATCGTGATCGGCGCCGACCTTGCACCGGGGCTCGTGACCGGCGAAGCGCAGAAGAAGATCGACGCGCTGCCTGCGGTCAAGACGATGCCGCAGGGAATCCGCAAGGTGATCCAGGGCGATGCCAAGTGGCAGGCCGAACTGATCACCAACTTCATGATCGCGGTGGTATCGGGGCTGCTCCTCGTCTTCTCGACGCTGGTGCTGCTGTACCGCCGCTTCCTGTCGCCGCTGGTCAACATGTCGTCGCTGCTGCTCGCGCCCTTGGGCGGCCTGCTCGGCCTTCTGATCACGGGCATGGAAATCTCGATGCCGGTCTATATCGGCCTGTTGATGCTGCTCGGCATCGTCGCCAAGAACTCGATCCTGCTCGTCGATTTCGCGATCGAGGAAATGGATCACGGGGTCGAGAAAAACGCCGCACTGCTCGACGCGGGGCGCAAGCGCGCGCAGCCGATCGTGATGACCACGGTCGCTATGGTCGCCGGCATGGTGCCGACGGCCCTGTCGCTCTCGGGTGACGGGGCGTGGCGCGCGCCGATGGGCGTCGTCGTGATCGGCGGCCTGATCCTGTCGACGATGCTGACGCTGCTGATCGTGCCCGCGGGCTTCAGTCTCGCCGACAGTATCGAAAAGCGTCTCGGCCGCTTCTTCTCGAGCAACCTGCTCACTTACCGGAAGGGCGACGATACCAAGCCGCACGCGGCGCCGGCACCGCATCCCGCCGAGTGACGCAGCGCGCCGGTTGCAACCTTTGCGCTATGACGCCATTTGAAGGTCATGACGGAAAGCGTTTCGCCGCAGACTGATACTGCACACGCCCACCCTCCCCATATGAACCGGGGGGTGGGCGTTGCCGTTCCGACGGGCGGGTTCAACATCCGCGTCGTCGCGACGGGCATGCTGATCGTGATGGCGCTCGTCTTCATCAGCGCCAAATATTATCAGGACGTCCACCCGGCGGTTGGTTTCGTCCGTGCCTTTGCCGAGGCGGCGATGGTCGGCGGGCTGGCCGACTGGTTCGCGGTCACTGCCCTGTTCCGCCACCCGATGGGACTGCCGATCCCCCACACCGCCATCGTGCCGCGTAACAAGAACCGGATCGGCGATACGCTGGCGCGCTTCCTGCTCACCAATTTCCTGCTGCCGCGGCTGATCGCGCGCAAGATGCAGACGGTCGACGTCGCAGGCGCGGTCGGCAAATTCCTGTCCGAACCGGGCGAGGGTGGCGGGCGGCTGCGGCTCGGCGCATCGCGGATCATCGCCGACGGTCTGGGCGCGCTCGATCAGCAAAGGCTGGGCGGCATGGTCAAGTCGGCGATCGCCGATCGACTGCGCGAACTCGACGTGGCGCCGCTGCTCGGACAGGCGCTGCAGGCCGCGCTTGCCGAAGGGCGGCACCAGCCGCTTCTTGATGCCATGGTCAAATGGGGATCGAAGACGCTCGAACTCAACGAGCATCTGATCCACCAGATGGTGCACGACAATTCGAACGCCATCGTGCGCTTTACCGGGCTCGACGAAAGCATCTCGAACCGCATCGTTGCGGGGCTGTCGAAACTGCTCAGCGAAATGGCGGTCGACGAGACGCATCCGTTGCGCATCCGCGTCGAGGAAGGGCTCGCCAAGATGGCGCTCGACCTGCAGCACGACCCCGAGGTGAAGGCAAAGGTCGCAAAGGTCCGCGACGAATTGCTCGAAAACAAGGCGGTCAAGCGCTGGCTCGACGGATTGTGGGAGCAAGGCCGCACGGCGCTGCTCAAGGCTGCGCGCAACCCCGACACGATGCTGGCAGGGCGGATCGGCGAACTCGTCACCCAGTTCGGCGCAATGCTGGGCGAGGATGCGGGCATCAAGCGCACGCTCAACCGCTATGCGCGTCGCGCGATGGTCGGCGTCGTCGACAGCTATGGCGAAACCGCGCTCAAGCTGGTGTCGGACACGATCCGCGGCTGGGATGCCAAGACGATCACCGACCGGCTCGAAAATGCCGTGGGCGACGACCTGCAATATATCCGCATCAACGGGACGCTGGTGGGCGGGCTCGTCGGCGTGCTGATCCACACGGTGGATGTGCTGATCTAGCTTCGGATCAGGCTGGCCAACCCCTCACGAAAAGTCGGATAACGCGGGCTCCAGCCCAGCAGCCGCTTCGCCCTGCCATTCGCAACACGGCGGTTCTCGGCATAGAAGGCGCGCGCAGCGGGCGACAGGCCGGCTTCGTCGATAGATTGCAGCACGGGGAGAGGTGTCCCCAGCATCGCACACCCCCATTCGACCAGCCGGTTCTGGTGGCACGGTTCGTCGTCGGCGAGGTTGTAGATATCCGCCGGCCCCTTGAACGAGGCGATGACCCCGCCTGCGATATCGTCGACATGGACGCGGCTGAAGATTTGTTCGGGCAAATCGATGCGATGCGCGCGGCCCTCGCTTATCCGGTCGAGAATCGAGCGTCCGGGGCCGTAGATGCCGGGAAGGCGAAAGACGCTGACGTCGCTGCGTAACGCCTGCCAGGCCGCATCGGCGGTGTTGCGGTCGGGGCGGCGGCCTTTGATCGGGGCGCTTTCGTCGACCCACGCGCCGCCCGCGTCGCCATAGACTCCGGTAGAGGACAGATAGCCGACCCAGCCGGCGGGCGCGACGGCAACGGCGTCGCCATAGCGAGCGAGCACGGAATCCGCGCCATCGACGGGCGGGACCGACGACAGGATATGTGTTGCGGAGCGCAGAGCTGCGAGAACAGCCGGCGTTTCATCGAACGCGATGCTGTCGCCGCGCCCGTCGCGAGTCGTTCCCGTCACCTCCCAGCCCCGCGCGCGCAACCGCCGGGCGAGGTGGCTCGCGGCATAACCCATTCCGAAAATCAGCATGTGTCCCATCGCGCGCCTTATTGCGCGTCGGCGCCGCCGTGCCTAGATCGAACCGATGACCGACGCCTCTTCCACGCCCGCCATTCCCGTCACCATCTATCGGAGCGATTATCGCGCGCCCGAATGGTCGATCCCCGACATCGCGCTCGATTTCGCGCTGGGGATCAACGCGACGAAGGTCGGCGCGGCGATGTCGGTGGTGCGCGATGCCGATGCGCCGGTGCCGCTGCTCCTGCGCGGCGACGGGCTGACCCCGGCGGCGGTGCGCGTCGATGGCGAGGTGTGGAACGACTGGCGCATGGACGGCAGCGACCTGATCGTCGACCTCGGCGAGCGGACGGCGGCGAGGGTCGAGATCGATACCGTCATTGACCCGGCGGCAAATACCCAGTTGTCAGGGCTCTACGCGTCGGGCGGCCTGCTCTGCACCCAGTGCGAGGCCGAAGGTTTTCGTCGCATCACGTTCCACCCCGACCGGCCGGATGTGCTCAGCCGCTACAAGGTGCGGATGCAGGGCGACAAGGCGGCATTCCCGATCCTGCTGTCGAACGGCAATTGCGTCGGACAGGGCGAAGAGGGGAGCGATCATTGGGCGCTGTGGGAAGACCCGTGGCCCAAGCCTTCCTATCTCTTCGCGCTCGTCGCCGGCGATCTTGTCGTCAACAGGGGCAGCTTCACGACGATGTCGGGGCGCGAGGTCGAGCTTGGCATCTGGGTCCGGAGCGGCGACGTCGATCGTACCGGTCACGCGATGCAGGCGCTGAAGGACAGCATGGCGTGGGACGAGCGGGTCTATGGCCGCGAATATGACCTCGACCTGTTCAACATCGTCGCGGTCAGCGATTTCAACATGGGGGCGATGGAGAACAAGGGGCTCAACGTCTTCAACACCCGCTACATCCTCGCCGATCCCGACACCGCGACCGACGTCGATTACGACGGGGTCGAGGGTGTCGTCGCGCATGAATATTTCCACAACTGGTCGGGCAACCGCGTCACCTGCCGCGACTGGTTCCAGCTCAGCCTGAAAGAGGGCTTTACCGTCTTTCGCGACCAGAGCTTTTCGGCCGATATGGGGTCGCCGCCGGTCAAGCGGATCGAGGATGTCCGTCTGCTCCGCGCCGCGCAATTCCCCGAGGATGCGGGGCCGCTCGCGCACCCGATCCGCCCTGACAGCTTTCAGGAAATCTCGAACTTCTATACCGCGACCATCTATAACAAGGGCGCCGAGATCATCCGCATGATGGCCACAATGGTCGGCCCCGACCGCTTCCGCAAAGGCACCGACCTCTATTTCGACCGCCACGATGGCGAGGCCGCGACGTGCGAGGATTTCGTGCGCGCGATCGAGGAAGGCGCCGGGGTCGATCTCACATTGTTCCGCCTGTGGTACAGTCAGGCCGGTACGCCGCGCATTACGGCACGGATCGACACCGATGCCGCGACTGGCGAGCGCACGCTCCAGCTGACACAGGTCGTTCCGGCGACGCCGGGACAGCCCGACAAGCAGCCGATGCTGATCCCGCTGCGCATCAAGGCGCATGACCGCGACGGCGGGCATCGCGCCGGGGAAGAACAGCTCATACTGCTAGACCGCGCCGAAATGGCGGTGCCGCTCGGTTCATATCGCAGCCGGCCGATGCTCTCGATCAACCGGGGCTTTTCGGCGCCGGTGATCGTCGACTTCGCGCGCGAGGAGGGCGAGCTCGCATGGCTCGCCGCGCACGATGACGATCCGTTCGCGCGCTATGAGGCGCTGCAGCAACTCATGCTCGACACGCTTGTTGCTGCGGTGTCGGGCAAGGCCGCCGATAACGGCGCGGTGATCGACGCCGTGGCGCAGACGCTGGAGGGTCGCAATGCCGATCCCGCCTTCGTCGCCGAGGCGGTGCTCCTGCCGAGCGAAGCCTTCATCGGCGACCAGATGGTAACGGTCGATCCCGACGCGATCCGCCGCGAGCGGCTGGCGTTGCAGGCCGCGATCGGAGCCGCGCTCGAAAGCGAATGGCGTGCGATCCTCGGCGGCGTCGCGCCGCCCGCGACCGACCTGTC
>NZ_DATMST010000256.1:0-6610 GCF_035565275.1 Sphingopyxis sp.
GATCGACGCCAGCCGCATCGCGATGATCGGCGACGGCACGCATGTCGTCAGCCTCGACACGGTGATCGCGACGATGCTGCAAACCGGCCGCGACATGCGCGACAAATATAAGGAAACGTCGAAGGGCGGGCTGGCGGTCAGTGTGGTGGAGTGTTGATGGGCTAACGCCAAAGCGCCTCGTTTTGCTGCCTAACCATTTCGGACTGCGAAAACGAGGCTCGCGCCTTGAACATCGAAACCTCTTGGCAGTTGCTACCAAGTGCGGCCTTGAGGTTATCCTTCATCGTCATCCCGGACTTGATCCGGGATCCATTGCCGCGCCGACGTCATGGACCCCGGGTCAAGCCCGCGGTGACGAAATGGGATGGCAGCAGAAGTGACTTTCCTACATTATTTTGCGCGCATAGCCTGCTTGCCATGACCACCGCGATCCCACCCGTCACGCTGCCCGGCGCCTTGCCCTCGGCTTTGGTCACCGGGGAGGCGAACCAAGAGGGGGACGTGGCGTGACCTTTGTGACCTTCCGGACAAAATGACACCGCCATCGGGATCCCGAATCGCAGCGCCGTCGGGGTCATTGCACGCTCCGATCTTGCATTGCCGCCGCGTTTGCCTGATTGGGATCGCCAAGAAGGAGACCGCCCCATGAAGACCCGCGCCGCCGTTGCGTTCGAAGCGAAGAAGCCGCTCGAAATCGTTGAACTCGACCTTGAAGGCCCGAAGGCGGGCGAAGTGCTGGTCGAGATCATGGCGACGGGTATCTGTCACACCGACGCATACACGCTCGACGGCTTCGACAGCGAGGGCATCTTCCCGAGCGTGCTGGGGCATGAGGGTGCGGGTGTGGTGCGCGAGGTCGGCGCGGGCGTGACGAGCGTAAAGCCGGGCGACCATGTCATCCCGCTCTACACCCCCGAATGCCGCCAGTGCAAAAGCTGCCTTTCGGGCAAGACCAACCTCTGCACCGCGATCCGCGCCACGCAGGGCAAGGGGCTGATGCCCGACGGCACCACGCGCTTTTCATACAAGGGCCAGCCGATCTTCCATTACATGGGATGTTCGACCTTCTCGAACTTCACCGTGCTGCCCGAGATCGCGGTCGCGAAGATCCGCGAGGACGCGCCGTTCCAGTCGAGCTGCTACATCGGCTGCGGCGTGACCACCGGCGTCGGCGCGGTGATCAACACTGCGAAGGTGCAGGTCGGCGACAATGTCGTCGTCTTCGGCCTCGGCGGCATCGGATTGAACGTGATCCAGGGCGCGCGCCTTGCCGGCGCCGACAAGATCATCGGCGTCGACATCAATCCTGCGCGCGAGGAATGGGGCCGCAAGTTCGGCATGACCGAGTTCCTGAACTCGAAGGGCATGAGCCGCGAAGATGTCGTAGCGACGATCGTCCAGATGACCGACGGCGGTGCGGATTATACCTTCGACGCGACGGGCAACACCGAGGTGATGCGCACCGCGCTCGAGGCATGCCATCGCGGCTGGGGCACCAGCATCATCATCGGGGTCGCCGAAGCGGGCAAGGAAATCGCGACGCGCCCGTTCCAGCTCGTCACCGGGCGCAACTGGCGCGGCACGGCGTTCGGTGGCGCCAAGGGCCGCACCGACGTGCCGAAGATCGTCGACATGTACATGACCGGCAAGATCGAAATCGACCCGATGATCACTCACGTCATGGGGCTCGAGGAGATCAACAAGGGCTTCGACCTGATGCACGCGGGCGAGAGCATCCGCAGCGTCGTGGTCTTCTGAGGCCGGCATGTTCAGTCATGTGGCGCTGGGCGCCGACGATATCGAAGCGGCACGCCGCTTCTACGATGCCGCGCTGGGTGCGCTCGGGGTACCGGCGGGTGTGGTCGACGCGTGGGGCCGGCTCATCTATTCGCACGCCGGCGGGCGTTTCCTGATCACCAGGCCGCTCGACGGCGGCCCGGCCAATGGCGCCAATGGCGGAACGCTCGGATTTGTCGCAGCCTCGACCGAAGCGGTCGATGCCTGGCACGCCGCGGGCGCGGCGAATGGCGGTACGGCGATCGAGGATCCGCCGGGCATCCGTCAGGTAACCGAAGGACGGACGGTCTATCTCGCCTATCTGCGCGATCCCGCCGGCAACAAGCTGTGCGCGACGCACCGGGTCACCTGATGGACGGCAACCAGCCCGCCTTCGTCCTCACCTTCAGTTGCGTCGATGCCGTCGGCATCGTCGCGGCGGTGACCGGTCTGCTTGCGGAGCGCGACGGCTTCATCCTCGACAGCCAGCAATATGCCGACCTTGATTCGGGGCGCTTTTTCATGCGGGTCGAATTCCGGGGGGCAGGGGCGCGGTTTCCCGGAGAACTGGCGGCAGTGCAGGAGGCGTTCGCGCCGATCGTCGAACGCTTTGCCATGGACGCGCGGATCAGCGACAACCGCATCAAACCGCGCTTCGTCATCGCGGTGTCGCAGGGCAGCCACTGCCTTAACGATCTGCTCCACCGCTGGTCGACCGGTAACCTCGCGATCGACATTGCAGCGGTCGTGTCGAACCACGAGCATCAGCGGCGGTTGACCGAATGGCACGGTGTGCCGTTTCATCATCTGCCCGTCAGCGACGCCAATCGCGAAAGCCAGGAGACCGCGATACTGCAGATCATGGCCGATGCGGGTGCCGACTATCTCGTGCTCGCGCGCTACATGCAGGTGTTGTCGCACGAGATGTCGGCTGCTCTTTCGGGGCGCTGCATCAACATCCATCACAGCTTCCTGCCGGGCTTCAAGGGCGCAAAACCCTATCATCGTGCGCAGGAGCGCGGGGTGAAGCTGATCGGTGCGACCGCGCATTTCGTGACGAGCGACCTTGATGAGGGGCCGATCATCGAACAGGCGGTCGAGCGCGTCGATCACCGCGATTCGGTCGACGAACTGATCCGTATCGGGCGCGATACCGAAGCGCAGGTGCTCGCGCGCGCGGTGCGCTGGGTCGCCGAACAGCGGGTTTTGATCGACGGGCGCAAGACGGTGGTCTTCCGCTGAGGCGGCGAACAAGATACGTAGCGATTCGCAACCAAAACCGGAGGAGCAAAGGCGATGTACAGTCACAATATGGTCGGGGCGAACGACCTCGAAGCCGCCAGGAAATTCTATGATGCGACGTTCCAGGCGCTCGGCGGCAGGCCGGCGATCGAGGACGAAAAGGGCCGTCTGATCTATCTGCACAATGGCGGTATTTTCCTCGTCACCGCGCCGATCGACGGCCAGCCGGCGACGGTCGGCAATGGCTGCACCATCGGTTTCGCCGCAGCGAACCCCGAACAGGCCGATGCGTGGCATCAGGCAGGCGTCGGAGCCGGCGGCACCTCGATCGAAGACCCGCCGGGCGTGCGTGAAGGCAATGGCATGAAGATGTATCTCGCCTATCTGCGCGACCCGACCGGAAACAAGGTCTGCGTCATGCACCGTATGGCCTGACGACAATGCGCGGCGAAACGGGATTGCTGGCGGACCTTGGTGTGCTTGGCATCCCGTTCGCTGCGCACGAGCATGACGCGGTGTTTACGGTCGCAGAGAGCGATGCGGTTCATGCCGCGATGCCCGGTGTGCATACCAAGAACCTGTTCCTCAAGGACAAGGGCGGCGCCTTCTGGCTCGTGACCGTCCCGTCCGATGCACGCGTCAATCTGAAGGCGCTACCCGCCGCGATCGGCTGCAAGCATGTGAGCTTCGGCAAGGCGGAAGATATGGAACGGCTGCTCGGTATCGCGCCGGGGTCGGTAACGCCGCTCGCCGCGATCAATGCGATGCCGGGAAGCATCACCGTTGTGCTCGATGCGCCGCTGGTGGCGGCCGACATGGTAAACGTCCACCCGCTGCGCAACACCGCGACGCTCGGCCTTTCCGGCGCCGCGATCCTCGACCTGCTGCGTCATTGGGGACATCAGCCGCTTGTCGCGCAGATTCCTGTCCAGACCGCATAATAAAGCCGCCGAAGCACGAGGCTTCGGCGGCTTCTTTCGCGACGCTATGGTCGCGATTATGCCTGGGGCTCGGGAGCCGGCGCAGGTTCTTCCGACGGTGCGGGTTCGTCGGTCGGCGCGGGCGCCGGGGCCGGCTCGTCGGTCGGCTCTGCCGTGGGAGCGGGGGTCGGTTCTTCGGTGGGAGCCGGGGCTTCCGGTTCCTGGGCTACGGCCAGCGGCGCGATAAGGAAGCTTGCCGCCGCAACGGCCATAATCGAAATCTTACGCATAATTTCCCCTATGAATTGGGAGAGGTCGGTTGACCCGAAAGACGCCATGTCCGCTGTTTCCCGCGGGCCAAGCCCGTGTCAAACCTGTGTTATTATGGGAAAGTTCCGTCGTTGTTTTCGAACGGGCCGCTTGCAGGACGAATGGACCCGAATGCGCGTCGGGCCGAGTTTGCTGCGCCGATAGTGCCTGAGACGGTCAGCCGCTTTCGTCCAAACGCGTCGTATCGATCGAACGGCGGGTTGCGCCTTTGGGGCATGCGCGGCACAAGCTTTGCCATGACCCTCGAAACCCTCTCGACCGTTCGCAGCCATGGCGGCACACAGGGCGTGTACAGGCACGCCAGCACGACCACCGGCACAGACATGACCTTCGCGGTCTTCATCCCCGACCATGCGGAGGGCGCGAAGCTGCCGGTGCTCTGGTATCTGTCGGGTCTGACATGCACCCACGCCAATGTGATGGAGAAGGGCGAATATCGCGCCGCGTGCGCCGAACATGGCGTGATTTTCATCGCCCCCGATACCAGCCCGCGCGGTGAAGGAGTCCCCGACGATCCCGACGCGGCATATGATTTCGGGCTGGGTGCGGGTTTCTATGTCGACGCGACCGCCGAGCCATGGGCGAAGAATTACCGCATGCGTTCCTATGTCGAGGACGAGCTGCCCTCGTTGGTACTGCGCAACTTCGCGAACGCCGATCTGTCGCGGCAGGCGATCAGCGGCCATTCGATGGGCGGGCACGGCGCTCTGACGATCGGCCTGCGCAATCAGGACCGTTTCCGCTCGGTTTCGGCTTTTTCACCGATCGTCGCGCCGTCGAAGTGCCCGTGGGGCGAGAAGGCGCTTGGCCACTATCTCGGCGACGACCGCGAGGACTGGCATGCCTATGATGCGTGTGCACTGCTCGATCAGGGGCTGCGCGTGCCCGACCTGCTCGTCGATCAGGGTGAGGCCGATAACTTCCTGACCGAGCAGCTCAAGACCGGATTGCTCGTCGAGGCGTGCGAACGCGCGGGGCAGAAGGCGGAAATCCGCATGCAGCCGGGGTACGACCACAGCTATTATTTCATTTCGACCTTCATGGCCGAGCATGTCGCCTGGCATGCCGAACGGTTGAAGGCCTGACCATCGTCCCCGCGAAGGCGGGGACCGCTATCGACCTTGCATAATTCCGCCAGCAGCTCCCGCCTTGCGGACGCGACGCTTATGATTGTTCGGGGATCAGCAAGGTCGATCCCGTCGTCCGCCCGGCCTGCAAATCCGCATGCGCACGCGCCGCATCCTGCAGTCCGTAGCGCTGGCCGACGGTGATCTTTACCGCGCCCGACGCGATCATCTCGAACACCCGCGCCGCACCCGCGGCGCGTTCGCCGGGCAGGTGATAATAATCGAACAGCGTCGGGCGCGTCACGAATTGCGACCCGTGCTGCGCGAGCACGCCGAGATTGACGCCCGTCACCGGTCCGCCGGCATTGCCATAGCTCACGATCAGGCCGCGCCGCGCGGTGGCCTTCAGAGACACGTCCCACGTCGCCATGCCGATGCCGTCGAAGGTGACGGGGACGCCCTGACCGTCGGTGATCTCGCGGACGTGCGCCGCGACGTCGTCCTGTCGGTACATCAGCACATGATCGGCGCCCGCTTCGCGCGCCGCATGCGCCTTCGCCTCGGTGCTGACGGTACCGATCACACTGGCGCCGATCGCCTTCAGCCACTGGACAAGGATCAGGCCGACGCCGCCCGCGGCGGCGTGGACGAGCACGGGCCAGCCGGCCTCGACCTTTGCGCAGCGTTCGACGAGCATTTCGACCGTGCAGGCCTTGAGCAGCGCGGCGGCGGCTGTTTCGTCGTCGATGTTCGCGGGAAGCTTGAACAGCGACGCGGCGCCGACGATCCGCGCGCTTGCATAAGCGCTGCGTTCGGGACCGAAAGTCGCCACGCGATCGCCGGGCTGGAGGCCATGGACGCCTTCGCCCACGGCGACGACCTCACCCGCCGATTCGACGCCGAGGCCGCTCGGCAGCGGGACGGGATAGGTGCCGTCGCGGTGATAGGTGTCGAGATAGTTGAGCCCGACCGCAGTCTGGCGCAGCACGACCTGCCCGGGGCCGGGATCGCCGAGCGTCACCTCGCGCCAGTCGATGACCTCGGGGCCCCCCTGACTTTCGATAAAGGCTTCGATCGCTTTCATGCGCGCGCTCCTGCTGTCCGGACCATCTGGTGGGCCGGGCCGGGGAGTGCAAGAGCGATGCGGTGAAAGCCCCTCCCCGGCAGGGAGGAGCGGTCATATCATTTCGGGCGACGCGGGCTGCGCTGGCCGTATGGCTTGGGCTTGTAGCGCTCGTTGCCGCTCGGGCCCCCCGGGCCCCCCGGGCCGCCGGG
>NZ_DATMST010000257.1:0-10652 GCF_035565275.1 Sphingopyxis sp.
GGCGCTGCCGATTGCCTTGCACCTTTGCAAAGCTGGCTGCGGCGGCATCGCCCTGTCCCGCAAGCGCCTGCGCGACGCCGAGGCGATACTGGACCAGATTGTCGCCCGGTGCGCCCTTCAGCGCAGCCTCGTACAGCGGAATCGCCTTTGCCGCCTGGCCGGCGCCGACGAGGGCGTCGGCGGTCGCGCGCGCAGCCTTGGGGTTGCTGAGCGTCGCGGGTTTGCCCGCGTCGGCCGCCACCGCCGCGGCATCCGATGCGGCTCGCGGCTTTTGCGATTCAAGAATCCCGCCGAAATGGCTATCCGACTGGGGAATCGCGCCATTCGCCCGTCCCTGCTCGACAACTGCGACGACTTCGCTCGGATAGCCCGCCTCGGTCGCGAGCGCCGCATATTCGAGATATTCCGGGCGCTGGGTCATTGCATTGGTCGCGCGCATCAAGCGCAGAACGTCGAGATTCAGATCCTTGTCGCCGGCAGCCTGCTGCAGAAGGATATAGAGCGTGTTGCGCCATGTCGCGGGGGTCGGATAATCCTGAACCCGCATCGTCAGCACGTCGAGCATCTCGTTGGTGCGGTTGGCTTTCTGGAAAGCCTGCGCCGGACGAACGTACAATTCTTCCGATGGCTTGCTACCTGCCGCGCGCGCGGCATCGATCCCCGCCTTGGCAATTTCCCAGCCCTTGTCGACCTGCCCGGCGTTCAGATAGCTGTCCATCAGCATCGGAGCGAGGGCCGATTCGGTCGAACCGGCTGCCTTCGCTGCCTCGAGCCGCTGGATCGCCTTCGGATAGTCTTTCGCGCTATACGCAAAGTTGCCCGAATAGAAATTATAGACGCCGATGCTTTCGGCAGGAGTCTTTCCCGTTTCCAGCATCGCATCGAGACCCTGCCCCTGCAGCGCCTGATCCTTGTTCATGATGCCGAGCTGAAGCTGGTAGAAGCCCGCGAGATATTTGTCATCGGGGGTGGTTGCCGACGACTGCCCCTCGGCCAGTGCCGCCTGCAGTGCCGCGGCATCCTTGGCTTTCGACGCGTCTTCCATCTTCTTGGCGGCGGGCATGAAGCCCTTGCTCACCGAAATCCCGCCACCCTTTGCGGATTCTTCCTTTTTCGGCTTTTCCTTCTTTTGGGCAGCAGCCGGGGCCGCGGTCGTCATCAGCGCGCAGCCCAGCACGGCGGCGATCGCCGTTGCGGGCATCGAGCGGAAACGGTTGAACATCGAAATCTCTCCTCTGAATTCGGTCGCCTGGCCTGCACGAAGAAGGCGCGGCCGCGCGTGCTTAACGCGGCTAAACCCGTCGCGTTGCCATGGCAAGACAGTCGGCATCGTTATTTCTATGAAAACGGGCGGCTGAACGCGAATTGAACCAGCCGCAAAGGCGGTCAGGCGATATCGTCGATCGCCTGATTGATCCGGCGCAGAACGGCGGGGTCGCCGGGCGCGCCCGCTATGGCCTCGTCGGCCAGCTGGATCAGCGGGATGATGCCGAATGTCGCGGCTAGCCCCTTCAGGCGAAGCGCCGCCATCTCCCAATTGGCGTCGCAACGGGCCCGCCGCATCAGGTCGGAAAGGTCGCGCGCACTCCCCGTGAACGCGCCGCGCAGATCGAGCGCCATCGCCGGATCGTCGCCGATTGCGGCGCTCAGATAACGGTCGAGAGGCCCACTATCGAAAGACATTCCACAGGATTGGCAGCTTGTGGTTAAGTTTCCGTTTCATGGCGGCCATTTGATGCTAAGATGACCGGATGACGGGGGAAAAGAAAATCGTCGGATTGTGGCGGGATTCCGCGGCAAACCAGGAAGCGGACAGCGCGGCGCCGGCGGACGTTGCTGCGCCCGGAACCGCGCCTGCGCCCCCAGCGGAGGCGCCCGCCGAACGGGATTGGCTGGATATGTCCTCGCTCACCGAAGATGGAGAGACCGGTGAGGAAACGCGCGCGCCGTCGCACTGGCGCGACCGCGCCGCGCCGATCCTGCTTGTGGCCCTTGCCATCGGCTGGACCGGGTTTGCGCTGCTGGTCGCCACCGGGAATTTCGCGCGCAGCCCGGCGCTCGCCGACTGGCCCGCACTGGTTGCAACGATCGCCATGCCGCTGACGCTGCTTGTCGTCCTGTGGATGGCGATGCTGCGATCGAGCCGGTCCGAACAGGCGCGTTTCGCTCGCGTCGCGGCCGCGCTTCGCGAGGAGAATCTGGCGCTGAACCAGTCGATGCATTCGCTCGGGCTGCATCTGGTAGACGCGCGAAAACAGCTTGGGGAGCAAGCTAAAATCGTCCAGCAGCTGGGTCTCGATACCGTGCTTCGGCTTGGCGAGAGCAGCGACAAACTCGCCAGCAACGCCTCGGTCATCGCCAACGCCCACGACCAGCTTGCCCGTTCGGGCGATGTCGCGATGCAGCGGATGGACGGATTGCTCGCCGGACTCCCCCGCATCGACGATGTCGCGCAGCGCCTTGCGGTCAATTTCCGCGAGGCGGGCCTTGTCGCGCATCAGCAGGGCGCGAACCTCGAAGCCAGGCTCGCCGCGCTCGGCGAGGAAGCCGCGAAGACCGTCCAGGCAGGCCAGGCATCAACCGCGAGCATGCTCGAAGCGATCGTCGCGCTGCAGGAACAGACGAAAGAAACGACCTCCGAACTACGCGCTGCTTCTGCCGAAATCACAGGCGTGAATGACGTCGCACTCGCACGAATGACAAGTGTTGCCGCTGCCACGCGCGACGAATTGGCATCGACCGTTACTGCGGTAACCAGCCAGATGGATGAAAGCTGGCGGCATTTCCGCGAGGGCGTCGATACCGCCGCCGCGCAGATGGATGCCAAACTGGCCGCAGCGCGCGACGCCGGGGATGCGATGGGCGCGCAGCTCTCTGCCCATGCCGATGCCAGCGACGCGCTGGCATCGCGGATCACCGCGCATGTCGCCAACGTAGCGCAGCAACTCGATGTGCTGGACGTAAGCGTCGATGCGAGCACCGGCGTAATCGGCCGCGCGATCGAGGACACCAAGGCGCAGCTTGGTACGTTCATGCAGGAAGTGCAAAGTGGCAATGGTGCGGCGCATCAGCTCATCACGCACGCCGAATCGCTTCTGCTTGCGCTTGATGCGGTCACCCGCGAACTCGATGAAACGCTGCCGCATGCGCTCGATCGCATAACGTCGCACGGCAAGACGACGCAGACCGCGCTGGCGCAGATCCGCCCGATGCTTGAGGCGTCCGAACTGGTCGCACAGTCGACGATGTCGCACGTCAACGCCGTACAGGCGACGCTCAAGTCGAACGAGAAGCGGATGGCGAGCCATACCGAAAGCCAGCAGGCGCTGGGCGACCGCATCAACGCCTCGCTCGCCGACGCCGAAGCCGCGCTCGCGAAGTTGCGCGACGGAGCCGATGAATTTGCCGAGCAGGGCGGCGCGCGAATGATCACAACGTTGGAAGAGGTTCGCGCAACTGCCGATTCCGCTGCAGCTGAAGCGCGTCTGACGCTCGAAAAACTGGTGTCGGGTGCCCGCGACGCAATGCAGGCGACCGCGAGCGAAGCGATCGACACCGCGTTCAAGAACGAGGTCATGGCCCAGCTGACCGCGATCGAGGAAGCTTCGGCGCGAGCCGTCGCGGCTGCAAACGGGGCGGCCGACCGGCTGATGCGCCAGTTGATTACGATCATGGACACCAGCGCCAGCGTCGAGCAGCGGGTCAGCGAGGCCGAGCAGGCTATTTCGGCATCTGACCGCGATTCGCTCGCAAAACAGGTCGGTCTCCTGACCGAGGCGCTGAAGTCGACCGCGATCGACGTCACCAAGATCCTGTCAACCGAAGTCAGCGATACCGCGTGGGATGCCTATCTGAAGGGCGATCGCGGCGTGTTCGCACGCCGTGCGGTCAAGCTGATCGAGAATAGCGAAGCAAAGGAAATCCTGCGCCTCTATCAGGCCGACGACGGTTTCCACGCGTCAGTGAACCAGTTCATCCACGATTTCGAAGCGATGTTGCGCCTGCTTATCGGCGCGCGCGATGGTTCGGCGATCAGCGTCACCCTGCTTTCTTCCGATATCGGCAAGCTCTATGTAGCGCTCGCGCAGGCGATCGACCGTCTGCGGGGCTAATCAAGGCTACGCCGGGAACATCCTGCCGATATTCAGGTCCGCCCGCTCAGCACGTCGGGATCGGCCCAGCCGTTTACATAGGCAACATAGTAGAGGACGAAGGCGATCGTCGCGGCGATCGTCATCTGCAACAGGATGCGTCCGGGACGGAAGGCCGCAGGCGCCCCGGGTTCCTGCCCTCGCACCAGCGGCGTCGCGTCGTCACTGGCGCGCCGACCGTGGAACGGTAGCACGAAAAAGGCGCTGAACGCCCAGAACAACAGATAGATAGCGAGCGCCGAAGTCCATTTCATTCACTTGGCTTCCATAAATCAGATATCGACGAGCATCACGTCGACGACGGGCTTCTTGCCCGTCCAGTCGGTTGCAACGCGCCGGACGCCAAGGCGGATCGTCTCGCGCAGCTTTTCCTCGTCACGCGCGGGACCGGTAGCAGCCTGTTCGGCGGCTTCGCGCATTTCATCGATAAACGCTTCGCGCTCGTCCTCGACCGGCACGCCGCGGTAGCTGATCGCGCTTTCGACGAAGCGCTTGCCGGAGAAGATCGCTGCGACCGTGATATGGCCGTGAAGCGACAGCTTGCGCCGTTCGTTGATCGTCTCGCCGTCCGCGGGCAGGATAACGTCGCCGTCGAGGATCAGTCGCCCCGCGCGCACGCGCTCGACGATCTTCGCAGGCCCCGGTGCAAGACGTACCAGATCGCCATTTTCCTGTACCAGTGCGCCCGAAACATTCTTCTCGAGCGCAAAGCGCGCCTGTTCATGCATATGCCGGATTTCGCCATGCACGGGCAGGACGAGCTTTGGCCGCAGCCAGCCATAAAGCGCTGCGAGCTCGGGCTGGCCGGGGTGGCCGCTGACGTGGATATGCGCCTGTTTCTCGGTGACGGTCAGCACGTCCTTCGCGGCGAGCTGGTTCATGATCCGACCGATCGCGACCTCGTTGCCGGGGATTTGCTTCGACGAGAAGACGACGGTGTCGCCCGCCTCGAGCTTGATCTGGTGCATGTCGGCCGCCATGCGCGCGAGTGCGGCGCGCGGTTCACCCTGCCCACCCGTCGCGATCACCATCACCTTGTCGCGCGGCAGACGCATCGCTTCGTCGAAATCGACCGTGGACGGGAAGTCCTTGAGATAGCCGACCGAACGCGCGACGCCGAGGATGCGGTCGAGCGAGCGCCCGGCGACGCAAAGCGTGCGCCCCGTAGCCTTGGCAACCGCGCCCAATGTGGCAAGCCGCGCGGCGTTGGAGGCAAAAGTGGTGACGACCACCCTGCCTTTCGCCGCGCCAACCGCCCGCTCCAGTCCCTCGCGCAGTCCGCCTTCGCTGCCCGAGGCCTCTGGATTGAATGCATTGGTCGAATCGCAAACGAGAACATCGATGCCCTCATCGCCGACTGCGGTCAGCGCCGCTGCGGTCGCCGGCGCGCCGAGGATCGGCTCCTCGTCGAGCTTCCAGTCGCCGGTGTGGAACACACGCCCATAGGGCGTGTCGATCACCACCGCGCTCATTTCGAGGATCGAGTGGGCGAGCGGGATCAGGCGGATGCCGAAAGGGCCGAGCTGGAAATTATCGTCGATATCGACGACCTTCAGATCGACGTCCTTCTCCAACCCTTCTTCAGCCAGCTTGTGTGCGATCAAGCCCGCTGTGAAGCGGTTGGCATATAGCGGCACACCCAGGTCGGCGGCAAGATAAGGCAGCGCGCCAATGTGATCCTCGTGCCCGTGCGTCAACACGATGCCGAGCAGGTCCTTCTTGCGATCCTCGATGAATTCGAGGTCGGGCATCACGATGTCGATGCCCGGATAGTCATGGCTGCCAAAGGTCACGCCAAGATCGAGCATGATCCACTTGCCGTCGCAGCCATAGAGGTTGGCGTTCATGCCGATCTCGCCCGATCCCCCCAATGCGAGGAAAAGCAGCTCCTTGCCGGGAGTCGTCATATCGTTGGCTTCCGTTGATGAAAAAGATACATCAGCCCGTTGAGCGTCAGATCGGGCTCGATCCGGTCGAACAGGTGCGCCTGTTCCTGAAAAAGCGTCGCGAGTCCGCCCGTTGCGATGACGGTGAGCGGTTTGCCGATTTCGGCTTTCATGCGCGCGATCAGCCCCTCCATCATGGATACATAGCCCCAATAGACGCCGATCAGCATCTGGCTTTCGGTAGTCCGCCCGATAACGCTGCCCGTTGCCGGGGCTTCGATCGCGATACGCGGCAATTTGGCGGCGGCGGCGACCAGTGCTTCGAGCGACAGGTTGACGCCCGGCGCGATAATGCCGCCGAGATAGGCGCCATCGGGCCCGATATGGTCGAGCGTCGTCGCGGTGCCGAAGCTGATGACGAGCTTGTCTCTGCCGGGTTCGACCGCTTGCGCCGAAATTGCATTGCACGCACGATCTGCGCCGACCGACTGCGGCTCGTCGACCTTGAGCGCGATCCCCCAAGCCACCGGCTCGCGCCCCGCGACGAGCGCGTCGACGCCGAAATATTTGACCGCGAGCAGCTGCAGATTGTGGAGCGCGCGCGGTACCACGGTCGAGATGATCACGGCTTCGACGCCGTCACGGTCGTGTCCCTCGATGCGCATCAGCTGGTCGAGCCACACCATATATTCGTCGGCGGTGCGCCGGTCGTCGGTCGCGATCCGCCAGCGCGCGAGCAGTTCCTGTTCGCGAAACAGAGCGAATTTGGCGTTGGTGTTGCCGACGTCGATCGCGAGCAGCATCTAATTCCCCTCCGCAACAGGCCGGCGCAGTTCGATGTCGCCTGCGTGGATCAGCATGGTCTCGCCGCCGTCGCGACGCAAGCGCAGCGCGCCATCGGGCGCGAGGCCATCAAAGAAGCCGTCGATGCCCTGCTCGGAGACGTGCAGCGGCGTTCCCACCGGATGCCCGAGCGGCAACCAGTTGCGAACGATGCTCTCGACACCCTCTTGCCGCCAGGTCCACAGCGCATCGACCATCGCGACCGCAAGCACGTCAGCAAAGCGGTCGCGGTCGACGCGCGCACCCTTGTCGGCGAAACAGGCGGTCGGGCGGTCAGGCAGTTCGGGTGCCGACACGAGGTTGACGCCCATACCGATGACCACCGCATCGCCGGTGCGTTCGAGCAGGATGCCCGAGCATTTGGCACCATCTACGAGAACGTCGTTCGGCCATTTCAGCCGGAAATCGACCATCGGGGCGAGCGTTGTGACGGTCCGGGCGAGCGCGACGCCGGCAACGAGCGCCAGCGTCGCGGCAACAGGGTCGCTCGCGTGCAGATGGACCACGGTCGAGCCCATGAAATTGCCCTGCCCGTCGCCCCACGCGCGGCCAAGGCGGCCGCGCCCGGCGGTCTGGCGGTCGGCGACCAGCCAATGGCCTTCGCCGACATGCTCGCCGCCTGCCAGCCGCGCCAGCAGGTCGGCGTTGGTCGAACCTGTCTGCGCGATCCGCTCGATCGGCGGTATCAGAACAGCACCGCGGCGGCGCTGGCCGAAAGGACCGCCAGCACGGGAATGAAGAGATAGCCGATGACCGAGAGCCACAGCGCGCTCGCAGTGATCACCGCATCCTCGACGATCGCACCGCCACCCTTCGGGAATTCGGTGTCCGACTTGTCGTCGAAGTACATCGTCTTGATGATCGCGATATAATAGAATGCGCCGATCACCGATGCGACGATGCCCGCAACCGCCAGCGGCACGAGATTCGCGTTCACCGCGGCCTCGAACACCAGATACTTCGGCCAGAAGCCGAACAGCGGCGGAATGCCGGCGAGGCTGAACAGGAACACCGCCATCGCTGCCGCAAGGCCGGGGCGGCGCTGCGACAGACCCGCGAGCGCCGGAATGCTCTCGACCTGGTTGCCGTTGGCATCGCGCAACTGGATCACGACGAGGAAGGCACCGAGCGTGGTCAGCATATAGACAAGCAGATAGGTCAACACGCCTTCGACGCCCTGCTGCGTTCCGGCGGCAAGGCCGACGAGCATGAAGCCGACATTGTTGATCGACGAATAGGCGAGCAGGCGCTTGATATTCTTCTGCCCGATCGCGCCGACCGCGCCGAGGATGATCGAGGCGAGCGACAGGAAGATGACGATCTGCTGCCAAGCGCCGACCGCAGGGCCCATCGCGTCGATGACCACGCGCGTCAGCAACGCCATCGCCGCGACCTTGGGTGCCGTCGCAAAGAAGGTCGTCACCGGGGTCGGTGCGCCTTCATAGACGTCGGGGGTCCACATGTGGAACGGCACGGCGCTGATCTTGAAACCCAGGCCCGCGAGCACGAACACGATGCCGAAGATCAGCCCGATGTTGAGCTCGCCGCCGAGCACCTTCGCGATACCCGCGAAATCGGTCGTGCCGGTGAAGCCGTAGAGCAGCGAGATGCCGTAGAGCAGCATGCCCGACGCGAGCGCGCCAAGGACGAAATATTTGAGGCCGGCTTCGCTCGACCGCTCGTCGGTGCGCATGAAGCTCGCGAGCACATAGGCCGCAAGGCTGTTGAGCTCGAGCCCGACATAAAGCGTCATCAAGTCACGCGACGAGGCCATGATGCCCATGCCGAGCGCGGCAAACAGGATCAGCGTCGGATATTCGGCGCGCATCCCGCCGTTGAAGAAACGCGGCGCGATGACGATGCAGACGAAGCTCGCGGCATAGATCAGCAGCTTGGCGAAGCCACCGAAGCTGTCGACCGAAAGCGTTCCCGAGAAGACCGTCGTTTCGATGCCGAACAGTGCGACGACCGCGGCTGCAGCAGCGGCGAGCGTCAGCAGCGAGCTGAGCTGATAAAGGCCGACTTGCCGGTCACCGGCAAAGGTACCGAGCATCAGCGTAATCAGCCCGCCGATCGTCAGGATCAGCTCGGGCCAGACGAGCGCGAGATCGGCGGTCATTGGACGCCTCCTGCATGGCTCGATCCGTGGGCGGTTTCACCATGCGGTTTCGCAGTCTTCGGCTTGCCGGCGGCAAGATGCGCGTCGCCCGCAGGCTTGGCCGGAGCGAGGCGCGCGACGACGGTGGTCACGTCACCGCGCATCGGCGCGAGGAAGCTTTCGGGATAGACGCCCATCCACAGCGCCACGGCAGCCAGCGGCACCATGATCGTCCATTCGCGTGCGTTGAGGTCAGGCATCGCCTTCACATCGTCCTTGGTCAGTTCGCCGAACACGACGCGGCGGTAGAGATAGAGCATGTACGCGGCGCCGAGGATGATCCCGGTGGTGCACACGAAGGCGACCCAGCTCGAGGCTTCATAGATGCCCGCGAGGCTCAGGAATTCGCCGACGAAGCCGCTGGTGCCCGGCAGGCCGATCGATGCCATGGTGAACAGCATGAAGAACAGCGCATAGGCGGGCATGTTCACCGCAAGGCCGCCGTAACGGTCGATCTCGCGCGTGTGGAGCCGGTCGTAGATCACGCCGACGCAGAAGAACAGCGCGGCCGAGACGACACCGTGGCTGAGCATGATGATCAGCGCGCCTTCGATACCCTGCTGGTTGAAAGCAAAGAGGCCGGCGGTGACGATCGCCATGTGCGCGACCGACGAATAGGCGATCAGCTTCTTCATGTCGCTCTGCACCAGCGCGACGAGGCTGGTGTACACCACCGCGATCATCGACAAGCCAAAGACAATCCACATCAGCTGCGCCGAGGCGTCGGGGAACATCGGCATCATGAAGCGCAGGAAGCCATAGCTGCCCAGCTTCAACAGCACGCCCGCAAGGATCATCGACCCCGCCGTCGGCGCCTGCACGTGCGCGTCGGGAAGCCAGGTGTGAACGGGCCACATCGGCATCTTGACCGCGAGGCTGGCGAAGAAGGCGAGCCACAGCCACGTCTGCATTTCCGGCGGGAAATTATAGTTCAGCAGCGTCGGGATGTCGGTCGTTCCTGCCTCTGCAATCATCGCGATCATCGCGATCAGCATCAGCACCGATCCGAGCAGCGTGTAGAGGAAGAATTTGAACGCCGCATATTTGCGGTTCGCACCGCCCCAAATACCGATGATGAAATACATCGGGATCAGGCCGGCTTCGAAGAAGATGTAAAAGAGCAGCAGATCCTGCGCCATGAAGACGCCGATCATGACGACTTCCATGATCAGGAACATCGCCATGTAGAGCCCGACGCGCTGTTTGATCGCGTCCCAGCTCGCCAAGATGCAGAGCGGCATCAGGAAGACGCTGAGCATGATCAGCATCAGCGCCATGCCGTCGATGCCGAGCGCCCACTGGAAGCGGCCGAACAGGTCGGCGCGTTCTGTGAACTGCCACTGCGCGCCGCCGATGTCGAAGTTCGCCCACAGGATGCAGCCGAGGACGAAGGTCGCGAGCGTTGCGCCCAGCGCGACGAAACGCGACATCTTGTCGCCGACGAACAGGCAGGCGATGGCGCCAACCAGCGGAACCGCCAGCATCAGCGAAAGGATCGGAAAGCCGCTCACAGGAAATTCACCATGGCCCAGCTGGCGAGGCCGACAAGACCGAGCAGCATCACAAACGCATATCCATAAACATAACCCGATTGCAGCCGGACCGCGAGACGGG
>NZ_DATMST010000258.1:0-5968 GCF_035565275.1 Sphingopyxis sp.
GTCCCCGTCAAATGCCGCCGCCCGCTGCCCCCCGGCCGCGAGATGGCGCTCGTCTGGGATGCGCGCATTTCGCAGGCCGGTGTCCCCGGCCGCACCGCGGGGCGCGACCAGCGCTTCGACCATGACGTGCGCCCCGCCTTCACCGCAAAGATGTCGTGCAGCCGCATCAATCCGCAGGCGGGCTGCAACCCGATCAAGGATGTGACGCTCAGCTTCGCCTCGCCGGTATCGCGCGAAACGATCCTCGCCGCGACACTCAACACCGCCGACGGCAAGAAACTGACACCGAAGATCGACGATGACGACAGGAATGACGCCTGGTTGACCA
The DNA here is from genome assembly GCF_035565275.1 of Sphingopyxis sp. GTDB lineage: Bacteria > Pseudomonadota > Alphaproteobacteria > Sphingomonadales > Sphingomonadaceae > Sphingopyxis. The sequence goes on from NZ_DATMST010000258.1 coordinate 329, forward strand.
GCGTACGCTTCGCCGGCCCGCTGCCGCAGAATGTCGACGCGACGCTCGTCCTGCCCGCCGACGTCACCGACCAGAGCGGCCGCAAGCTGCAGAACCAGTCGTATTTCCCGCTGAAATTCCACATCGACCGCGCCCCGCCGCTCGTCAAATTCGCCGCCGAATTCGGCATCCTCGAAGCCAGCGAGGGCGGCGTGCTGCCCGTCACCGTGCGCGGCGTCGAAAGCAGCCTCGTCCAGTCGAACCTAAAGATGCCCGCGACCGCGCTCAGGGTCGGCGACGACGATGCCGCAATCGCGCGCTGGCTGAAACGCGTCGCCGACGCCGACGACACAGATTATCGCGAGGAAAAGAACGCCGCCGGCAAGGAGGTCACCGTCAACTATACCGGCACCAAGTCGGTGTTCGACGGCGCACCTTCCGGAGGAGAACGCCGCGACATGCAGCTGGCGCCCGCCGCCGGCGGCAAGGAGTTCGAGGTCGTCGGCATCCCGCTCGCCGAAAAGGGCTTCCACGTCGTCGAGATCGCGAGTCCCGAACTCGGCGCCGCGCTGCTCGGCCGCAAATCGACGCGCTACGTCGCGACGGCGGCGCTCGTCACCAATATGGCGGTGCATTTCAAATGGGGCCGCGAAGGCTCGCTCGCGTGGGTGACCGCGCTCGACACCGGCCTGCCCGTCGCAGGCGCCGAAATCCGCGTGTCGGACAGCTGCACCGGCCGCCTGCTCGCGCGGGGCACCGCCGACAAGGCGGGCCGTCTCGCCTTCGCGGGCGGATTGCCGCAGCCCGAAACATACTCGAGCTGCGAAGAAAATCCCGACATGGCGAAAAGCGAGGGCCATGCATTGATGGTCAGCGCGCGTGCGGGCGACGATTTCAGCTTCACCCTCACCGATTGGGGGGGCGGCATCCGCCCCTATGACTTCGACCTCCCCTATGGCTGGTCCGAACGCAACGATATCCTCCACACTGTCTTCGACCGCGCGCTCGTGAAGGCGGGCGAAACCGTCCATATGAAGCACCTGCTCCGCCGTCCGGTCGGCCTCGGCTTCCGTACTCCCGAAGCCATGTCGGGCAAGCTCCGCCTCGTTCATCGCGGTTCGGATACCGAATTCGAAATGCCGTTCGCGATTCAAGCGAACGGCAGCGGCGAGACGGCATGGAATGTCCCCGCCTCGGCGCCGATGGGCGATTACGAGCTCGTCTTCGTCACCAAGGACAAGGATGGCGAGGACAAGACGATCTGGTCGGGCCAGTCGGTCAAGGTCGACGAATATCGCCTGCCGACGATGAAGGCGACGATCACCGGCCCGAAGACCGCGCTCGTGCGCCCCGCCGCGGTGCCGCTCAACCTGTTCGTCGGTTATCTGTCGGGCGGCCCCGCGCCGAACATCCCGGTCGAACTGCGCACCAACTTCCGCTCGAGCTGGTCGCCGCCCGAAGATTACAGGGATTGGGATTTCGACGGTCAGCCGGTGAAGGAAGGCGTCGTCCAGCTCGACGACAGCGGCGACACCCCGTCGGCCGAACTGCCGCTCGCGCGCTCGGTTCCCCTGAAGCTCGACGCCAACGGCGCCGCGACGACCAATGTCACCGTCGACCAGCCGATCACCGAACCCACGCTGATGGCCGCCGAAATGGATTATGAGGACGCCAATGGCGAGACGCTGACGTCGAGCCGCCGCATCACCCTCTATCCGTCGGCCGTCCGCCTCGGCCTCAAGACCGACGGCTGGCTGATGCGCGACAATGACCTGCGCCTCAATTTCATCGCGCTGAACCTCGACGGCAAACCGATCAGTGGCCAGCGGGTGCAGGTCGCACTCTACAACCGCGAGATCATCACCGCGCGCCGCCGCCTGATCGGCGGCTTCTACGCCTATGACAACCAGATGCGCACGACGCGCCTCGACGCGACCTGCTCGGCCACCACCGACAAGCTCGGCCGCGCGAGCTGCGCGATGGCACCCGGCGTCTCGGGCGAGGTCACGGTGGTCGCGACGACGCAGGATGCCGACGGCAACGAGGCGCGCGCCGTGCGCTCGGTCTGGCTTGCGGGCGACAACGACTGGTGGTTCGGCGGCGACAATGGCGATCGCATGGACGTGATCGCCGAGAAGCCGCGCTATGCCGCGGGCGATACCGCCAGTTTCCAGGTCCGCATGCCGTTCCGCGAGGCGACCGCGCTCGTCACCGTCGAGCGCGAGGGCGTGCTGTCAAGCTTCGTCGTGCCACTCAAGGGCACCAACCCCGTCGTGAAGGTCAAGCTGCCCGCGACCTACGCCCCCGACGTCTATGTCTCGGTGATGGCGGTGCGCGGGCGCGTGACGGGCGGCGAAAGCTGGTTCCGCAAGATGAAACGCGCGGTCGGCTTCAAGATCGAGAATAGCGAAGGCGCTCCCCCCACGGCATTGGTTGACCTCGCCAAGCCGAGCTACCGCATGGGCATCGCGCGCATCAAGGTCGGCTGGGAAGGCCATCAGCTCGGCGTCAAGGTCAAGGCCGACAAGGAGAAATATTCGGTCCGCGAAACCGCGAAGGTCGCGATCGAGGTCAAGACCCCGGGCGGCAAGGCACCGAAAAACGCCGACGTCGCTTTCGCCGCGGTCGACGAGGCCTTGCTCCAGCTTGCCCCCAACGACAGCTGGCAGGTCATCGACGCGATGATGGGCGACCGCACGCTCGACGTGCTCACCTCGACCGCGCAGATGCAGGTCGTCGGCAAGCGGCATTACGGCCGCAAGGCGCTCGAACCCGGCGGCGGTGGCGGCGGCGATCTCAGCGGATTAACCCGTGAGGATTTCCGCCCCGTGCTGCTGTGGAAGGGCAATGTGCCGCTCGACGCCAAGGGCCGCGCGAGCATCGACGTCCCGCTCAGCGACAATCTCTCGGGCTTCCGCCTCGTCGCGATCGCCACCGACGGATCGCAATATTTCGGCACTGGCGAGACGACCGTCCGCACCGTGCAGGATCTCGGCGTCTTCGCCGGCATGCCCGAACTGGTGCGCACCGGCGACACCTATGATGCGCGCTTCACGCTGCGCAACGGCACCGACCAGCCGATGGAGGTCACCGCGACCCCGACGCTGTCGCCCGCCGTCGCGACCGCACCGCCGCTCACCATCACCATCCCTGCGGGCGGCGCGGTGCCGATCAGCTGGTCGATGACCGCGCCCGAACAAACCGGCCCGATTCAATGGACCGTCGATGCCGCGCAAAAGGGCGGCAAGGCGCGCGACCGCCTCATCTTCGAACAGGTCGTCGAACCCGCGGTGCCGGTCGAAACCTGGGCCGCGAGCCTGTTCCGCGTCGGCCCCGCGACGACGCTGCCGATCGCGATCCCCGCAGGGGCTCTCCCCGGCGGCTATGTCGATATCGCGCTCGCGGGAACGCTCGCGCCGCCGCTCACCGGCGTCCGCGACTATATGAGCGCCTATCCCTACACCTGCTTCGAACAGCAGACCTCGCGCGCCGTAGCGCTCGGCGATGTCGGACGCTGGCAGGCACTTGCGGGTGCAATGCCGACCTATCTCGATGACGACGGGCTGCTTCGCTACTGGCCGAACGAGCGCATGACCGGCTCAATCGAACTCACGGCCTATGTCATGAACATCACTGCCGCGAACGGCTTCGCCATCCCCGAGGCGTCGAAAGCGAAGATGGTGAAAGCCTTGCAGGCAGTCGTCGAAGGAAGGCTGACGCGCAAGGGCTATGGCCCGTGGGATATCCGCCCCGTCCGTATCGCAGCACTCGCGGCGCTCGCGCGCAACAACGCGTCGAGCGCCAGCCTCGTCGCCGCGATCGATGTGTCGCCGATCGACATGGCGACCGGCACACTCGCCGACTGGCTCGTCGCGCTCGAAAAGACGCCGGGCGTGCGGAACGCTCCTGCGCTGCGCACCGCGGCCGAGGCGGAACTGCGCAAACGCCTCGTCTATGAAGGCACGCGCCTCGATCTCGTCGACGATGCGAAAGCCCCGTGGTGGATGATGACCAGCGGCGACGAAATGGCGATCAAGGCGCTCGAAGCCGTGCTCGGCCGCAAGGGCTGGGAGGATGACGCGGGCAAGCTGATGGTCGGCGTCGCGCAGCGCCAGCGCAAGGGCCATTGGGACACCACACCCGCCAACGCGTGGGGCGCGGTCACCGTCCGCCGCTTCGCCGACCTCTATCCGGCGAGCGCGATCACCGGGGTTACCAACGTCAGCCTTGCGGGCGCCACCGCGTCGCAAAGCTGGCCGCTCCCGGCAGAACCCGTCTCGCCGCTCCGCGTCGCGCTCAACGCCGCGACGATGAGCCTGAACCATCAGGGCACCGGCACGCCCTGGGCGACGGTCAGCATCAAGGCAGCCGTGCCGCTCAAGGAACCGCTCAATGCCGGCTACCGGATCAAGCGCTCGGTCAGCATCGTCAAGGCGGCGAACAAGGACCGTCTGACGCGCGGCGATGTGGTCAAGGTGCGGATCGAGGTCGTCGCGGCCGCCGGACGGACATGGGTCGTGATCAACGATCCGGTCGCCCCCGGCGCGACGATCGTCGGCAACCTCGGCGGCCAGTCCGAAATGCTTGGCCAGCAGGCTGGCGGATCGGGCGCGCAGCCGAGCTATGTCGAGCGCGGCAAGGACAGCTGGCGCGGTTATTTCGGCTGGATGCCCGCGGGCACCCATGCGGTCGAATATGTCGTGCGCCTCAACGGCTCGGGCAAATTCACCCTGCCGCCGACGCGCGTCGAGGCGATGTATTCGCCCGCGATCCGCGGCCAGTGGCCAAACGCGCCGGTCACGGTGGCGAACGTGGGGCAATGACGGACCTGCCGGCCAATAAACTCCTCCCTATCGCAACGCGATGGGGAGGTGGCAGCGCGAAGCGCTGACGGAGGGGCCGATGGCGCACCGTTGCGGCCCCTCCACCATCCTGCGGATGGTCCCCCTCCCCATGCCTGCGGCACGGGGAGGATTGTTTTGGTCCCGCAATCGATGACCGCCCGATCCCGTTGGCGCGACGTTCTCGCATGGGCCGCGCTCGCGGCGCTCGTCCTCACCACCGTCGCCCACCTCGCGACCCGCCCCCCCGCCATGCCCGCCTTCGCCGACGTCCGCGCCGACTGGCGACCAAGCGAAGCGTGGCTCTACGACCGCGATGGGCGTCTGCTCGACAACGAACGCGTCAATTTCGAACGCCGCCGCCTCGCATGGGTGCCGCTGGGGGACATCAGCCCCGCGGTTCGCACCGCTGTCGTGCAAAGCGAGGATCGCCGTTTCTGGTCGCACGGCGGGGTCGACTGGCTCGCGATCGCGAGCGCGATCCGTTCGCGCTGGACCGGTGACCGTTCGCGCGGTGCCTCGACGCTCGCGATGCAACTCGCCGCCTTTCTCGATCCCGGCCTCGCGCAGCCCGGCAAGCGCGACTGGCGAACCAAGCTGCGCCAGATGCGTGCGGGGCAAGCGCTCGCGGCCGAATGGTCGCACGAAGAAATGCTCGAGGCCTATTTCAACCTCCTCCCCTTGCGCGGCGAGGCGCAGGGCATCGGTGCGGGCGCGCAAAGCCTGTTCGGCAAGAAACCCGCCGAGATGACCCGCACCGACGCCGCGCTCTTCGCCGGGCTGCTCCCCAACCCCGCCGCAGGCGCCGAAGCGCTCGGCC
>NZ_DATMST010000259.1:0-6977 GCF_035565275.1 Sphingopyxis sp.
GTGCTCGGCAGCGCCGCGCAGATCGCGCGCTGGCGCGACGCGGGCGAGGGGCGGCCGTGCGACGTCATGATCGATACCGGGATGAACCGCCTCGGCCTGCGGGTCGAAGAGGCGATAAGCGGTGCGCTCGACGGTGTCGCGATCGACACGTTGCTCAGCCATCTCGCGTCAGCTGACGAAGACAGCCTGCAGAATGTCCGGCAGCTCGCAGCCTTTCGCGCCGTGCGCGACCGGGTTCCCGCGCGGCGCTACAGCCTTGCGAACAGTGCGGGGATTTGCCTTGGCGCCGATTACGGCTTTGACCTCACGCGTCCCGGGATCGCGCTCTATGGCGGCACCCCGCGCAAAGAGGCGAGCGGCCATATCGGTCAGGTCGTCTTTCCAGAGGCGCGGGTGCTGCAGGTGCGTCCGGTACGCGCGGGCGAAACGGTCGGCTATGGTGCGACCTGGACCGCGCCGCGGGACTGGCGGATCGCGGTCGCCAACATGGGCTATGCCGACGGCTATCTGCGCTGCCACGCCGGCACCGGCGGCGCGACATGGCAAGGCCGCGCGTTGCCGCTCGTCGGGCGCGTGTCGATGGATCTTGTCGCGTTCGACGCGAGCGATGCTGGCGCGGTGGACGAAGGCGACTGGCTGGCGCTCGACTATGATCTGCCGAAAGCGTCGGCGCGCTGCGGTCTGTCGCAATATGAGCTGCTCACCGGACTGGGCCGGCGCTGGGCGCGCGAGTGGGCCGCCTGACCGGCCGCCCTTCGATTCTCGACACCTTCCCGGCAAATGAAAAAGGGCGGCAGATTGCTCTGCCGCCCTTTCGTTTTCGAGGCGTTGTCGTTCAGAAGCTGCCGCGAAGGTTCATGAAGAAGCGGCGGCCGAAATAGTCGTATTGCGTGCCGAAAGCCGGCGCCTGCCCGATAGCGGAGATGCCCGCCTGGACCGTCGAAGCGCGCGGCGGAGGCGTATCGAAGATATTCGCCACGCCCAGCGTGATCTCGTACTTGTCGGCGATCTCGTGCGTGATCGATGCCGAGTGGTAGAAGGTCGGCGACAGGCGCGTATCCTGGCAATAGCGACCGCCGGGGCGGAAGATCGACGTGCGGCAGGGGTCGCCTTGCGTGTCGAGAAGATCCGCCGCATTTGACGTGCCGCCGATGACGTCCATGCCGTAGAAAATTGTCCACGGACCCTTTTCCCACGCCAGGTTGAAATCGCCGATCCACTTGGGATCGCCGGCTTCGCCATTGTCATCGACCACGAAGCCGTCGAACAACGCGATGGTGTCTTTCGTCTGCCAGGTCATCTGCGACGTGAAGGTCAGCGATCCCAGATTGCCGAGATCCTGATCAATTCGCAGAGTGACGTCGATACCCTTGTTGCGCTGCTTGTTCACATTCACATAGGTATCGAGAACCTGGGTGATATTATGGATTTCCGGGCCCGAAGTTTCGCGGGTGATCAGTCCGCAGAGCGGATCGTCAAGACCGAACTCCGAATTATAGCAGCGGTTGATGATGTTCGTCGCGCCGACGGTCGTGATTTCGTCCCGTATCTTGATGTCGAAATAATCCACGGCAAGATTTACGCGAAGTCCGCTCCACAGGATGCCCGACAAATCCGGCGTGAGGATGAGGCTGACCGTTTTTGCGGTCGACTTTTCCGGATCCAGCACGCCGAGGCCGCCACCCGATACGATCGTCGCCGATCCGGTGTCGCCGGCAAAGTCCGTGGGAACGCCGGCCGCAACGCAATTGTCGTAGATGCGCTGGTTGATATTTCCTTCTTCCAGTTCGTCGGCGATGTTGCGACAGATATCGATGTCCTGACGCGCGAGGAAGCCGGTCTGGTTCTCGAGGAACAGTTCGAACAGCGCCGGGGCGCGGAACGACGTGCCCCACGTTCCGCGGAAGCGCAGCCAGTCGGTGACCTCCCAATCGAGACCCGCCTTCCAGGTGACGTCGCTGAAGCTGTCCTTCACCCCGTCACGACGCGTGGCGGTGACATCGGTATAGCGGCCGGCGCCCGACAGCGTCAGGCGCTGAATCAGCGGCGTGTCGTAGATCAGCGGAATCTGGATTTCGCCGAACACTTCCCGGTTGACGGTATGGCCCGCCGTGATGCCCGACGATGTGCGCAGCGCGGCGTTACCGGCGAGCGTAATGTCGCCCGGGGTGTCGTTGATGGAATCGCGGCGGATCTGGGCGCCGAGAGCGACGCCAACCTCGCCCGCGGGGAGCGTGATCAGATTGCCCGAGACGGTGGCTTCGACCGACTTCTGGATGAATTTGGTATTGCCGGTTTCGCGGCCAAACAGGAAGGCGCGTTCCTGCGGCGTAAAATCGCCGCGCAGCACGCGGGGATCGGTGAAGTCGATGTCGATACAGGGAAGCCCGCCAACCGGCGTGGTCATCCCGGCGCAGGAGCGCGTGCGCCAGCTTTGCGAAGCGAGCGAGTCCGCAAGGATCACATCCTGCGTATAGTCGGCATCCGACCGGCTGTACTGGCCGTAGATGTCCCAGTTCCAGCCTTGCAGGAAACCACCGAAGTCCCCGCGGAAACCCAGCACGCCGCGATAATAATCGACGTCCGTGTTGAAATCGGATTTCGTCATCATCACGGGGCGCAGCAGGAAGGCGCCTGAAAATTCGGTATTGAACGGATCGCCGATGTCGTCGGGACTGCAATTTTCGCCCGACAAGGGATTTTCGCCCGGCGCCGCGGGAGCGCAGAAGAAAGCCGGCAGCGGGAAGGGATAATCCCCGGTTCGCGTCGCATCGCCCGTATATTGGGTGACGGTGAATTGCTGGAAGCCCTTGTTGCGCGACTTGCGGTTGTTGAACAGCAATTCGGTGTAGACTTCGATATTGTCGGTCAGTTCGTACGACGCATCGAGATAGCCGGTGATGCGCGACACCTGCGAAAAGACGTCCGCCATCTGTTCCAGCGGCTCATACTGGTTGAGCGCGCCCGTCGATGGACCGTCAAAATTCAGGCCATAGAAGTCGGCCGGCCCCGAAACGCCGAGGTCGCCGTAATTGTTCAGCGAAATGCCGACCTGGCCCAGATTCGCGCCATATTGACCAATGAAGAGCTGCTGGCCATTGGGTGCGAAGATGCCGCCCCTGAAGCCGAGAAGCTGACCATCGTCTTCAACCGCAGCACCTGTAAAATCATTATTGATGAAGATCGAATTGGCGGGCAGGCCGTTGCAGGCGGGCCGGCCGGTACGGAAATCGACGATATCGGCGCGCCCGCCGTTTTCGAAGGTCAGATATTCTTCCTGGCAGTTCAGGAATTTGCGGTCGATCCGCCGCAGATTCTGCTGCTGGTAATAGTCGACGGTCGCAAGGATATGGCCGCGGTCGAACCTCTTTCCGAAGGTCAGGTTCATGTCATAGATTTCACCGCCGCCATGCTGCGGGATCGAGGTGAAGCCGTTGATCTGGAAACCGTCGGCATTGTCCTTGGTCAGGATGTTCACGACGCCGGCGACGGCGTCCGAACCGTAAATCGACGAGGCGCCGGTCTTCAGGATTTCGACCTGGCGAACGATCGAGAGCGGCAGGACGTTGAGATCGAACGACGCGACTGCGCCGCGCACGCCGGCGGGGCCGGCGCGGCGGCCGTTCAGCAGGACAAGCGTGCGCTCGGCACCAAGGCCGCGCAGCGAGATCGTCTGGGCATCGGCGCCGCCGTTGGTGACGAAGCCGTTCGAGATCGACGAGGTGATCTGGATCGAGCCCGCCGCGATGGGCGAACTCTGCAACAGGTCAACCAGCTGATTCTGACCTTGCTTCTGGCCGATATCGGGGCTGATGACCTGGATCGGGTCGGGGCTGTTGAACTCGCTCTTGCGGATGCGCGACCCGGTTACGACGATCGCGTCGCCGCTGCTGGCATCTGAATCGCAGACGCCGTCGTTATTGGCATCGACGCAACTGACGCTGTCGACCGTGTCTTGCGCTAAAACGGGCTGGCTGACGGAAATCGCCACTGCAAAGGCAGCAGCACCTAAAAGCAGGTGCGACTTGTTCATAGATAACTCCCCGGTTGCCCGCTCAAAAAAGGCAATTGAGCGGATTGAGACGAGGAAATACCCAAATTTCCCGTTGCACAAGCATTTGATGCGCATTTTGTCACACCCTGTTCATGCGAGCGTCATGTTGTGCTATTTTGGCCACAGTGGGATTCGCTGCCGGGGAATGCAGCGAATAATTTGCTTTTCTTCCAGCGATATAAACGGCTTTTTCGCGGTCTTTTGTCGAAGAAAAATGTCGGAATAAACGTTTCCCTTGAAACGATATTGCGAGGAAGCGATTTTCGCGGACTCCTCGATCATTACTCATCATGAAATCGGGCGGGTAAAGCGGGGTGCCCGGCGCGGTTCTCGAAATATCGCGACTCGACATAGTGCCGGCTCTTCCGACTTCGCGATGTTGCGATGCATCATTATTTGGTGCTAATGCCGTGAGCAACAGTCCGGGGCGGTGCATATGCCGGTTTGCCGGCAAACAAGGAGCGCGGGTCAAGATGGCGAAGACCAAGGCGGCGGCGGAAGATGGCGTCGTCACGATCAAGAAATACGCCAACCGGCGGCTCTACGACACCGAACGCAGTTGCTACATCACGCTCGAGGATCTGGGCACGATGGTGCGCGACGGCCGCGAATTCCGCGTCGTCGATGCCAAGAGCGGCGACGATATCACGCACAATGTCCTGACGCAGATCATCATGGACGAGGAAACCCGCGGCGAGACCTTGCTGCCGGTCAATTTCCTCCGTCACCTGATCGGCATGTACGGCGACAAGATGCAGTCGATGGTTCCGCAATATCTGGAAGCGTCGATGGCGGCGTTCCGCAAGAACCAGCAGGACGTCCGCTCGGCGTTCGAAGGCGCGCTCGGATCGAATCCGCTCGCCGAACTGACCCGGCGCAACATGGAAATGTTCCAGCAGGCGGCCGGGGCCTTCATTCCGGGTGCCGGGGGTGGCAAGGCAAAGGATGCCGAGATTGCCGCGCTCCGGGCCGAGATCGCTGACCTCAAGGCTGAACTCGCCAACAAGAAATAATCGGGGCTCTTTTGCCCCAGACGACAGAAATCGGATAATCATGATCAAGCATGCGCTCAGCGTAACCCGGCAGGCCGACTTCGCGGCCTGGTATCAGGATGTCATTGCCGAAGCCGACCTCGCCGAGGAATCGGGCGTTCGCGGCTGCATGGTGATCAAGCCGTGGGGCTATGGCATATGGGAACGCATCCAGACGATCATGGACGCCGGCATCAAGGACATGGGCGTCCAGAACTGCTATTTCCCGCTCTTTATCCCCTTGAGCTTCTTTGAGAAGGAAGCCGACCATGTCGATGGTTTCGCCAAGGAAATGGCGGTCGTCACGCACCACCGCCTGATCCAGGACGGCAAGGGCAAGCTGGTCCCCGATCCCGAGGCAAAGCTCGAGGAGCCGCTGATCGTCCGTCCGACGTCGGAAACGGTGATCGGCGCGGCGATGAGCCGCTGGGTGCAGTCATGGCGCGACCTGCCGCTGCGCGTCAATCAGTGGGCCAATGTCGTTCGCTGGGAAATGCGCACGCGCATGTTCCTGCGCACCGCCGAATTCCTGTGGCAGGAAGGCCATAGCGCGCACGACAGCAAGGAAGATGCGCTTGCCGAGACGATGCGCGCGCTCGAACTGTATCGCAGCGTCGCCGAAGAGGCGCTCGCGCTGCCGGTGATCGCAGGCGAAAAGCCCGAAAACGAACGCTTCCCGGGCGCCGCCGCGACCTATTCGATCGAGGCGATGATGCAGGACGGCAAGGCGCTGCAGGCCGGCACCTCGCATTATCTCGGCACCGGTTTCGCCGAGGCGGCGAACATCCGCTTCCAGGACAAGGAGGGCGGCCACAGCCTGTGCCACACGGTCAGCTGGGGTTTCTCGACGCGCACCATCGGCGCCGTCATCATGACGCATGGCGACGATGATGGTCTCCGCTGCCCGCCGCGCATTGCGCCGTACCAGATCGTCATCATTCCGATGCTGCGCGACAATGAAGAGGATGCTGCGATCCTCGACTATTGCGCGTCGCTCGAGAAGGAACTGAAGGCGCTCGACGCGTTCCGCGAGCCTGTGCGCGTGCTGCTCGACACCAATGCCAACAAGGCGCAGACCAAGCGCTGGGGGTGGGTCAAGAAGGGCGCGCCGATCATCGTCGAAATCGGTCCGCGCGACGTGGCTGGCGGCAATGTCGCGGTGATCCGCCGCGACCGGCTGTACAAGGACGACGGCAAGCTCGACAGCGCTTTCGTGCCGCGCGGCGATTTCGTTGCGGCGGCGGTCGCGACGCTTGGGGAGATTCAGGACAATCTCCATGCCGAGGCGAAGGAACGTCTGCACGCCAATATTCGCCGCGACGTCACCGATCTGGCCGCGCATTATGCGGGTGAGGACAAGTTCACCGGCTGGGTCGAAGTGCAATGGGCGCGCCCGACCGGCGCGGTGCTCGACGGGATCGTCGAGCAGCTGAAGGCGCTCAAGCTCACGATGCGCAACACCCCGCTCGATGCCGCGCCCGCCGACGGCGCCTGTTTCTTTACCGGCGAGCCCGCGGTCGAACGCGTGCTCATCGGCAGGACCTATTAATTGGCGAAACGGCAGAAGCCCGCCGGCCTGCCCAGTGCCGACCAGATCCTTCGCTTTATCGAAGAGAGCAAGGATGCGGTCGGCAAGCGCGAGATCGCGAAGCATTTTGCACTTCACGGCAACGAGAAGATCGCTCTGAAGGCGCTGCTCAAGGACATGACCGACGAGGGGCTCGTCGATCTGGCCCCCGGGCGCGCCTTTCACAAGCATGGCGGGCTGCCGCGCGTCACGGTGCTGCGTGTCGTCGCGATCGAGGGCAGCAACCTGTGGGCGGTGCCCGATCGCTGGGAAGGCGCCGGCCCCGCGCCGCGCCTTGATCGTGATGCCACGCTCGCGTTCGATC
>NZ_DATMST010000260.1:0-4321 GCF_035565275.1 Sphingopyxis sp.
TGCGGCGTGCAAGGCCGAGGCGAGCGCGCCGAGCCGCGAGGGCAGCAAGGCTTCGATGCGCTGGCGCACCGCCTTTGCGAGGCCCGCCGACGCGCCGCCCGTACCGATCGCGATCGTCACCGGCGCCCGGTCGACGATCGCAGGCGTCGTGAAGTCGCACAGCTCGGGCCGATCGACGACGTTTACGAGCAACCCCTGCGCACGAAGCGCCTCGGCAGCAGCGCGCGCTTCGCCCTCATCGTCGAGCGCGACGAACGCGATGACCGCGCCCGCTTCCCGGGCGCGGACGATCCGCCCGCCGGCACGCATAATCAGCCGCGCCTTGGCGTCGGCTACTTCCCCCTCCCCGACCAGCACGACCATACGGCCGCGGAGGTTCAGGAAGACGGGAAGCTGCTCCATGATTCAGTCGATCCAGTCGGGCACGCGCTCGGCGGCCATGATCGTCCCCGCCGCAATACGATCGGCGACGGTGACATAGCGGTCGCCGTCGACGAGCACCTCGGGAACGAGGCTGCGGCTGTTATAGGTCGATGCCATCGTCGCGCCATAGGCGCCCGCGGTGCGGAAGATCGCGAGGTCGCCCGATTCGACGACATCGATTTCGCGGTCGCGTGCGAAGGTGTCGCCGGTCTCGCACACCGGGCCGACGATCGACGCGGTCATCGTCTCGCCCGTCGGCTTCACCGCGACGAAATCATGATACGCATCGTAAAGGGCCGGACGCGCAAGGTCGTTCATCGCCGCATCGACGATGACGAACGGATTCGTCGCGCCGGGCTTGACCCACAACACTTCGGTCAGCAGCACGCCGGTGTTGCCCGCGATCACGCGGCCGGGTTCGAACATCAGCGTGACGTCCCAATCCTTCGTCACGCGCGCGACCATCGCGCCATATTCGGCCGGGCTCGGCGGATTGTCGCCGGGCCGGTACGGAACGCCAAGCCCGCCGCCGAGGTCGACGTGCGTGATGCTGTGGCCCGCGGCGCGCAGGTCCGCGACGAGACGCCCGACGCGCTCGAACGCCGCCTCTAGCGGATCAAGGCTGGTGAGCTGGCTGCCGATATGCAGCGCGATGCCGCGCATCTGCAGCCCGGGCAGCGCCGCCAACCGCCCGAAGATTTCGGGTGCCGCATCGATACCGACGCCGAACTTGTTTTCGGCCTTGCCGGTCGAAATCTTCGCGTGCGTGCCTGCATCGACGTCGGGATTGACGCGCAGCACCGCGCGCGCCGTCATTTCCTTCGCAAGTGCGATTTCAGAGAGCGCGACACCCTCGGGCTCATGCTCGATGTTGAACTGGCCGATGCCGCGGTCGAGCCCCAGCGCCAGCTCGGCGCGCGTCTTGCCGACGCCCGAAAAGACGATGTCCTCGGCCGCCATGCCCGCCGCCAATGCGCGCTCAAGCTCGCCGCCCGACACGACATCGGCGCCGTAGCCCTGCCGCGCAAGGACGCGCAGAACGCCAAGGTTGGGGTTGCACTTGATCGCAAAGGCGATGTGCTTTCTCGGAATGTCCTTCAGCCCGTCACGGAAAACCTGCGCGTGGCGCTCGAGCGTCGCGCGCGAATAGACATAGACGGGAGTGCCGATTTCCTCGGCGATACGCGGCAAGGGGATGTCTTCGGCGTAGAGCACGCCGTCACGATATTCAAAATGATCCATTGGAATTTCCTCAGCCCGGAGGCGGCAAGTCAAAGTCGTCGGTTTCGCGCTGCTCCGAGCGTTTGAGAAGTTCGTCGCTGCGCGCGGGCCGGGCCTGCGCGTCAGGCGTCGTAAGCTCCTCCGTGGTCGGGGCGCGGGTCGCGCCGACGGGAATCGCCGCGGCGGGTTGACCCGCCACGGGCTTCAGATCTTTCTTGCCGCCGCACGCGCCAAGCAGCACGGTCGCGGCGATACCCAGAATGACGAGGCGTTTGGTCGCCATCAATCGTTTCCTTCCAGCGCGGCAAGCGCCGCGGTGATCGCCCCTCTTACCCGTTCCGGCGCCGTGCCGCCATAGCTCTTGCGGCTGGCGACCGACGCCTCGACGGTCAGCCCCGCGAGCACGTCGGGGGTAACCGCGGCGTGGATCGCCTTGGCATCGGCGGCCGGCAGCGCCGACAGCTCGACGCCGAGTTCCTCGGCGCGCTTCACGCAGGCGCCCACGACATGGTGCGCCTCGCGGAATGGCAGCCCCGCCTCGCGCACCAGCCAGTCGGCGAGGTCGGTCGCGGTCGAATAGCCCGACGCGGCGAGCGCGCGCATGCGATCGGTGCGGAACGCCAGCGTTTCGATCATGCCGGTCATCGCGGCGAGCGACAGCGCGAGCGCGTCAAAGGCGCCGAAAACCGTCTCCTTGTCGTCCTGCAGATCCTTCGAATAGGTGAGCGGCAGGCCCTTCACGATCACCGAGAGCCGCTGGAATGCGCCGAGCAGCATGCCGGCACGTCCGCGCACCAGTTCGGCGGCGTCGGGGTTGCGCTTTTGCGGCATGATCGAGCTGCCGGTCGACCAAGCGTCGGGCAGCGTGATGAAGCCGAACGGCTGGCTGGCCCAGATCACCACCTCTTCGGCGAGGCGCGACAGATGGATCGCCGCGATCGACGCGGCAGCGCAGAATTCAAGCGCGAAGTCACGGTCGGACACCGCATCGATGCTGTTCGCCATCGGGCGATCAAATCCCAATGCCTTCGCCGTCGCGTGGCGATCGACCGGAAAACCGGTGCCCGCGAGCGCCGCAGCGCCAAGCGGCGATTCGTTCAGCCGCGCCCGCGCATCGGCGAAGCGGCCACGGTCGCGGCCGAACATTTCGACATAGGCGAGCAGGTGATGGCCAAGCGTCACCGGCTGCGCGACCTGCAGGTGGGTGAAGCCCGGCATGATGCGGTCGGCATGTTCCGCGGCGCGCGTCAGGAGCGCAATCTGGATCGCCTTCAATCCGGCATCGATGCGCTCGCAGGCGGTGCGCGTCCACAGGCGAAAATCGGTCGCCACCTGGTCGTTGCGCGAACGCGCGGTGTGGAGGCGCCCGGCCGGTTCGCCGACCAGTTCCTTCAGCCGCGATTCGACCGTCATGTGAATGTCTTCGAGCGCGAGGTCGACCGGGACGCCGTTCGCGGCAAATTCATCGGCGATCTGCGCGAGGCCGCGGTCGATCACCGCTGCATCGTCAGCGCCGATGATGCCCGCCGCGCCCAGCATCGCCGCATGCGCCCGGCTGGCGGCGATATCCTCTTCCCACAATCGCTTGTCGACGGGGATCGAGGCATTTATTTCTTGCATGATCGCCGCCGGGCCGCCACCGAAGCGGCCACCCCACATGCTGTTGCTGTCCGGAGTCTTCGCCATCCGCCGCGTTCCAAACCTGTCCCTTGCGATCCTCGCCGTGTGTCTGGCCGGATCGATCGCGGGCTGCGATAGGGAAAAGGAGCCGGACGGGCAAGCCGGGCAAGGCCAAGCAAATGTTTCGGCGGGCCAAGCGAAGAGCCTCGGCAAATTCGAGTATCAGATCGACCGCAGCCACAAGGGCGAGCTCGCGCCCGCGGCCGCATTCAAAGGCCCCGACGACGCTTCGGTGACGCTGGCGAGCTTTCGCGGCAAACCCCTGCTCGTCAACCTGTGGGCGACGTGGTGCGCGCCATGCGTCGCCGAAATGCCGACGCTCGATGCGCTTGCGGCAAAGAACGGCGAGCGCATGACCGTGATCGCGGTGGCGCAGGACCTGCAGGGCGCCGAGATCGTCGATCCATGGTTCCAGAAGGCAGGACTGAAGGCGCTGCAGCCCTATCTCGATCCTCAAAACGGCCTGCTCGACGCCGCGAACAGCGCGTTGCCGACGAGCATCTTTTACGACGCCGGGGGCCGCGAGCTGTGGCGCATCGTCGGCGCGATCGACTGGCAGGGCAAAGAGGCCGGGGCCTTGCTCGCCGAGGCCGGCGTCAAACCCTCATAAGAATGCGCCGGCACAAAGGCCGGCGCTTTCCCCCTTTCGGGGATCCGATCGATCAATCGTTACGGCTATTGCCGCTTTCCTGCCGTTCGGCACTATCCTTGAGCTGGCCCTTGGTCATCCCGGTGACAAGCATGTCGCCCGAACCGGCAAAGCTCGCCGCGGGAAGCGTCGCGACGCGATTGCCGACCTCGACGGTCACCGCGTCGACAACGCCGCCGCCGGTCTGGCGCACCGCTTGCACATAGCCGATCACCTTGCCGCGCGGATCGGTCACCGGCATGCCGGGTTCGACCGCGAACATGCCCGCGCCGCTCGCCGCGCCGCTACCCGAGATGCGTACCCGAAACCGGGGTACGAGGGAGGGTCAGCGGCGGTGCTGGTCGCCCG
>NZ_DATMST010000261.1:0-2166 GCF_035565275.1 Sphingopyxis sp.
GCTGACCGTCCTCGCCGCAAACGCCCGCGCCGCCCGCTACGAGCGCGCGGGCTTCATCCGCACGGCACAAGACCGTTTCGCTTTCACCCATCCGCCCAGCCAGAAGCGATTGCTCGATCTCGTCAAAAACCCCGATCCTGCGGGTCTCGCTTTCCAGACCGTCGATCCTTCGGGCAAGGAATGCCCGGTGCTCGTCGCGCGCGTAACGCGCCAGTCGGCGCAGCAACTCGGCGGCGTCCGGCTCGGCGCAACGCTGATCGTCACGCTCGGCAGCGCGCCGGGCGAAACCCCGGTGGTCGAAATCGACCGGGTCGCGCAATGGTTCGGCCTCACCCCGGCCGAGGCCCGGCTCGCCGTCGCGCTGGCACGCGGACAAAGCCTGCGGGACTATGCAGCGCTCCGCGCCGTCAGCCTGAATGCCGTGCGTTTCCTGCTGAAAGGGATTTTCCGCAAGACCGGCGCGACCAGCCAGGCGCAGCTCGTCGCGCTCCTCGCGCGCCTGCCCGCACCGGGAGGCTGACGGGCCGGGCAAGCGATCAGGCGAAAATCCGGCCAGGCTCCGCGCTTCGCGCTGGACAGAATCGCCGGGTGCCCGCTACCGGCGCGCGATGGGTATTACCGCGACAATCATGAACACCGCCACCGGCCAGCCGATCCAGAAAATGAGCTTCGGCCGCATGCCGAAGCCTTGGGCCAGCTTCAATCTCGCGACCGGCGAACTCGTCACCGCCGAACGCATCGACGTCGGCAAGCCCGAGCCGGGAAAATTCGCCGCGACGATCAATGTCTGGGTGACGGTCAAGCCGCGCGCTTGAGTTGCCCGAATGACGGATCGGGATTGATTTGAGGCGCTAGACCGCCATCCCGAAAACAGAGAGGCGCAGCCTTTCGGCCACGCCCCTCTCCCCTTTTTCTCTGTCAGGATTAACGCGCGGCGAGCCGCAGCGCTTCGGCTTTCGACGCCCACCGGATGCTTTCGCTCCCGCTCATCGCGCGGATGAAGCAGGTCTGGCCCTGCGCCTTCAATTGATTGCACAGGCTCGTCGCGTCGGCGCGCGTGGCAAGCCCGTTGACCGTCAGGCGATAGAAGGTGCGGCCCTTCACCGTCGCCGCATGGCTCGATGCGGGAAAGCTCGCAAGCATGCCATTGCGCTTTTTCAGGCTGCCCCATTTTTCCCGGGCGATGCCCAGGCTGTCGTACGCGCCGAGCTGCACGGCCCAGCCGGCCGGTTTCTTGCTGTCGAACCCCATCGCCTTCGGAACCAGCACGGTTGCCAGTTCGAGCGCCTGCTGCTGCGCGGGGCGAATGCGCCCTTCGCTGGCGACGCGCGGCGCGGCGCGATAGGGCGTGGCATCGGCCAGAATGACCTCGCCCGCGGGTTTCGGCTGCGGCAGTTCGGTAACCGGCACAATGCCGTCGGCGGTGCGTTCGGGCATCGGCAGTTCGACGCTACGGATCGCGCTGCCCGCATCGGCAAGCACCGGCGGCGGCGGAGCATAGGCTTCGACCGGCGCCGGGTCGGCGCTCGCCAGTTCGACGGCGGGCTCGGCTGCAGCCATCTGCGTTTCGCCAAAATTGCCGAGCGCGAGGCGGACCGGCATGCCGGCGTCCTGCTGCGCCTTGGCGCCGATCAGGCTCGCGACGCGAATTTGCGCGTTCGGCTGTTCGGCGAGCTTCGACCATTCGGCCATCCGCGCTTCGAGCTTCGCGGCCGACAGGTCCTGCGATGCCAGAATGCGCGCCTGCGCCCAGCGGCCCGACAGGGCAAAGGCGAGTGCGAGATTCTGGCGCGTACGCGCACCCGCGCCCGGCGTCCGCGCGGCTTCGGTCAGGACATAGATCGCGCCTTCATTGTCGCCCGCAAGCGCCAGCGCCAGCCCGATGTCCGATGCGGGAACCGTATCGCGATGCTGCTGGAGGAGCGCGACCGCGTCGGCATTCCGGCCCTGCGCAATCTGCGCGAGCGTCAGCGCGATGATCGTGTTGCTGTCGGTCGCGCCGAGTTCCATCGCTTCGTTCAGCGCCGTGGTTGCCGAGGCGAAACGCCCGTCGTTCAGATAGGCTTGGCCGAGCAACGCGCGATAGCCGGCGTCGCGCGGGCTCCCCGCGACCGCCGCTTCGGCGAGGCCAACGGCCTTGCTGACCGTGCCGGCCTCGAGCGCGGC
>NZ_DATMST010000262.1:0-1795 GCF_035565275.1 Sphingopyxis sp.
CAGCCGCCGGCCGCATCCGCCAGAGCAGCGCCGCCGCGGCCGAGAACAGGGCCAGCGCCACGAGCAACGCGGCAACCCCCTGCCCGATCATCCGGTTCGCGATCGATCCCGCGATGGCAGCGACCAGCGCGTTGGCGAGGAAGGCGGCGAAGACGATGACGACCGTCGCGCGCCGATCCTCGCGCGCGCTCAACAGACGCGAAAGCGCCATTCCGCTGCGCCCGTCGGCATTGGCGAGCAGCACCGCCACCAGCGCGAGCATGATTGCATCCATTGGAGATATCTGGATCGTCGGAAGATCAAGGTCAATGATCCAGACGCACAGCGACCGATGCCAGCCAGGCTTCCTGCATCGCCGGGGGCAGCGGCCCCTGCGGGGCGCTCACCGCGTCGCTCATCGCGTCGAGATAGGTCAGGATCGCGGCGCGATAGCCGCCCGCCGCAACCGCCGATTCCAGCCGGCTCGCCAGCGTTTCGACCGCGGCGAAACCATTGTCGCGCGCAAGACAGCGGATATCGTCGATCCCCCGCACGATCTCGACGAACGCACAATGCGGCAAGGCTTCGGCCAACGCGCCGATCTGTCCGGTAATCCGGCTGCGAATGTCCTGAAAAGGATCGATCCGGGTCTGCATCATTCACCCCCTGTCCGTGGGGGCACGATGCGCCTTTCTGGTTAACGCGCGGTTAGCGCCCCGACCCTAACGATGCCCGGGCAAGCCGCCGAGGCTCTGCTTGCTCTTGTACATGTCGCGATCTGCGGCGGCCAAAATGTCCGATTCGGTCATCCCGGTCTGCAGCATCGCGATGCCGAAGCAGGCCGACAGCGCGATTTCGTGTCCGTCATAATGCGCCGGCGACGCGCTCAGCACGTCGCAGAGCCGGATGACCTGCGCGCGCGCGCCCTCTTCGTTCGACTGGTCGAGGATCAGCCCGAACTCGTCGCCGCCGATGCGCGCTGCGACGTCGGTCGCGCGGATCGAGCCCGCGAGCCGCTTGGCGATTTCCATCAGCGCAAAGTCGCCTGCGGCGTGCCCGAAGCTGTCGTTGATATATTTGAGCTGGTTGACGTCGATGAAGACGACCGCAGCGCGTTCGGCATGACGTTCGAACCGCGCCATGCGGTGATGGATCGCGGTCAGGAAATAGCGGCGGTTGAACAAGGGGGTCAGCGTGTCGCGCTCGGACACGCGCTCGAGCTCGGCGACGGCGATCTTCAATACGCGGTTTTCGCGGCGCAGCGCGTCGCGTTCGCGGCGCAGTTCGCGCAACTGGTCCTCGATGGAGTCAACGGACAGGACGCCGATCTGGTCGATCGCGATCCGTGCCCCCCCTACGCTGTCCATTCGACGTCCCCGAACCGAACCCACATTCCCCGGCCCGATGCCGGTGGATAGTCTGGGAGCAATCCTAACGACGACTTCATACCAATCGGTAAACGCGGGGGCGGAACCATCGTCGCTCCCGATATCGAACGGACGACATCGAATTGGCGGCGTTGCCCGCGCGCGGCCTTGTCGCTAGGGGAAGGGCGGCGGCGATTCACCGATGGACCGGGCGCCGGCAGAGGAGGGATCAGGATGGGCGACAGCGCGCCGCAAGTCGGTGTCATCATGGGCAGCCAGTCGGACTGGCCGACGATGGCGCATGCGGTCCAGATCCTCGAGGAATTGGGCATCGCGCACGAGGTGCAGATCGTCTCGGCGCACCGCACCCCCGACCGCCTCGTCGCCTATGCCAAGAGCGCGGCCGACCGCGGGCTCAAGGCGATCATCGCCGGCGCCGGCGGCGCGGC
>NZ_DATMST010000263.1:0-16560 GCF_035565275.1 Sphingopyxis sp.
ACGTCTTAACCTGGTGGTAGGTCAGGTAGTTGAGAAATGTGACTATACAATGTGCAAAAGGTGAACCATCTAAATGAGACGTCCAAAATATGTCCATCAAGGACCAGCTACATAGCTCAGGCTAACAAATAAGAGCCCACGACGCTGCCCAAAGTCGCTTCGCTCTCGCGCGGGACGCGATAGTCGAGCGGGCCGAGGGCGGCGGTGAGAAGGAGGACGCGGGCGCGGGTCATGGGGCGAGCAGGATATAGGGCGGCGGGTAAAATAGGAAAGCGGCGAGGTCGGGGATGGCGGGTTTCGAGCGATTGCTGCTACCGCTTTTCTCGTCACCCCGGACTTGATCCGGGGTCCATGACGACAGTGCGGTTATGGATCCCGGATCAAGTCCGGGGTGACGAAAGAGAGGGAGCGTATGGCAACTCCCTACCCCAAAGCCGGCACCCGCGCGCGGCTATGTCGAAGCCAGCGCGGCCTTCTTCGCTGGACGCCTTGCGGGTTTCGGGCGGCGGAACCAGAAGGTCCAGACCGCAAAGCTGCCGAGCATTGCCATCGACAGGCCCGAGATGGTCATCACGATGCGCCAGCTCCAGCCGCCGACTTTCGACGCGTGGATCGGAAAGGCCATGTTGAACGCCTGTGCGCCGGGCGCCATTGCCAGCGCATCGCGCGCGCCGAGCACCTCGCCCGTCGCGGCGTCGAACCACAGGGTCGAACGGCCGTTCGGAAGCCATTCGGCCTGCTGGCGCATCCGCAGCATGATCGGGTCGCCCGGCTTGCGGGGCAGGCTGAGGATGCGGAACTCGGCATCGGGAAAACGCCGCCGTGCCTCGGTCAGCATCGCCGTATAGTCGGGCTTTTCGGCGAGCGGGCCGCCCCTGTACTTCGGCGGCTCGATTGCTTTCGCGGCCTCGGCGGGCGAACCGAAAGGCGCGATCATCACCATCGCGAAGGGGCGGAAGATCATCATCGTGCCGGTGACGATCGAGATCAGCAGCAGCGGCGCGACGACGATGCCGAGATCGCGGTGGTGCATGACGATCGACGGCCGGCTCATCCGCTTCGGCCACAGGCGGAGCTGGAAGGTCTTGCGCGTTCGCCACCACAGGATGACGCCGCTGATCACGAAGAACAGCCCGCAGAGCCCCGCGATCCCGATCACCCATTCGCCGCTGTCGCCGGCGAAGAGATGATGGTGGAAATCGAAGATCCAGAGTTCGGGGCGTTCCCACTGGCTCGCCCAGCGCGTCACGACCTCGCCCGACTGGCTGGCATAGGCGCCGACGCCCTCCTCGAAGCGCATCTGATGCAGCCCGAACCGCTCGTCGGCATAGATGATGCCCTGCGTACCGGGCATCGCCATCAGCTTTTCGGTGGTCGCGGCGACCGTGGCGAGGTCGCCGCGCAGCGGATCGCCGGTGCCCGGCAGCCCGATCCACAGATGCTCGTAGAGCAGGATCGTGCCCGACAGGCCGAGCAACGCGAGTACAAGGCCGATCAGGCCTCCTGTCCAGCGGTGCAGCGTGTCGAGCAACTTCATCATGGCCTAGAACCGGTAATCCCAGCCGAGCGTGAAGGTCCGCCCGCGTCCGGCGAAATAGGACAGCTGGTCGTTCGGCAGCCGCGTATCGCTCGAATAATCGATATATTGCCTGTTGAAGAGATTCTGGGCCGACAGGCTGATTCCGCCGAACCCGGTCTGATAGCGGACATAGGCGTCGGTCAGCGTATAGCCGCCGAAATCGTTGTCCCCGAGCTTGAGAGGGCCGCCGTTGGCATCGTCCGCCGCCCGCGCCTTGCCATCAAAGCGACGCTTGAAATAGACCTGCGTTTGCACTCGCGCGGTGAACGGACCGCTTGCGTAACTGGCGGCAAGATTGAGACGGTCGGGCGAGATGTTGACGCCGTCGAGGTCGCTGTCGACCTTGCCGTCGGGCACGGCATCGCTGTCGAACCTGCCATTGAGATGCGCATAGCCGACATTGAGCTTCAGCCCGTCGATCGGCGTCTGGACGCCCAGATTGACTTCGAGCCCCTGGATCTCGACGCGCAGCCGCTGGACGTCGAAATTGCGGTCGGCGCCGGTGACGAGGAGCTGGCCCTTGTCGCTCGACGACCAGAAATAGGCTGCGCTGGCGTCGATCGGGCCGCGCTTCACCTCGAACCCGATCTCGCGGTTGTTCGACACGACCGGCGAGATATCGAGGAAATTGTCGATGTCGATGCCGGTGTCTTTCACCGCGCGGGTGATGCGGCCGATGTCGGGGACGGTGAAGCCCTCGGCATAGCTCGCATAGGCGCGGATGCCTTCGATCGGTTCGACGATCACGCCGCCGTTGATCAGCAGGTCCTTGAATTTGGGCTTGCCGCCTGCGACGTCGACGCCGCCATAGCTCGCGAGCCCGCACGGCACCGGCTGCGTTGCGGGCGGCGCAGGGCAGGTGACGAAGGTCGTCGATGCGAGCGTGTGATAATCGTCGATCTTGATCTTCACATTTTCCCAGCGAAGACCGCCCGCGAGACGGACGACGCCATCGAACAATTTGAGGTTGGCTTGGCCGAAGGGCGCGAGGCTCTGGAAATCGCTCGGCGGTACCCACGCGCGGCCGGTCGCGATCAGGGCCTGTTCGGTCTTGTCGACGAGTGCGTCGAAGCCGATCGTCACCGTCAGATCCTCGAATCCGGGGATCGCACGTTCATAGCTGAACTTGGCGCCGAGCTTGCGCGACCGGTTCTGCGACTGGTCGAACAGCGTACCGACGGGCGCGAGCGCCGGGTCCTGGAACGTCGCCTGCGTTGCGATCTCGCCGCCGAAGGTGTCACGGCTGCGGTTGAAGAAAATCTGGCTGACAAAATTGCCGCCGCCGAGGTCGGTGTCGGTCAGCGACAGCGCGATGCTCTCGGTGCGGTTCTGCGCCGACTTGCCCGGCGGGGTGCCGCGCACCGCGCTGGTGGGCAAGCCGAGCGCCCGGTTGCCCGGGATTGCGACATAGTCGCCATCGCCCTTCAGTTCGAAGCGGCTCGCGATCAGGTCGAGCCGTGCGCTGGACGACAGCTCGTAGCCGAGCCGGGCGAAAACATTCGTCGCCTTGCTGTCCTGCGTTTCGCCCTGTGTCAGGTTGAGCCCGATCGGGCGGCCTTTCGCGTCGGAAAAGACACCGCGAAGTTCATAGGCCGCGCCAAAGGTCGCATCGAACGCGCCGGCCTTGTACTGGACGAGGCCTGCGAGCTTGCCGCCCATCCCGGCCTTCGAAAAATCATTGTCGGCGGTGGCTTGCAGCAGCGCGCGGCCGCTGATGCCTTCTTCCTTCGGCGCGCCGACGGTGACCTGGTTGACGATGCCGCCCGTGCCGCCGATCCCCTGCAAGGCGTTCGAGCCATAGATCAGTTCGACGCGGTCCACGAAGAAGCCGTCGATCGTGAAGCCGTCGCGGCTGCCGTCGCGCATCGGGGTCGACTGCGGGATGCCGTTGATCGCGTAGAGCGGCGAGCGGCCGCGCAGCGATTCGCCCGATCCCGAGAGCTTCTGGCGGGTCGGCGAAAAACTGGGGGTCAGGTTCGCGACCGCGTCGGTGACCGACCCCGAGATCGCGATCTGCTGGTCGAGCGTGTCCTTGCCGATGATGTCGATCGTCAGCGGCAGCGCGCTCGGCGGCAGGATCGTACGCGCCGCGGTGACGATGATCGTATCTTCGCCCTGCGCAGTGTTGGCATCGGACGCAGCATTCTGCGCGAACGCAGGGGAGGAAATCGCCGTGCAGGCCAGCGCGGCGAGGGCAAATTTGCGATTCATTATCGGCTCCTGTTCGCGGGAGCCGCTAGTGCGACACATTCGCATATGCAAGGAGAAAGCGGCCTTTGCGGATATTTCCGTGGGATGCGGCGGAATATTCGCCACAGTCCGCAAAGCGCGCTATCAGGCCGGCATGCGCGAGAAGGAATTGCGGTTCGCCCTGATTTGCTACGGCGGTATCAGCCTTGCCGTCTATATGCACGGTATCACCAAGGAAGTGTGGCGGCTCGCTGCGGCGTCGCGTGCGTTTCAGGACGGCGGAACGACCGCGGGGGCGGGCGCGGTCTATCGCGATCTGCTCGGCGACATCGCGGCGCGCGGCAGCGTTCGGCTACGCGTGTTCGCCGACATCGTCGCGGGGGCGAGCGCGGGGGGGATCAACGGTATCTTTCTGGCGCGCGCGCTCGCGACTGGCCAGTCGCTCGACCCGCTTACCGACCTTTGGCTCGACGGCGCCGATGTCGACCGGCTGATCGACCCCGATGCACGGCCGCTGTCGGCGGCGACCAAATTCTGGGCGGTGCCGATCGCCGGCTGGATGATGAAGCGCCGCGGCAATGTCATCGACCGCACCGTCGGCGAAGGCGCGCAGGACGAGGTGCGCGCAAAGCTGTCGCGCTTCGTCCGCGCACGCTGGTTCGAACCGCCGTTCGGCGGCGAGAGCTTCTCGAACCTGTTGCTCGACGCGTTCGACGCGATGGATGCGGCGCCGAGGGGGCCCGCGCTGGTTCCTGACGGACAGCCGGTCGATCTTTTCGTTTCGGTCACCGATTTCGCGGGGCATAGCGTTCCGCTGTCGCTCAACAGCCCGCCGCGCGTGACCGAGGAGGAGCACCGGCTGATCCTGCATTTCCGCGAAGATAGGCGCGCGAACCGGCGGCTGGACGACGTTCCGGGACTCACCGCCGCGGCGCGCGCGACCGCCAGCTTCCCGGGCGCCTTTCCGCCCTTCACGCTGCGCGAGCTCGATCGCGTGCTCGAAAAGCGGAAGATCGCCTGGCCGGGCCGCGATGCCTTCATCCGCGCCCAGCTTCCCGGTACGAGCGAGAGCGACCCGGCCGACCGGGTGCTGATCGACGGTTCGGTGCTCGCGAACGCGCCTTTCCGCCCGGCGATCGCCGCGCTGAAGCAGCGGCCGGCGCGGCGCGAGATCGACCGCCGCTTCGTCTACATCGATCCCAAGCCCGACTATCGTTCGATCAGTTTCGGCAAGCCCGGCGAGCAGGGCGAGGGTGTGCCCGGTTTCCTGCCGACGATCCTCGGCGCGCTCTCCGAAATTCCGCGCGAGCAGCCGATCCGCGAAAATGTCGAGGCGATCGAGGGAATGTCGCGGCGCATTCGCCGCATGCAGCATATCGTCGACGCGATGAAGGTCGAGGTCGAGGAACAGGTGGCGGCGCTGTTCGGCACCACCTTCTTTCTCGATACGCCGACCGTTGCGCGGCTCGGCAAATGGCGCGCGAAGGCGCAGGAGCAGGCGGCAGCGCGGGCGGGCTTCGCCTATGCGCCCTACGGCCACCTCAAGCTGTCGGCGGTGATCGAGGAACTGGTCGGGATGGTCGACCGGCTGTCACCGCCCGAAGGCGCGGTCCACCGCAGCAACCGCCGCCACGCGATATGGGAGGAGGTTCGCGCGCGCGGGCTCGACCGGATTTCGGGCAGGAAGGGCGCGGGCGCGAGCGGCGATGCGATCGCCTTTTTCCGGACCCATGACCTGGGTTTCCGCGTGCGCCGCCTGCGCTTCATGGCGCGCGAGCTCGACACGGTGATCGGGGCCCGGAGCGAAGGCCGCGATGCCGCGTGCGAGGAAATGCGCGGGGCGATCTTCACCGCGCTCGGCCTCTATCTCGAGCGCGAGGGCGATAACTGGATCGCCGATATCGACGTGCCCGCCGATGCCGATCCGGGCCAGTGGATCGACGCGATTTCCGCGCGGCGCGACCTGACCGCGGTCGATGGCGAGGCCGATGCGCTGATCGCCGCCGCGCTGACGTCGCTTCCCAGGGACGACCGGCGCGTGCTGCTGCTCGCCTATCTGGGCTATCCCTTTTACGACATTGCGACGCTGCCGCTGCTGCAGGGTGAGGGGTTCGACGAATTCGACCCGATCAAGATCGACCGCATTTCGCCATCCGACGCGACCGCGATCCGCACCGGCGGCGCGGCGACGATGCTGAAGGGGATCGAATTCAACAGCTTCGGCGCCTTCTTCAGCCGGGCGTACCGCGAGAATGATTATCTCTGGGGCCGGCTGCACGGTGCCGACCGGTTGATCGACATCGTCGCGAGCAGCGCGGGCGGCGACGGCGCGCTGGCGCCCGACGAGTTGAAGGCGATCAAGCGCCGCGCTTTCCACGCGATCCTCGACGAAGAGGAAGCGCGGTTGCCGAAGGTGAAGGCGCTGATTGCCGAGCTCAGGGTGGAGATAGGAGCCGTCTGACGCAGCCGTTGCCGGCCACGGGTCATTCGGTCAGATCGTCCCACATTTCCTTGATACGCCCGAAAAAGCCCTGGCTTGCCGGGCATTCCTCGCCCGTTTCGGTCTCGCGAAATTCGCAGAGCAGTTCCTTCTGCCGCGCGGTCAGCTTTGTCGGCGTCTCGACGTCGATCTGGACGACAAGGTCGCCGTGGCCGCGGCCGTTCAGCACCGGCATGCCCGCGCCGCGCTGGCGGAGCTGCTTGCCCGACTGGATCCCGGCGGGGATGGCGATGTCGTGCTTCTTGCCGTCGAGGCCGGGGATGCTGATCTCGCCGCCGAGTGCCGCGGTCGTGAAGCTGATCGGCGCGCGCGTGAACAAGGTCGTGCCCTCGCGTTCGAAGACCTTGTGCCGCGCCATGTGGAGGAAGATGTAGAGGTCGCCCGGCGCCGCACCGCGCGCGCCGCTTTCGCCTTCGCCCGACAGGCGGATACGCGTGCCCTCGTCGACCCCGGCGGGGATGTTGACGGTCAGCGTCTTGCGCCGGTCGACGCGGCCTTCGCCGTGGCATGAATTGCACGGATCGGCGATGACCTCGCCTGCGCCCTGACAGGTCGGGCAGGTGCGCTCGACCATGAAGAAACCCTGCTGCGCGCGCACCTTGCCGTGGCCGGCGCAGGTCGGGCAGCGGTTGGTCTGGGTGCCGGGCTTGGCGCCCGATCCGTCGCACGCGTCGCAGCGCGCGGCGACATCGACCTGGATTTCGCGCGAGCAGCCGGCGAAGGCGTCCTCGAGCCGGATTTCCATGTCGTAGCGAAGATCGGCGCCGCGCGCGGGGCCGCGCTGCTGGCGGCCACCGCCGCCGAAGGCCGAGCCGAAAATCGATTCGAAAATATCGCCGATGTCGCCGAAATCGCCGCCATTGCCGCCGCCGCCGAATCCGCTGCCGCCGTTGACCCCGGCCTTGCCGAAGCGGTCATAGGCCGCGCGCTTCTGCGGATCCTTCAGGCAGTCATAGGCTTCGCTGATCGCCTTGAAGCGCGCTTCGCTGTCGTCGCACCCCGGATTCTTGTCGGGATGATATTTCATCGCGAGCTTGCGGTAGCTCGCCTTCAGCGCGGCGTCGTCGGCGCTACGCTCGACTTCGAGCAGTTCGTAATAATCGATGTCGAGTGACATAGGTCAACAGGCCCCCTCCGGCCCGCCGGACCCGTATGCAACGAGCCCGGCGAGGGAGTTTCTTACTTCTTGTCGTCTTCGACTTCCGAGAATTCGGCGTCGACGACATCTTCGTCGGTCTTCGCCGTGCCGGCATCATCGTCGGCGCCGGGGGATGCAGCGGACTGCTGTTCCTTCTCGTAGATCGCCTGACCCAACTTCATCGCGACCTGTGCGAGCGCCTGACTCTTTTCGGTCATCGCAGCAGCATCGCCGCCTTCGACCGCGGTCCTGGCTTCGGCAACAGCCGCCTCGATCTCGGACTTCAGGCCCGCGTCGACCTTGTCGCCATGCTCGCGGAGCTGGCTTTCGGTCGAGTGGATCAGGCTTTCGGCGTTGTTCTTCGCCTCGGCCGCCTCACGGCGCGTCTTGTCCTCTTCGGCGAACTGCTCGGCGTCCTTGACCATCTGGTCGATGTCCGAATCCGAAAGGCCGCCCGACGCCTGGATCTTGATCTGCTGTTCCTTGCCGGTGCCCTTGTCCTTGGCATGGACCGACACGATGCCGTTGGCGTCGATGTCGAAGGTCACCTCGATCTGCGGCACGCCGCGCGGTGCGGGCGGGATGCCGACGAGGTCGAACTGGCCGAGGAGCTTGTTGTCCTGCGCCATTTCGCGCTCGCCCTGGAACACGCGGATCGTCACCGCCGACTGATTGTCGTCGGCGGTCGAATAGACCTGCGACTTCTTCGTCGGGATCGTCGTGTTGCGGTCGATCATCCTGGTCATGATGCCGCCCAGCGTTTCGATGCCGAGGCTCAGCGGGGTGACGTCGAGCAGCAGCACGTCCTTGACGTCGCCCTGCAGCACGCCCGCCTGGATCGCGGCGCCGATCGCGACGACTTCGTCGGGGTTCACGCCGGTGTGCGGTTCCTTGCCGAAGAAATCCTTCACGACTTCGCGGACCCGCGGCATGCGCGTCATGCCGCCGACGAGCACAACTTCGTCGATCTCGCTCGCCGAGATGCCCGCGTCCTTGATCGCCTTCTTGCAGGGCTCGAGCGTGCGCTTGACCAGCTCTTCGACCAGCTTTTCGAGGTCGGCGCGGGTGATCGTCTTCACAAGGTGCTTCGGCCCGTTGGCGTCGGCGGTGATGAAGGGCAGGTTGACCTCGGTCGTCGCGGCCGACGACAGTTCGATCTTCGCCTTTTCGGCGGCTTCCTTCAGGCGCTGCAGTGCGAGCTTGTCGCCGCGTAGGTCGATGCCTTCGTCCTTCTTGAAACCGTCGGCGAGATATTCGACGAGCTTGCTGTCGAAATCCTCGCCGCCGAGGAAGGTGTCGCCGTTGGTCGACTTCACTTCGAACACGCCGTCGCCCACCTCGAGGATCGAGATGTCGAAGGTGCCGCCGCCAAGGTCATAGACGGCGATCGTCTTGTTCTCGGTCTTGTCGAGACCATAGGCCAGCGCCGCCGCGGTCGGCTCGTTGATGATGCGCAGCACTTCGAGGCCCGCGATCTTGCCCGCGTCCTTGGTCGCCTGACGCTGCGCGTCGTTAAAGTAAGCGGGAACGGTGATGACGGCCTGCTCGACCTTTTCGCCGAGATACGCCTCGGCGGTTTCCTTCATCTTCTGGAGGATGAAGGCCGAAATCTGCGACGGCGAATAATCTTCGTTGCCGGCCTTGACCCACGCGTCGCCATTGGTGCCCTTGACGATCGTATAGGGGACCAGCTCGGTGTCCTTCTTGGTGATCGGATCGTCGAAACGGCGGCCGATCAGGCGCTTCACCGCGAAAACGGTGTTTTCGGGGTTGGTGACGGCCTGGCGCTTCGCCGGCTGGCCGATCAGGCGCTCGCCATCCTTGGCAAAGGCGACGATCGAGGGGGTCGTGCGCGTGCCTTCGACATTTTCGATAACCTTGGGTTTTCCGCCTTCCATCACCGCGACACAGCTGTTCGTGGTGCCGAGGTCGATCCCGATCACTTTGGCCATTGGTATTCAGTCCTTGTTGCTTCTGTGGCGCCCTGAAAAGGCACGCCGTCCATGGTTCTAATGGGGGCGATATAGGTGCGCTAATCCTTGGCACAAGGGCTTTCAGGGCTTATCGGGGACATGAAATGCCGCGCTTTTACGGAGTCTTCCCAAAATGAAACCTTTTGCGATCCTTGCCCTTGCCGCCACCGCGCTGACCCTGACGGCCTGCGGGGAAAATCTGGGCGCCGGGAAGCCGCTGAACGTTGTGAGCGGCCACATCGTGATGGGCGCGACGCCGGACCGGCCCGCGGTCGGCTATTTCCGCGTCCAGGGCGGGCCGCAGCCGGTCCAGCTCGTCGCGGTGACCGCGGACCTCGCGCAGCGCGTCGAAATGCACGAAAGCGTCAAGGAAAATGGCGTCGTGACGATGAAGCCGCTGCTGCGCGCCGACGTGCCCGCGAAAGGCGAGCTGGTGTTCAAGCAGGGCGGCAAGCATCTGATGATCTGGGGCATCAATGGCGCCGCAGTGCGCGCAGGCAAGCTGCCGATGGCCTTTGTTTTCACCAACAACAATAACGAGCGCATCCTGTTCGACATGGTGATCAAGCCGGCCGAGGGCGCCGAGGCCGTCGATCATGGCGCGATGGACCATGGGGCGATGGAGAAGGGCGCCGAAAAGGCGGCGCCGGACGCTGCAAAGAAATAAGTGTGGTGCCGCGCCCGTCGCGCCCCCTGACGAGCGGCGAAATCGCGCTCGCGCGCAGCGTATTCGGCGACGCGATCGCCTATGACCGCGTGCGGGTGCGTCACTATAAATGGATATTCTTCCAGCCGCGCCGGATCGTGATGGCGCCGATGGGCGATCTCCATTTTCATCCCGGGGGCGGCGTCTATTGCGACGATTTCTCCTGCCCCGCGGGTGGGCGCGACGAGGAGTTGCGGGCGAAGGGCCTTTTTCTCCACGAGATGACGCATGTCTGGCAGGCCCAGACGCGCGGGCGCTGGTATCTGGTGCTGATGCGCCATCCCTTTGCCAGCTATGACTACAGTCTGAAGCCGGGCTGGCCGCTGGCGCGCTACGGGCTCGAACAGCAGGCGGAGATCGTGCGCCACTACTGGCTGCTCACGCAGGGGATGATCGTCGGCGGCGCACCGGAGGTCGAGGCCTATCGGGCGATCCTGCCGTCGTCGTGGGGCGCAGAGTGACGGGTGCGATAATTACCGGCTAGCCAGAGGGGCGGCGTTCGTCCTATGTTCCTCTCATGGATGGAACCGCACTTGTCGTCGCCCTTGTCGCCCTCACGCTTGGTGGGCTGATCGGCTGGCTTTTTGCCGGCCGGCAATCGGGGGCGCTCAAGGCCGAGCGCGACGGACTTTCGGAACGGTTCAGAAGTGCGGTTACCGACCTGGCCGCCGAGGCCGAGGCGCGCAAGAGCGCCGATATCCGGCTCGCGGCGCTGCTCAGCGAGCAAAAGGCGCGCGACGAAGCGCATGACGCGCAGATTGCGCAGCTGAAGGATGCGCAGGCGGCGCTCACCGCCCAGTTCCGCGAGGTCGGGCAGGTGATGCTCGACGGGGCGCAAAAGGCGTTCCTCGAACGCGCCGAGGCGCGCTTCAAGGAGAGCGAGGCGACCGCAGGGCAGAATTTGAAGGCGCTGCTCCATCCGGTACACGACCGGCTCGAAAAATATGAGCAGGCGGTGGCGAAGGTCGAGGCCGAGCGGCGCGATGCCTTCGGGCTTTTGCATGGCCAGATTGCGGCGATGCGCGAGGGCACCGAACGCGTGTCGAGCGAGGCGGCAAAGCTCGTCAACGCGCTGCGCAACGCGCCCAAGGCGCGCGGGCGCTGGGGCGAACAGCAGCTTCGCAACGTACTCGAAAGCTGCGGACTTTCCGAACATGCCGATTTCCAGACCGAGGTCAGCGTCGAGGGTGACGGCGGGCGGCTGCGTCCCGACGTCGTCGTGCGCGTTCCCGGCGGGCAGAATCTCGTGATCGACGCCAAGGTTTCGCTCAACGCCTATCAGGATGCGTTCGGCGCGGTCGACGAGCGCGAGAAGGTCGCGCATCTCGCCGCGCATGCCGCGGCGATGAAGGCGCATGTGAATACGCTCGGCGCCAAGGCCTATTGGAACCAGTTCGACGATACCCCCGATTTCGTCGTGATGTTCGTGCCGGGCGAACATTTTCTCGCTGCGGCGCTCGATCAGGATGCCGCGCTCTGGGACTATGCATTCGAGCGCAAGGTGCTGCTCGCGACGCCGACGAACCTCATCGCGATCGCGCGTACCGTTGCGGCGGTGTGGCGGCAGGAAAAGCTCGCCAATCAGGCGCGCGAGATCGCGGCGCTCGGCAAGGAGCTTTACGCGCGCATGTCGGTGATGGGCTCGCACATCGCCAAGGTCGGGCGCAATCTCGATCAGGCGACCGGGGCGTACAACGCCTTCGTCGGGAGTTTCGAATCGCAGGTGCTGACGCAGGCGAAACGGTTCGAAGCGCTCGATATCGAAACCGGCGACAGGGAAATTCCGGTGTTGCCCGTCGCCGAACAGGCGGCGCGACCGCTCGCGAAGCTTGCAAACGCGCCAGCGGCGGTCAACGACGCGGGCGAATAGCGCCGAGCGGGGGCAACGCGACTAGATTGCCCTTTTCAGTACTGCCGTGCGCCCTTCGGCGCCCGTCAGGATCAACGTTCCGTCGGTTGGAAAGCTCAGGCTCACCGGGCTGCGCATCAGACCGAAAAAGGCATTTTCCTGTGCCATACCCGCGCCGGGGCACGCCATTTCGGTCGCCATCAACGGCCCCGCCGACATCGTCCTGCCGTCGACGGCATAGGTGCCCGAAAAACGGTTGCATCCCGCGCTGCCGCTGAGCCGCGTCCCGTCGAACTGCAGCGACGTCGGCCGGTCGCCCGCGACGGGCGTGCCGCCGATCGATACGAAGCTCCAGCTGGTCCCGGCCAGTTCGGTCGGCGCCAGAATCGCGCCGCCGCATCCCTTCACTGTCCTGCCGTCGGCGGTCAGCGTCACCGTGTCGGCGTAGCGGCGGTCGCTCATCCCGTCGCTGCATTCGGCCTGTACGATTTCGACTTTCAGCCGCTCGGTGGTGTAGGTCCGGCCGTTCGCCGCAGTTTTCGCTCCGGGGTTCAGTACCATGATCTTCGTCTCGCCATAATCGCCGTTGTAATTGAGCCGCGACGGCGTGATCTCGAGTGTCCAGCCGGGCTCGGTGCCAAGCGCCATATAGGCCGTGGGCGGCTCGCCGGGGCCTTGCGGCGGCGTATCGCTGGCGGGCGCGCAGGCAGAGAGCGCAAGGGTGGACACAAGGGCGGGCAGCGCGATCCTGATCATGCGGCAACTCCTACGCGCATCTTGTTGATCGATCGATGAACGGCGCGACCGGCCTATCGGTTCCGCTGCTGGTTCAGCACTTCATAGGCCATCACCGCGGTCGCTACCGCAGCGTTGAGGCTGTCGGCCTTGCCCATCATCGGCATCTTCACGCGCACGTCGGCCGCCGCGGCATATTCGGCCGGCATGCCTTGCGATTCATTGCCGGTGAGGATGAAGGTCGGCGCGGCGTAGCGAACCGCCTGATAATCCTGCGTGTCGTCGCCGAGCCAGGTTGCGACGAGCTGGCCGGGGCCTTGCCGCAGCCAAGGAAGGAACTCGTCCCAGCGCGCGACCACCAGCTTCTGCGTGAAGATCGCGCCCATGCTCGCGCGCACGGCCTCGACCGCATAGGGATCGGTCGATTCGTCGAGCAGGATCAACCCGCCCGCACCCACTGCGTCGCCGGTGCGCAGCATCGTGCCGAGGTTGCCGGGATCGCGGAGGCGCTCGGCAACGAGCCAGATCGGCGCCGCGTCGCGGTCGAGGTCGGACAGCGCGGTTTCCGGCTCGGCATAGATGCCCACCACCGTCTGCGGATTGTCCTTGCCCGACAGTTTCGAGAGGATCGCGGGCGTCGTGTCGATGACCTCGCCGCCCGCCGCGATCGTATCGGCCGCGAGCGCCTTCGCGAGTGGATGCGTGTCGCCTTCGGGACCGAGGAACAACCATTGCGGCAGCACGCCCGCCTCGCGCGCCTCGGTCGCGATGCGCAGCCCTTCGGCAAGGAACAGGCCTTCCTCGCGGCGATGCCGCTTTTCGCGGAGCAGCCGCATCCGCTTGACCAGCGGATTCGACAGGCTCTCGATTCGGGAACGGCGGCCCGTGGGCATGGCGTCAATCCTCGCCGAAGCTGTCCTTGACCAGCCCGACGAGCTTGAGCAGCGCTGCGTCGGCGCCTTCACCCTTCGTGTGGATGGTGATGCTGTCGCCCTTTGCGGCGCCGAGCATCATCAGCCCCATGATCGACGTGCCGTTGACGCGCGATCCGCCCTTTTCGACCTCGACCGACACGCTTTCGGGCAGGCGGCTGACAAAGGTCACGAACTTGGCGCTGGCGCGCGCGTGGAGTCCGCGCTGGTTGGTGATTTCGACGGTCTCGGAATTTTCGATCATGGACCCACTCCCAGCATTTCCGATGCGACCGAAATATATTTCTGACCTGCTTCTTTCGCCGCGATCACCGCAGCGCGCAATTCCATCGTCTTGCGCGCGCTTTCGAGGCGGATCAGCATCGGCAGGTTGACGCCGGCGATCACTTCGGTGCGGCCCGATTCGAGCAGGCTGATCGCAAGGTTCGACGGCGTGCCGCCGAACAGGTCGGTCAGCATGACCACACCGCGACCCTCGTCGACCTGGCGAATCGCGTCAGCGATTTCCTTGCGGCGCATTTCCATATTGTCGTTGGGCCCGATGCACACGGTCGCGATCGCCCTTTGGGGACCGACGACATGCTCCATAGCGCGAACCATCTCCTCGGCGAGACGGCCGTGGGTGACGAGCACCATTCCCAGAAGCGGCAGAGCCTTATCGTTCGGCATGCAGTCGTCGACCCTTATGTTTTTCCGCCGGATGCGGGAGAAGCGGGCGGGGGCTTG
The DNA here is from genome assembly GCF_035565275.1 of Sphingopyxis sp. Classification (GTDB taxonomy): domain Bacteria; phylum Pseudomonadota; class Alphaproteobacteria; order Sphingomonadales; family Sphingomonadaceae; genus Sphingopyxis. The sequence continues at coordinate 14,329 of NZ_DATMST010000263.1, forward strand.
CCCTCAAGCCCATCTTGCGGGGCGGAGTCAAGGTTGCGGTGGGTCAGCGTCGGCGCATGACCTGCGGCGCGCAGCGTATTTGCAACACGCGACGCGACATGAACCGAGCGATGGCGGCCGCCGGTGCATCCGAACGCGATGGTGACATAGCTCTTGCCCTCGGCGCGGTAGCGCGGGAGGAGTGTCAGAATCAGCCGCTCGATCTGCGCGACGCTGTCCTCATACGCGGGATCGGCCATGACATAGGCAGCGACGTCGGCGTCGAGCCCGGTGCCCGGCTTCAGCTTCGGGTCCCAATGCGGATTGCGCAGATAGCGCATGTCGAACACCAGGTCGGCGTTCCGTGGCAGGCCGCGCGCGAAACCAAAGCTCATGACGTTGAGCACCGGCTCGCCCTCGCCGGCATCGCCGAAGCGCTGGCGCACCTCCTGCTGCAGGTCGTTGCTGCTGTAATTGGTCGTGTCGACGACGTGCTCGGCCCAGCGGCGCAGCGGTTCCATCATCTCGCGCTCGCGCGCGATCCCGTCGGCGGCGGGGCGGTCCTCGGCGAGCGGATGACGCCGCCGCGTTTCGGAAAAACGGCGCTCGAGCTCGGCGCCCGCGCAATCGAGGAACAGGGTCTGGATGTCGCGTCCGCCGGTCTCGCGCAATTCCTTGATTTGCCGCACCAAGAGCGCAGGACGGAAGCCGCGGCTGCGGCTGTCGATGCCCACGGCGAGCGGCCGGCCGGCTTCGCTTCCCTTCACCGGCGCGGCGATCAGTGTCTCGAGCAGCGCCAGCGGCAGATTGTCGACCACCTCCCAGCCGAGATCCTCGAGCACCTTGAGCACGGTCGATTTGCCCGCTCCGGACAGTCCGGTCACCAGCAACAGGCGCGTTTCGGACGCCGAATTCATCGCGGGCGTCTCATTCGGCGATCGCCAGCCGGTCGAGCGCAAGCAGGATCTTGACCGGGGCCGATGCCTCGAACGCCGAAAGGGTGAGAGAGGGCAGGGGGTGGCCGGCAACCGTTTCGATCGCACGTTCAGACGGCATGCGTTCATACCGCTCGGCGAGGCGTACCCCGATCGCGAGCGGTACCGGGGCTATCCATGGTTGTTCGACGATGCCGAGGCCGCGAATCTCGAGCTTGCCGGCAAGCTGTCGGGGGGGGCGGCACCACAGGCGCCCGCGCTCGAACCAGATGTCGCAGCGGTCGTCGGCGACCAGGCGCGCGCCGCGATCGATCAGGCGCAGCGCGAGGTCCGACTTGCCCTGTCCCGACGCGCCGAGCAGCAGGATGCCGCGGCTGCCCGCCGCGACGCAGCTCGCATGAATATTGACGATATCGGGTCTGGTCCGGCTCGGAAGCATGGACGCACGCTTACCGGCGGCGATGCGGTGCTGCAAGGCGATAGGGCGCGCCGGACTATCCCGTTTCGGGCGCCCCGTCGCGCGCGGGCAGGGTCAGCAGCAGGCTGGCGCCGGGACGGCCGTCGTCTCGATCCTTGGCGCTGATCGTGCCGCTGTGCCCCTCGACGATCGTCCGCGCGATCGCGAGGCCCAGCCCGCTGTGGCGCCCAAAGGCTTCCCCGGCAGGCCGCTCGCTGTGAAAGCGGCGGAAAATGGCCTCGCGCTGCGCGGGATCGATCCCCGGACCGTCATCATCAACGCGGATATGCACCTCGTCGCCGAGCCGCGTCGCCGAGATGCAGACGAGGCCGGCGTCGGGCGAAAAGCTGATCGCATTGTCGATGACATTGTCGATCGCGCGTTCGAGCCGGTGGCCGTCGCCCATCACGATCGTCGTACCCTTGCGCGGGCGGGCGAAGGCGATGCGCGGATGCGGCGTTCCGGCATCGATGCGCGCCGCGCGCGATGCGAGCATCGATTCGATCATCATTCCGACGTCGATCGGTTCGAACCGCGTGCGCGACAGCTGCGCGTCGACGCGGCTCGCCTCGCTGATGTCGTTCACCAGCCGATCGAGCCGGCGCACATCCTCGTCGGCAATCGCCAGCAATTGCGCGCGCTGCTCGTCGGTCTTCACGCGCCCCAGCCCCTCGATCGCCGAGCGGACCGAAGCGATCGGGTTCTTGAGTTCGTGCGTCACGTCGGCGGCGAAATGTTCGCCGGCGTCGATGCGTTCGCGCAGCGCCTGCGTCATGTCCGACAGTGCGCGCGCAAGCGTCCCGATCTCGTCGCGGCGGCTCGGCAGGCGCGGGACGACCACCTCGCGTGCGCGGCCGAGCC
>NZ_DATMST010000264.1:0-7727 GCF_035565275.1 Sphingopyxis sp.
TGCCCAGCACGCGGTGCGCGATGCGCAGCGCGGCCATCAGCCGGCGCCGCTGGGTCCCGCTGAGCTGCGCGCCGCCGACCCAGTTCGCGACGAAGCTATCGCGGCGGCTGCGGTTTCCAGTCTCGACATAAAGCATGATAAGCCCCTTTTCTCTTATTCATTGCGCGCCGCGAGGTCGAACAGGTGATCACACCGCTCCCCGTAGTGCATGAAAAATTCACCACCGGATTTCCCATTCCAAGGATAATAAAACATTTAAAATCAAACAGATGATCGGCACAGCATCTCATTTGAATCACCCCCTTGTCTCATTTCCGACGCCCCAAACAGCGGAGACGGGCGGATTGTCGCAGCCCATCTCTGTCGATCGGGGCGCAGAAAATGGCTCTTGCCGATCGGGCGTTGATGGGCAGCGGCTGCCACGCCTGTTATCCGAGCCGCAGGCATATCCCGGTGCTACGCGTGCTAACCGGCTTGATCCGCGAGATGCGTTGCTGCTCGATGACTGGCTTAAGATCGTTCAGCGCAGACGCTGTCTCCGGTCGACAGGGGGCAGACAGCCTTCGGATCAGAGCAGAAAGAGGCGGACGTTCGTTATCTCCGGCGCCCGGGGATGGCGCGGGGCAAGCCTCATAATTGCACGGGTCAAATAGAAGAGCGACGAGTAGCGCGTTGCCACTTTCAGGAGCCCGCGAAGCCCTGACGCCGAGTCCCGTGCGCGGATGCGGCTGCAAACTTCGCAGGATTGAGCGGGGCTATTGTCGTAACCAAAGGCAGCCGTGGCGCCAAAGCCGGCGTGGATCGATCATGCCGCGGCCGCCACGGCGTCCTTTGTATTCTGATAGCAATTGCGGGGCCGAGCCTGTGCTATGCTTGTCCGCAAGAAGCCGAACTTCGTTCCTCGGGCCTCGAACGCCCTTTTCAGTATCTCCCGACGATATTAACGAAAAAGCCCTTCTGATCATAATCGAAATCGGTCAGGTCATCGCTGAACTGCGTGAAATTATATCCCACGCCGATACGCATGTTTTTCGCGACGTCGCGGTCAATACCGACGAGGAAGCCCTGCCGGGTACCGCCATCCTCGACGTCGAGGACACGATATTCCGCAAGGGCATGCCATTTCGACATAACCTCATAGCGGACCTGACCGGCGACGAAGGTTGTCGCGGAATCGAACCATTCGCCGGTCCCGCGCCCCATGCGCACCTCGCCCTCGCGCCGCGCGACCTTGGCGGCGAATTCCCAGTGCCGGTCGAGGCGGTGAACACCTTCGAGCGAGAATATCTGCGACTTCTGGTCATAGTCGGTGCCGCCTTCCTGACCCAGGGTGGCGAGGTCATAGAGATAGGTGTAGCGGCCGAAGACGCCCCAGCGGGTATTGTTCCAGGGACGCCAGGCGAAACCGACATTGCCCTCGACGAACTTTGCGCCCGCGAGCGCATTGATCTCGTCCTTGGTATCCGAATAGTTGAACCGGGCGGCCACACGCCAGCTTTCGTCGATCTTGTGCGTGATCCGGTTGGTGGTGACCCACTGCCTCCGCCGTTCGGCACCCGTGTCCTTGCGCCACTCGAGCTTGCTCTGCCAGTCGGTGTCGGGTGAGATACGTCCGAGACGGACGCTCAATGCCCGGCGGTCGACAATGCCGCCGACCGGGTTTCTGAGCTCGCCCTTCTGGATCGTGAAGCCGGTGCTCCAGCCCTGCGCGGGATAGAAATCCAGTCCGAACGTGTGCGCGATGCCGGACTGGGTCGGCTCCTTGAGATACTGGCTCTCGTTGAAGATGTTGACCTGATTGGAGAGGCGCCAGCGCTGACCCAGCGTCCATCCGTTCTGCCGGGTCGGATTGAGCAGATTTTCATATTCGGTGGTGTCGGTCGAATAGGTATAGGCGCCATAGATGCTGTGATCGGGCGCGAGCTTATATTCGGCATTCAGGGTTGCCGCGTCGCCGCGGTCGCCGGTGCTGAGCTCGGCACCGACCGACGACTGGTCGCCGAACAGATAGCGCCCGCCGGCGAGCAGCATGTCATTGTCGCGGTAGCGGCCATTGTCATCGTCGAGCGTCAGCTGGCCCTGGGCATAGAGGTCGAGGGCGGTGCCGATGCGGCGGGTATATTTGATCGCCCCCAGCATGCCCGCGGCGTCCGTATAGGCGTTATTCTCCTCCACCCGGCGCACCTCGGCGGCGAGGCTGTTCGCATCGTCGATCCGCCAGTCGAGGCTGCCCTGTGCCTGGAGGAACGAGTTCGTGCCGCTTTCGGCCTTGCTGTAGCGCGCGTAGATGCCGAGATTCGGAGTGATCTGGCCGAGTATCTCGCCGCCATATTCGGTGGTGGGGAGCCCCGTGTTGTATCGGCTCGTGGAATAGCCGGCGTCGGTATCACGCCACCATGCGCCGGCGCTCCAGTCGAGTTTCGTCAAGCCGAGTTCGGTGAAGTTGATCCTTGCTTCGATCGATTTGGCGTCGCCCTCCTGGGGGCCGGTGCCGCCGAGGCGGGTGAAGTCGAACCCGCCGTTGGTCGAAAAGAAGGTCGGCGCGGCAATTGCTTCGGTACGGGCAAACTCTCCCTTGAGGTAGGTTCCCTTGCCTGCCTGCAGCGTGATGTCGCCGCCATAGAGGGTATAGTCTTCGCCGGCGCGGTTCTCGTCAACATAGGTAGCGCCGATGCCGACATGATCACCGAACCATTTCTTGCCGCGAAAGCCCGCGGTGATCTCGTCGCTGTCGAAACGCGAGGGCACCCACTCATAGTCGACGATCAGCCGCTGCTCGAACCCGTCGAGCGGCGCATCGCGGGTGATCGACGGGGCGTTTTCCCGGCTGATCTGGGAGAGCGGACGCGTGAGAATGATGCGCCCCTGCAGCTCGTCGATCTCATAGTCTGCGCCGCGGGTCAGCTGGACGCGATTTTCGGCGCGGCCCGTCGTCCGGTCCCTGATCTCCAGATAGACGACGTCGGAGCCCGGCAGCAGGTCGGTATGACGCAGATAATAGAGGCTACCCCCTGTGCCGATGAACTCGTTATGGCCGGGCGCTGTCTGCGCCTGCGATCCGAAAGCGCGCAACTCCGATCTGGGGTCACCCCACCGGTTGCTGCCGTTCGAGCGCCAGCTGAGCGCCGCGCCGTATAGCGAGCGGATATATTGCGCATAATCCGTGCCGGTGATCCCGGTCTGGTAGTTGCCCCACAAGGCCTGGTTCTTGTCCCAGTCGACGCGCAGATAGAAGCGGCCCATCGTGTCGATGTCGCGATAGGTGGTCGAATCGTCACCATAGACGGGATAATAAAGGTCGGGGTCGAGCCGCCGGAAAATGTCCTGCGGATCGGCCTTGCCGAAGCCCTTGAACAGGTCGCCGATATCGCGCTCGGTCGTATCGGCCTGCGCCGTCACCAGATAGCGGCCGCCGAGCTTGGACTTGAGATAGAATGCCAGACGACCGTCGGCCAGAATGTCGTCGTTCGCGCGGTCGTCGCCGGCGAACGGCTCGACCGAACCCGAGATGTCGTTCTGCGAGATCGTGAGATCGGCGATGCCGACCCCGAAGAAGTAACGGCCGCTGACATCGACATCGAGCCTGTGGTGCCGGGCCGGCTCTTTGTCATTGCCCTTCAGCGCAATATCGAAGCTGTGCCGCCCGACCGGCGCAAGATATTCGGCGACGAACTTGCGCTCGAGGTCGACCGGATAGGATTCGCCGTTGATGGTGAGCTGCTCGTTCGCCGGCAGGTTTCGCCCCTGAATGCGAATACGCGAACCCCGGATGGCAATATTCTGCTGCCGCAGGCCATTGCCGCTGAACACGTCGTCGATGAGATTCTGCGTCCTTGCCTGCTCGGAGGTCAGCGCGGTACCGAGCCGTTTCTCGACATTGCCGCGCAGCAACTGGTTATTGCGCGCGACATCCTCGGGGCGCACGAGCTGCAAGCGCCGCTGTACGGTTTCGTCGAACGCTCCATTGTCGCCATAGGCGCGCAGCACATAGATAAGCTCGTCGCCCGTGCGGAAACGATATTTGCCAGGCAGGCTTCCGTCCCACTTCACTTCGGTGACGGCCGCGACATCGAGCGGGACGACCGCCAGCGGTTCGATGAGATCGGCGTCGGTACTGCGATAGACCGATATCTCGAGCTTGCTGATGAAGCCGGGATAATTGCCGCGCACGAAGAACTGGACCGGCTCGACGATCCGCGTTCCGTCATAGGCAACCATCGAGGGCGCGGAGACGGAAAGCTCGGGCTGGCCGAGCGTCGGGTCTTCGGTGGCCCAGATCACGCCGCCATTGGGAAGCGAGACCGAGAATTTCCCGAGAGCCGTGGCTTGCCCCGGCTGTTCCATGGCTATGCTGACCCGGCGGTCGGGTTGCAGCGTAGCGGAGGAGGAATGCTCGTCGGTGCCGCTCGTCACCGGCCGCGCGTAGCTTCGCGTCCGCAAGCGGAACACAAAGCCGTCGCTATCGGTGCAACTCTCCTCGGAGCAGACCAGCCCCTCATCCGCGGCAGCGGCCGGAGCCGGTAGCGGCGCACTCTGGTCCTGGGCGAGCGCCGGAAGCGACACGCCGGCGAGCAGCGTTGCCAGGCTCAGATCGATCAGCTTCATTTTCATGATCCCGCCCCCCTTCACTTGCTCTGCCGGGCAGCAGGAGCTGCCGGATTATCGTTGCAATCGACCCGAACCTTCGATCGAACATCGGGAGGGAGCCGGCCCGCGAGCGCGTCATAGACCGCTCGCGCACGGCGCATCCCCAGCGCGGCGTTGTAGTCGAAGGACCCGCGCACATCGGTGTGACCCACGATGGCAACCGAGCCGCCGCCGTTACGGGCGAGCCATGCGGCAACCCGATCGAGCAAGGGATGGAACTCCGGCCTGATGTCCGATTTGTCGGTGTCGAAAAGGACCGTCCCGAGAAGAGCGCCGCCTTCGTCCACGCCGACCACCATCGACGAGGGATCGTCGACGCGGCTGCGTGCGCTGATAACGAGATTCCGCTCCGAGGCTGGCTCCAGCCGGGGGGTGAGGGATGCTTTCACAGCCTCGGCGCGGTCGAACGCCAGCGACCGGGTGTCGCCATTGGCGTCGATGATGACTTCACCGCCCTGATATTCGTTCACCTTGGCGGCCATCCGTTCGATCACGGGCAGATATTCCTCGCGAACCTCCGCGCTGCCCGGCGCGAAGATCACCTGGCCGAGTTCCAGTTCGACGGTCTCGGTCCGCCCTTCGATCAGCGCGACCGGGAGCTTCACCCCCCAGTCGAAGCGGACCGGGATGCCGGGAGTGACGCGCCGCAGCAGCGGGTTGTCCGTCGTGAATTCGGTGCCATCGGGCAAGGTCGAGGGGTCGACCTTCAGGATGAAGTTGCGGCCGCGCTCCCAGACGCCGCCGGGGACGCCTTCCAGATGGTAACGTCCGAACTGGTCGGTCTCCATGATGAGGCCTTCAACCGAAGCGATGCGGACGCCGGGAATGCCGCGTTCGTCGATCCCCGCATTGTCGATAATATAATCGACAACATAACCGCCTTCGCCCTGCGCGATCCGCCGCTCGACCCGAGGTTCGGCGCCGTTCAGGCCCTTCGCCGCATCGCCGCTCTTCTCCACACGCGTCTCCCCGGCGGCGTTCATCCTGACGGTGACGCCCTGAGTATTGGTAAGGACGAAATCGTCGGTGAAGGTCAGCGCGCTCAGGCGCTGGCGGATCACCATGCGGTGGCGCTCGACCGGATCGGCTTCGGATTGGCGCGCGCTGATGTCGCCGAGCCTGATGCCGTGAAGCAGCGGCGCGCTCGCGTCGGGCTCGGGTCGCACCCCGTCGCCGCGGTCGATCGTCGTCGATCCGGGGAGATAGGCGCCCGGCGCGAAGCCACCCTGCACATGGAGGCCGGAGAGCGCCGCGCTGTCCTGCCAGCCATCGCCATCGCGGTCGTCGAAAACCGTACCGAAGACGAGCGTTTCGTCGACCAGCGGATCACCCACCAGCTCGACCTGTGCCGTCGCCGGGTTCGAGACCGGTTCATTTCCGTCGGAATAAACCTGCGCCTGGTTGACGTGCGTGCCTCGACGGACCCCGGCACCCACGCGCATCAGATAGGCGAGCGTCGCCGTCTCGCCCGCGCGTACGTCGATCCCGCCGAAGCGCAGCGGGCTTTGCCCCGAAACACTAGCCGCGTTGTCGCCATCGACGACCTGCAGCGAGCCTTCTACAAAGGTAAAGCCGGCAGGCGGTATGTCGACAATGTTGCCACCCAGCAGATCGCGTTCACCGACATTCTCTACCGAGAGTGTGTAGCGAACCAGATCGCCGATCTTGACCTCGCGGACCGACGCGGTCTTGACGAGACGGATCAGCGGCAGCTCGATTCTGTGCTCGGTGGCGCAGGCATCGCAGCTCGGCACGGCGGTGCCGCCACCGCCCGATGGCGTCACCAGATTGCGCACCGTCTCGCCCGCACGCTCGTTGACGACCGCGCTGTAGGTGAGGCTGTGCGTGCCGACCGGGGTACCCGCCGGAAGCGTGCAGGTGATGGTCGCCCCCGTCGCCTCGCAGCCTGCCGGGAGGCTTGTGATGGTCAGGCCCGCATCGGGCGTATCGACGAGAATGAGGGGCTCGGTCGTCGCGCCATTGGCAACGGTCGCGACGAGCGAATAGTTGATCGTCTGCCCCACCTGAATGGCATCGCCCGCGCCCGGATCGGCCGACTTGATCACGCTGATCACCGGAGCGGCGACCGGCGTGTCGGTGTCGCAGCTACCGGCGCAGGAAGGTGTGTCGCCGCCCGAACCTACGACGCTATTGCGGACCGAACCCGAGGCCTGCGCGTTGACCGTGGCCGTGTAGCTCAGGCTGTATGTTCCGGGCGCGGTCCCGGCGGGCAAGGTGCAAACGAGCGGATTTTCGGCATTGCAGGTGAAGATGCCGGAGTCGGTAACCGCCGTGAGGTCGAGACCCGAGCCGAGCGTGTCGGTCAGCGTCAGGACATCGGTCGTCGCCGAATTCGCGACCGTCGCGGTCAACGTATAGGTGAGGATGTCGCCCACACGTACTTCAGCGGGTCCCGCCACGGTCTTTCCATACGTCACGACCGGGGCCGCAAGCGGTGTATCGGTGCCGCAGCTTTCGGCGCAGACGGGATCGTCGGGACCCGAGCCAAGCACCGCATTGGTAACGCTGCCCGCGGCGTCCGCGTTTACCGTCGCTGTGTAGGTGACGCTGTAGCTTCCGACGGCAGTCCCCGTCGGCAGCGTGCAGACGAGCGGGTTTGCCGCGTTGCAGGTAAACGCGCCCGCATCGGCAACCGCGGTGAAATCGAGCCCCGCGCCGAGCGTGTCGGTCAGGGTCAACAGGCCCGTGGTCGGCGAATTGGCGACGGTAGCCGTCAGCCTATAGGTCAGAACGTCGCCGACGCTGACGGCGGCGGCCGGTGCCGCTACCGACTTCGCGTAGGTAACGGCGGAATCCTCGACCGGCGTATCGGTCGTGCAGCTCCCTGCGCAAGTAGGATTGCCGCTGCCTGAGCCCACGACCGCATTGCTGACCGAGCCGGTTGCCTGAGCGTTGACAATCGCTGTGTAGGTGACGCCGTAGGTGCCGACCGCAGTACCCGCGGGCAAGGTGCAGATGAGCGGGTCCGCCGCATTGCAGGTGAAGGCGCCTGCGCTGGTCACCGCGCCGAAGTCGAGGCCGGCGCCGGCCGTGTCGGTGAGCGTGAAAACGCCCGTGGT
>NZ_DATMST010000265.1:0-2383 GCF_035565275.1 Sphingopyxis sp.
TCGCCGACTTGGCGGCGATCGCGGGCTTGCCGGCGGCGCGCGACGGCGCGTCGGCCATCTTGCCCATGCCGCTGCATCCCGTGGCGGCGCCGAGGACAAAGCCGTAAACGGCGAGGTTCATCAGCATCTTGCGGTTCATGACGGATCCCCCTCTTGTTTCGTCAGCGCTGCGCTCGGCGCGTCGGGCGCGCCGCCGGCAGGCGGCTTGCCATCGCGTCGATTTCGGGCAGCGAAGACAGATATTCGTCGAGCAGGTCGGTCAGGATCACCTGCGACGACCGGTTCGTCACCGCACTTGCGAGCCGCAGGCGCAGGTGGCGCTCGGCGTCGAGGCGCAGCGTGAAGGCAGCCTTTTCGCGGGCGCGCAGCGCACGCGGCGCCTTTTCCTTCTTCGCCGATGGGTCGGGACGCGCTTCGACCTTGCGCGCCACCGCAGCGACGCGTTCGATCAGCGATTCCTGCTGGCGCACAACCTCCGGAACCTCAGGCGCTTCGGCTTCGAATTCATCGGCGCCATAATCGCCGGTCAGGCCGGTCAGCACCGGCTCGTGCGCGGCGCTCTCGTCGACCGCCTGCTCGGCCTCGACATTGTGCGCCAGCACCGATCCGGTCAGCAGCGGTTTCAGATCGACCATCCGCGCGGGTTCGCCCGACTGGTCGGGATCGACATCATAACCCATGTCGTTCCAGCCGAGATCGTCATAACCCATGCTGTTCAGCGGCGCAGGACCGCTGCCCAGCGGTTGGCGGCGCATTGCGGGACGCGCTCCGCCCTTGCGGGCCAGCAATCCGGCGCTCAGCGATGCGAGGGGTTTGGGTTCGCCCATGGTTCCCGTCCCTTCCGTCACTGGCCAGCGATGCGGCGGCCAAAGCCACCGCCCATCGGGCGGACCGCGCCGTAATTGCCCTGCGTCGGCAACGGCGAGGCGAACACGGTGCGGCGGAAATTCTTTTCGAGCCGGTCGTTCATATAGGTCCAGAGCTGACGTATTTCCTCGGCCGATCGGCCATTGGGATCGACCTCCATCACCGTCCGGCCGTCGATCATCGATGCGGCGTAATCGGTGCGGTGGTGCAGCGTGACCGGCGCGACCGTGCCATGCTGCGACAGCGCGACCGCCGCCTCACTGGTAATCTTCGCTTTCGGCGTCGCGGCGTTGACCACGAACACCAGCGGCTTGCCCGCGCGTTCGCACAGGTCGACGGTGGCGCCCACGGCGCGCAGGTCGTGCGGCGAGGGGCGTGTCGGAACGACGATCAACTCGGCGACCGAAATCACGCTCTGGATCGCCATGGTGATCGCCGGCGGCGTATCGATGACGGCCAGCTTGAAGCCCTGCTGGCGGAGGATTTCAAGGTCGGAAGCCAGCCGTGCGACCGTGGTCTGCGCAAAGGCCGGAAGGTCGGTTTCGCGCTCGTTCCACCAGTCGGCAAGCGAGCCCTGCGGATCGATGTCGATAAGGACGACCGGACCGGCGCCGGCGAGTTGCGCCTGCACCGCCAGATGCCCCGACAGCGTCGTTTTGCCCGACCCGCCCTTCTGTGAAGCCAATGCCAATACGCGCACTGCTATACCCCCTCGGAAATCCCAAATTCGGCGAAGGGATGCCATGCGGGGCGCTAAAATTGGGTTAACGATGATAAAAAGAAGGTGAACGATTTGCGCACCTTCATGGTAAACAGCCCCCTAACGCCGACCTGTCCCATAACGGATCAAATTTGGGCACTCGCGCGTGTCGCTAACGCCGTGTTAGCCATTCGGCCCTAAAAGGCTGTCCGGGGACTGCAGCGATGCAAGTCATTGGAGAATAAGATGCGTTCATTCCGCACCGCCGTTTCGCTGGCGCTGCCGCTGATTCTGGCGACGATGCCGGCCGCGCCGGCGCATGCCGACGTCAAGGACGGCGTCGATGCCTGGCAAAAGGGCGATTATCAGGGGGCGGTGGCCGAATGGCGCCCGCTCGCGCTTTCCGGCGATGCCGATGCGCAGTTCAATCTCGGCCAGGCGTACAAGCTCGGCCGCGGTGTTCCGGCCGATCTTTCGCAAGCGGAGGACTGGTATCGCCGCGCCGCAAAGCAAGGCCATCTCCAGGCAGAAGATAATCTCGGCCTCGTGCTTTTCACCGCGAACCGCCGCGACGAGGCGATGCCTTATATCACCCGCTCGGCCGAACGCGGAGAACCGCGCGCCCAATACGTCCTCGGCACCGCGCTGTTCAACGGCGACCTTGCACCGCAGGACCTGCCGCGCGCCTATGCGCTCACCAAGCGCGCGAGCGACGCGGGGCTCGGCATCGCGTCGGCGCGGCTCGCGCAGCTCGACAGTCTCATCCCGCTCGACCAGCGCCAGCGCGGCCTTGCGATGATCCCCGAAATCGAAAAG
>NZ_DATMST010000266.1:0-8526 GCF_035565275.1 Sphingopyxis sp.
TTGCTCGCGCGCGCCGCTTGCGCCGCGGCGGCGCTCGACGGACGCGACTATGTGATCCCCGACGACATCCAGCGGCTGGCCGCCGGCGTGCTGCGCCACCGCGTCATCCTGTCGGCGGCGGCCGAGATCGAGGGACGCAACGTCGAACAGATTGTCGCGGCGCTGCTCGAACATGAAGAGGTGCCGCGTTGATCTACCCGACGCGCCGGGCCATTTACCTGTTGCTCGCGGGAGCACCGATGGCGCTCGCGCTCGGGCTTGTCCGGCCCGAACTGTGGCTCGTCGCGCCCGGATGGATCGGTGTAATCGTCGCATGCCTGATCCTTGATTCAATCGCCGGCGCCAACCCGCGCAACCTCGCGCTCGATGCGCGCTTTCCGCACCAGGTCGGGGTCGGCGATCCGTTCGACCTGTCGCTTGCCGCGAGCGGGGCAGCCGTGCCGGCACGTGCCGAACTCGCGCTCGCGCTCGACGAGCGGCTTGCCGAGGGCGGGCGCCTCGCTGGCGAGATGCGCAAGGCCGGCGCGAACGAGACCTTGCTCCGCACCCTGTCGCTCACCGCCTCGCGGCGTGGACAGGCGTTGGTCGAAGCGCTGTGGATCCGCTGGGCGGGACCGCTCGGTCTCGTGTGGAAACAGCGGCGCTTCGCGATCGGCGGGACGATCAACATCGTCCCGAGCCTGCGCGCGGTGACCGAGGAGGGCAGCCGGCTGTTCCAGCGCAACAGCTGGTTCGGCCTGCGTCAGCAGCGCTTTCGCGGCGAAGGCACCGAATTCGAGGCGCTCGCCGAATATCAGCCCGGGATGGACCGCCGCGCCATCGACTGGAACGCGTCGGCGCGCCACGTCAAATTGCTCGCCAAGGAATATCGCGTCGAGCGCGACAACCGCGTCGTGCTCGCGATCGACAGCGGGCGAACGATGGCCGAACCGGTCGGCGGCATGCCCCGCGTCGACCGCGCGGTGTCGGCGGCGTTGCTGCTCGCCTATGTCGGGCTGAAACTGAACGACCGGATCAGCTTCTTCTCTTTCGCCGCCAAGCCGCAGACGCTGACCCCCGCCTATATGCACACGCAGGATTTCCCGGCGCTGCAGCGCGCGGCGAGCCTGATCGACTACGCGCATGTCGAAAGCAATTTCACGCTGGCGCTGACCACGCTGTCGGCGCAGCTCAACCGCCGGTCGCTGATCATATTGTTCACCGAATTCACCGATGCGACGAGCGCCGACCTGATGATCCGCGCCGCCGGGCGGCTCGTCAAAAAGCACCGGCTGCTGTTCGTCGTGATCCGGGACGAGGAGGTCGAGAGCGAAGAGAGGCGCCGCCCCGAAAGCGGCGCCGACGTCACGCGTTCGAACGTCGCCGCGGCGATGCTGCGCGACCGCCAGCTGGTGATCGCGCGGTTGCAGCGCCTCGGCGCCGATGTGATCGAAGTGCCCGCCGATGCAATGGGTGCGAGCGCGGTCGAAGCCTATCTGGGCATCAAGCGGCAGGGCAGTCTGTGATGCAGCCCGCCCCCGCCCCCGCGCGCGCGATCGAAGCGCCGAGTTTTTCGACCGGCCGCTTTCGCGCCGAGCGCGAGGCCGACTGGATCGCTTTCGACCTGCTGCTGACCAAGCTGGAGAAAAAGGGCGCCAAGGCGCTGACGAGCGACGAGCTGCTGCAACTGCCCCTCCTCTATCGCGCGACCCTGTCGTCGCTCTCGATCGCGCGCGCGACGAGCCTCGACAAGGCGCTGCTGGATCATCTCGAGGCGCTGTCGATCCGCGGCTATTTCCTCGTCTATGGCGTGCGCGAGACGCGGTTCAACCGCCTCCGCCGCTTCTTCCTCTACGACTGGCCCGCCGCGGTGCGGTCGGTGTGGAAGGAAACGGTGATCATCGCACTGATCATCCTGCTCGGCGCGCTGACCAGCTATTCGCTCGTCGCGAGCAACCCCGAATGGTATTTCAATTTCGTTCCCGAAGAGATGTCGGGCGGCCGCGATCCGCGCGCGACGGTCGAGTTCCTGCAATCGACATTGGGCCACGGCAAGGCGGCCGGGGAGGATGGCGAAAGCGCGCTGCACATCTTTGCGACCTATTTGTTCACCCACAACAGCCGGGTGTCGATCCTGTCCTTCGCGCTCGGTTTCGCCTTCGGCGTGCCGACGATGATGCTCGAATATTATCAGGGCATCGGGCTGGGCGCGATGATGGCGGTCTTTGTCTCCAAGGGACTCGGATTCGATTTCGGCGGCTGGCTGTTCATCCATGGCACCACCGAGCTGTTCGCCGCCGCGCTGTCGGGTGCCGCAGGCCTCCGCATCGGCACGGCAGTTGTCTTTCCCGGCGCGCGCGGACGATTGCAGGCGGCCGCCGAGGCCGGGCGGACGGCGGGCAAGGTGATGGTCGGGGTTATCCTGATGCTGTTCGCCGCCGGATTGCTCGAGGGATTCGGGCGGCAGCTGATCACCGATACGATGCTGCGCTATGCGATCGGATCGCTGATGCTATTGTTCTGGATCGCCTATTATTACATCCCCCGGCGCGAGGACGTCACATGACCGCCGCGACGAACGCCCGGATACGCGCCGCGGGCGCAAAGAAGATACGCCAGTTCATCACGCCCGAAGGGGTCGATCTCGAATTGAAGATCGCGAGTTCGGGGCTGCGTTTCGGCGCGCTGATGATCGATGTCGTGATTATCCTCGCGATATTGATCGCCTTCTCCCTCTTCATGATGTGGATCGGCTTCGCGTCCGAATCCGACCTGACCGTCGTCGTCTGGATGCTCGGCGCCTTCCTGCTCCGCACCTTCTGGTTCATCGGGTTCGAACTCGGCTCGCGCGCGGCGACGCCGGGCAAACGGCTGATGGGCATCCGCGTCGTCGCGCGCGACGGCGGGCGGCTGACCGCCGATGCGGTGGTCGCGCGCAACCTGATCCGCGAGCTCGAGCTGTTTTTGCCGCTGATGATGCTGGGGGTCACTGCCGCCGAGGATATGGCATCGACCTGGACGGTCGTGGCGGGAGTGCTCTGGTCGCTGACGCTCAGCCTGTTCCTGCTGTTCAACCGCGACCGGATGCGCATGGGCGACCTTATCGCCGGAACCTGGGTCGTGATGGCGCAGCGCGTGCGGCTCGACCGCGACATCGCCGCGAGCGCCGGACAGGCGGGCGCGATGGCGTTCAGCGAGGCCGAACTTGCGGTCTACGGCATTTTCGAACTGCAGGAGCTCGAACGCGTGCTCCGCGTCGCCGATCCGCGCGCGATGCGCGAGGTCGCCGACACGATCCGCGCCAAGATCGGCCGGCCGGTCGCCGAGGAGGATGACGTCTTCCTCCTTTCCTATTACCGGCAATTGAAGGCCCGGCTCGAACGCGGACTGCTGTTCGGAAAGCGACGAGAGGATAAATATGCCAGCGACTGACACGAGCGTTACCCGGGCCCTGCACGCGCGCCGTTCGGTGCGCGCCTTCACCGACCGGCCGGTCGATCCGGCGCTGCTGAAGGAAATTTTCGCGGCGGCGCAGCGCGCGCCCTCGGGCGGCAATCTCCAGCCCTGGCAGGTGACGGTCGTGACCGGCGAACGCTGGGCGGCGGTCAAGGACGCTGTCGCGGCGCGCATCGCGATGGGGCGCGAAGGCTATGAGCGCGAATACGACATCTACCCCAGGGGACTGACCGAACCATGGGAAGCGCGGCGCTTCGGCGTTGGCGAGGCGCTTTACGCCTCGCTCGGCATCCCGCGCGAGGACAAGGCGGGACGGATCGCTCGGTTCGTGGAGAATTACCGGGGTTTCGGCGCACCGGTAATGCTTTTCCTCCATACCTCGCGCATCATGGGCCCGCCGCAATGGTCGGACATGGGGATGTGGCTGCAATCGGTGATGCTGCTGCTCGTCGAAGCTGGCCTTGCAAGTTGTCCGCAGGAATGCTGGGCGATGTACGGCAGGTCGGTCCGCCGCACGCTGGGGCTGGACGACGGGCAGATTTTGTTTACCGGGCTCGCGATCGGCTATGCTGACGGGGACGCCGCAGTGAACCAGTGGCCGGTGCCGCGCGCACCACTCGATGAAGTGATTGATTGGCAGGGATTTTAAACGATGATCAGCAAGCAGCCGGGTTTTCGCTATGGTACCCTTGGCGCACTGATGCTCGTCGTTGCGGGTTGCACCGCGATCCCGAAGCCCGAAGCGCCGCCCCCGTCACAGCAGCCGCAACCGGTCGCCCCCGCGCCGACGCCCGCGCCGCTTCCGACCCCCGCCGGGTCGTGGGAGGATCGCGCCGTCGATCGCGGCGCCTGGCGCTACGACGCCGGCAGCCGGACCGCCGCCTTCGTTCCGACCGGAAGCGGTAACCCGCTGCTCAGCATGACGTGCAGCGGCAGCGGCATCCGGATGACCTCGGCGCTTTCGGGCAATGTCAGTCTGCGGACGAGCGCCGGAACCGACCAGATCCGTTTCGACGGTGGTAGCGCAAGCCTGCCGAACCGCGATCCGCGGCTCGATCGCATCGCGTTCAGCCGCGGCCGTTTCGCGCTCGAAACGTCTGGCGGCGGCGCGCTGACGCTGCCGGTGCAGTCCGAAATCGGCCGCGTGATCGAGGATTGCCGGTAGCCGGCGGGCTTAGCCCCCGAGCTGGACCGTTCCGCCCTTGATCCAGCCCCAGCGGCACGGACCCTGATATTCGCGGGCGTTCTGGACCGATCTGCCGACACCGCACATGTCAGGATCGGTGCCCGGCGCGGCAAAGACGACGCCGAACCAGGCGTCATTCTCGGCCGCTTCGCACAGCGATACGTGGGCGCCGCCGGCAAGTTTCGCCTTGACCGCGCGCGTCTCGTCCGGCGCCCAATAGACGTCGGTACCGCCTGCCTTGACGCGGCTGATGCTCGAACAGGCGGGCAGGCTCGGCCCCTCGGTGCCGATCATCACGGCGCGCGTCGCGAGCGGTTCGCCCGCGAGCGCGGGCGCGTTTTCGGTCGGCGGGGCGGGCTGGCTGCACGCGGCGAGCGTGGCGACGAGAAGCGTGGCGACGGGAATGGCGAGACGATGTTTCATGCCTGCGAAACTAGCCGCCGCGACGCGGGCGCGCAACGTTCGTCACGACAGGACGGAGAGCCGCATTTTCGCTTGGGTTTTTGCGCCTTCGACCCTATATAATCGATATGACGGACACGCCTGAAAACAACGCGCCGAGCGCACCTTCCAGCCAGCCCAACGCAAACGCCTATGGCGCCGATTCGATCAAGGTTCTGAAGGGCCTCGACGCGGTACGCAAGCGGCCGGGCATGTATATCGGCGACACCGATGACGGGTCGGGCCTGCATCACATGGTGTTCGAGGTGTCGGACAATGCGATCGACGAAGCGCTCGCGGGTCACTGCGATCTCGTCCTGATCACGCTCAACAGCGACGGATCGGTCAGCGTCGAGGACAATGGCCGCGGCATCCCGACCGGCATCCATGCCGAGGAAGGCATTTCGGCGGCCGAAGTCATCATGACGCAGCTCCACGCCGGCGGGAAATTCGAGAACACCAGCGACGACAATGCCTACAAGGTGTCGGGCGGCCTCCATGGCGTCGGCGTCTCGGTCGTCAATGCACTCAGCGAATGGCTCGAGCTCACGATCTGGCGCGACGGCGAAGAACATTGGATGCGCTTCGAGCATGGCGATTCGGTCGCGCCTCTCAAGGTCAACGGCCCCGCTCCGGCGGGCAAGAAGGGTACGCGCGTCACCTTTCAGGCATCGACCGAAACATTCAAGAATGTCCTCGAATTCGATTTCGAGAAGCTCGAACATCGCTATCGCGAACTCGCCTTCCTCAACTCGGGCGTGCGAATCAAGCTGGTCGACGCGCGTCACGCCGAGCATGTCAGCCACGATCTGTTCTACGAAGGCGGCATCGGCGCGTTCGTCCGCTATCTCGACCGCAACAAGAATGCGCTGCTTCCCGATCCGATCGCGATCAGCAGCGAGCGCGACGGCATCGGCATCGACGTCGCGCTCGAGTGGAACGACAGCTATTATGAAAATGTCCTCTGCTTCACGAACAACATCCCGCAGCGCGACGGCGGCACGCATCTCGCGGCGTTCCGCGCCGCGCTGACGCGCACGCTCAACGGCTATGGCGACAAGTCCGGCATCCTGAAGAAAGAAAAGGTATCGCTGACCGGCGAGGATATGCGCGAAGGGCTGACCGCGATCGTTTCGGTCAAGCTGCCCGATCCGAAATTCTCGTCGCAGACCAAGGACAAGCTCGTCAGTAGCGAAGTCCGCCAGCCGCTCGAAAGCCTGATGGCCGACCGGATGACCGAATGGCTCGAAGAAAATCCGGCGCATGCGAAGGCGGTGATCCAGAAGGTCATCGACGCCGCCGCGGCGCGCGAGGCCGCAAAAAAGGCGCGCGAACTGACGCGGCGCAAGGGTGCGATGGACATCGCGAGCCTGCCCGGCAAGCTCGCCGACTGCCAGGAACGCGATCCCAGCAAATGCGAACTTTTCCTGGTCGAGGGTGACTCCGCAGGCGGATCGGCGAAGCAGGGCCGCGACCGGCATGTGCAGGCGATCCTGCCGCTGAAGGGCAAGATTTTGAACGTCGAGCGCGCGCGTTTCGACCGCATCATCTCGTCGAAGGAAGTCGGCACGCTGATCCAGGCGCTCGGAACCGGCATCCGCGACGAGTTCAACCTCGAAAAGCTGCGCTATCACAAGATCGTGATCATGACCGACGCCGACGTCGACGGCGCGCATATCCGCACCTTGCTGCTCACCTTCTTCTATCGCCAGATGCCCGAGATCATCGAGGGCGGGCACCTCTACATCGCCCAGCCGCCGCTCTACAAAGTCGCGAAGGGGCGAAGCGAGGTCTATCTCAAGGACGACACCGCGCTTGAAAACTATCTCGTCGATGCCGGCATCGACGCGCTGCTGCTCGAAACCCCGGGCGGCGCGCGCTCAGGGCAGGATTTGCGCGGGCTGATCGATCATGGCCGGCGTCTCCGCGCGCTGATGCGCTATGTGCCGCGCAGCCTCGATCACGGGCTCATCGAAGCCCTCGCCCTCACCGGCGCGCTTGACCCCGAACTTGACACCGCGGGGCGTCACAGCGCCGCTGCAACCGCCGCCACATGGCTCAACGCGGCCGAGCGGGCGCTGACCGGCGGCGCCGAAGCCGTCTGGACCGTCGAAGCGGTCGAGGGCGGCGGCTATACGCTCGAGCGCCGCTGGCGCGGGGTCAGCGATCACCATGCGATCGACTCGGGTTTCCTCGCCAGCCAGGAAGCACGCCGGATGCACAAGCTCGCCGCCGAACAGGCCGACAGCTATGCCCGCCCCGGCCGGCTGGTGAAGGCGACGGGCGCCGCCGCCGACGTCGAAGTCGAAACCGCGGAGAGCGACGAGGGCGATGCACCCGCCGTAACGGCGAATGCGAAGGCCAATCCGGTCACGCGCCCGTCCGAGCTGCTCGAGGCGATCTTCGCGCACAGCCGCAAGGGGCTCGCGATCAGCCGCTACAAGGGGCTGGGCGAGATGAATGCCGAACAGCTCTGGGAAACGACGCTCGATCCCGCCAATCGCTCGCTGCTGCGCGTCGAAGCCGAACAGGCCGACGTCGCGCACGAAATCTTCGAACGCCTGATGGGCGACGAGGTCGAACCGCGGCGCGATTTCATTCAGACAAATGCGCTGTCGGTGGCGAATCTGGACGTATAGATTCAGTTGTAGTTCCGCTGAAACGGAACAAATCGCACATCCGGACGCAAAATCGCTTCAGTTTAACGCGCGGCGGCTTGTTTCGGCAGGCCGCCGCTGCTTTTGGCGCATCCACCGAAAGGGGATGATGTCATGCGGGCCTTTTCAGCCATGCTGATACCGCTTCTGCTCACGGTTTCAGCCGCTGCGCAGGAAGTCGAAGTCACGGATAATCCGATTGCCGATATCGTCGACGAAACCGAAATCGGTGGCGGGGTGGCGAGCTATTACGGCACCGAGCTTGCCGGCAACCGCACCGCCAGCGGCGAACGTTTCGACCCCGGCCAGCTCACCGCGGCACATCGCTCGCTTCCCTTTGGCAGCATGGTGCGCGTCACCAACACATCAAATGGCGACAGCGTCGTCGTCCGTATCAACGACCGCGGTCCCTTCGCGCATGGCCGCGTGATCGACGTCAGCACCGCCGCCGCGCGCGAAATCGGCATGCACCGCAGCGGCACCGCACGCGTCAAGCTGGCCTTGCTCAACGACGACTAGACCATATCGCTTTCCGGCGTGTTGCCGCGAAGCTTTCGATCGAGCATCCGCAGCAATTCGCCCGCCCGTCCTCCGCCCTGTGGCGGAGCGGGATAGCGGCACAATATCCCGGTAAGCTGCGGCGTCGCCCGGGACGCGGCGCGCTCGATAAAATCCCGCCCCACGACCGGATCGTTACCCGCGGCCAGTTCCCCCGCCCCGGGCGGCGTGCGCGGCGGCACCGAGAATATGGCGGACCTGCGCCGGACGCGCCAGCGGATGCAGGAAGGCGGCCGCCGGAGCGCACAT
>NZ_DATMST010000267.1:0-20001 GCF_035565275.1 Sphingopyxis sp.
GCACGCGCGGGTTGGCGGAAACGCCGATCGGGCCGTTGGCGGCAAAGGCTGCCGGGGCGCTGGCGCGCATGCTGGCAGATGTCGGCGGCAGCGCGGGCTTCGTGTTGACTGGCGAGGGCCGCACGGCGCGTATCGACCTGATCGCACCGCAACTGACCAGCGCGAGCGGCGGACGCTTTGCGGGCAGCGCCGACAGCCGGGTCGGTTATCTTTACGGCGCCGAACGGCCTGCGGTTCTCGCAACGGGCAACTGGACCTTCGGCGGCGGAGGCCTGCCTTCGGGAACGGTCGATCTCGATCGTCATCCCGATGGAACATTGACGGGGCGGGCACGCCTCGATCCCTATAGCGCCGATGGTGCACAGTTCGCGCTGGCTCCGGTCGGCTTTTCGGGCGACGCGAACGGTCTCCTGCGTTTTTCGACCACCGCCACGCTTTCGGGGCCGCTGGCGGGCGGGCGCATCGAGCGTCTCAGCGTGCCGCTGGCCGGCGCCCTTGCTCCCACGGGTGCGCTTGCGCTGATCGGCGGTTGCAGCCGTGTCAGCGCCGACCGGATCGACGTCGGCGGCTTCCGGCTGGGGCGAAGCGCCATCGACTTGTGCAGTCGTCCGGGCGCGCCGTTGCTCAGCGCGGGTCCGGACGGCCTGCGCGGGCATATCCGCATCCCGGGCATTGCGCTGCGCGGGGTGAGCGGCAGTTCGCCCTTCGCGCTGAAAAGCGGACCGGCGAACATCGATCTTTCGACCCTGCGCTGGTCGCTTGCGCTCGCCGATGTGCGGCTGGGCGAGGGAGAGAGCGTCACGCGGTTCAGCGCCCAAAGCCTCGACGGGCGTGCCACCGCGCAGGGCATGGCAGGCAACCTCGGGGGTGCCGGCGGCAAGATCGGCGCGGTGCCGCTGAACATGAGCGAAATTGCCGGGCAGTGGCGTTTTGCGAACGGCGCGCTGACGCTGAACGGCGAGTTGCTGCTTACCGACGCCGCGACGCCCGACGCGCGCTTCTATCCGCTGGTCAGCAAGGATGCGACGCTGCGCCTTGCCGACGGAATCATCGACGCGACGGCGGGGTTCAGCGAGCAGAAAAGCGGAAAGAAAATCCTCGATACGGTGATCCGGCACCGGCTTGCCGACGGCAGCGGGTCGGCGGACCTCAAAGTCAGGGAATTGCGTTTCGACGAAGCGTTTCAGCCCGACCAGCTCAGCTATCTGGCCAAGGGCGTTGTCGCCAACGTGCGCGGTTCGGTCGTCGGCGACGGGCGGATCGAATGGAACGACGCGGGTGTGACGAGCCGCGGCACCTTCGCAACCGCCGATGCCAGTCTTGCGGCCGCGTTCGGCCCTGTCACCGGCCTTACCACGACGATCAGCTTCGACGACCTGATCGGTCTTCGTACCGCGCCCGGACAGGTCGCGCGGATCAAGGAGATCAATCCGGGCATCCCCGTGCTCGACGGCGAGATCGAGTACAAACTGCTGGGTGACAATCGGGTCCGGGTCGAAGGCGGAAGCTGGCCTTTTGCCGGCGGGAAGCTGCTCCTCCACCCGACGACGCTCGATTTCAGTGCGACGCGGCCGCGGCGCCTGTCGTTTGATATTGTCGGGGTCGACGCGGCGGTGTTCCTGCAGAGCTTCGGTTTCGACAACATCAACGCGACCGGCGTGTTCGACGGGACGCTGCCGGTCGAATTCGACGGACTCGGCGGGCGGATCGTCGCGGGCCGCATCGATTCGCGGGCGGGCGGGGGGACGCTTGCCTATGTCGGTGAATTGTCGAACCGCAATCTTGGCGTGATCGCCAATTTTGCCTTTGGCGCGCTGCGCAGCCTCAAATATGACGACCTGACGATTATCCTGAATGGGGACCTCGACGGCGAAATGGTGACCGATATCCGCTTTGGCGGCGTGGGGCAGGGCGAGGGGGCCACGCGCAATTTCCTGACCAATCAGGTCGCGAAGCTGCCGCTGGTTTTCAATGTGAAGATCAAGGCGCCGTTCCGACAGCTCCTGACCTCGGCGAAGGGCTTTTATGACCCGTCGTTGCTGGTCGAACAGAATCTGCCAGCGCTGATCCGCGCGCAGGAAGAAGCCGAAGCCGCCGCGAAAGGCGGCCCACCACCCGTTCAGCCTCCAGAAAGCGAGCCCATGCGATGAAGACAACCAGGACTGGAGCAAGGAGGTCGACGATTGACGGCAGGTTCGTTGCGGTGATGATAGGTGCGTCAGCCCTTGCGGGCTGTGTGCAGATCGATACGCCCGACAAACCGATCGAGATCAACCTGAACATCAACATCCGCCAAGAAGTGGTGTACAGGCTGGACGGCGACGCCAAAAAGCTCATTGAACAGAATAGCGAGATATTCTGATGGGGAAGAATGCGATGAACGTGAAAATGTGGAAACCGACCGGACTGGCGATGGCTGCGATCGCGGCGACCGCCGCCGTTGCGCTGGCGGTGCCGTCGGCGATGGCGCAGCGCGATCCCGCCTATGCCGCCGCGCGCGCCGCGGGCCAGATCGGCGAGCAACCCGACGGATATCTTGGCTTCGCGACGTCGCCGACCCCGGCGATCCGCGCGCTGGTGCAAGACCTCAACATCAAGCGCAAGGCGGCCTATACCGAACGTGCGCAGTCGACGGGCAGCACGGTCGAGCAGTTCGCCTTTACCAGCGGCTGCAACCTGATCGCGAGCACCAAGCCGGGCGAAAAATACCAGACGCCGGGCGGCGCGTGGAAAACCCGCGACAGCAGCCCGCCGGAGCGCGACGCGCGCTGCCCGTAACCTGATCAAAGCACAAGGACGCCTCCGGGCGCCACATGCCGCCGCGCCCCTAAACGCGGCGGCATTTTTGTGCATCTGCGTACGGGCATTGACTTAATCGGGCGTCGTTCCTAAACGGACCGCGCCTTAGGGGTCCCCCGAATTTTCGGGCCTTTTTTTGCAGGCGGAATCGGGGGTTTCCCGTCCGTTTCAGGAGGATGGCGGAAAATGACGGGGAACGGCAGCGATCCGGAACCAGCTTCGGAGGATTCGCGCCTGGTCTCGCTCGAAGAGCGATTGGACCGGGCCGAAGCCGCAGAAGCGAAACGGACCGCGGTGAACGCCGGACCGGAATCCGATGCCAACTACCGGCTCGGCAACCGTGTTCTGGCCGAACTGCTGGGCGGATTGATCGGCGGTGCCTTGTTCGGCTGGCTGATCGACCGCTTCGCGGGAACCTCGCCCTGGGGCTTGTTGGGGATGTTGTTCATGGGGGTCATCGTGGCGTTCCGGAATATCATCCGCATCTCTTCGACGCCTCGCAAATAGCTGGGCGCAAACGAAATTCTGACGGGACGGCATATCCAGCCGTCTCGCTATGCGCGTGGAGTGAATAGTGGCGGCGGAATCCGGCAAGATCGACCCGATGCACCAGTTCGAGGTGACCCCGCTCGGCGGCGGTTTCAACCTTGGCGGGCATGAAGTCCTGTTCACCAACAGCGCGCTGTGGATGGTGATCGCCGCGATCGCCCTCGGGTTGTTCATGTGGGGCGGCATGCGTCGCCAGCTCGTTCCGGGCCGCTGGCAGGCCGCGGTCGAAGGCTTCACCGGCTTCATTTCGAGTATGATGATGGCGAATATCGGCACCGAAGGCCGCAAATATACGCCCTATGTCTTCTCGCTCTTCATGTTCATCCTCTTCTGCAACCTGCTCGGCATGTTGCCGCTGGGCGTGTTCGGGCTTCACCCCTTCACCGTCACCAGCCACATCGCGATCACCGGCGTTCTCGCGCTGATCAGCTTCGCGATCGTCCTCGTCGTCGGTTTCTGGCGCCACGGCCTGCACTTCTTCTCGCTCTTCGTGCCCCACGGCACGCCGCTGCCGATGATCCCGATCATTGCGCCGATCGAGTTTGTGTCGTTCATGGTCCGCCCGTTCAGCCTCGGCCTGCGCCTCTTCGTCGCGATGACCGCGGGTCACGTGCTGTTGAAGGTGCTGTCGGGTTTCGTGATCAACGGCTTCAACGCCGAAACGCTCTGGCTCGGTTCGATCGTGTCGGTGCTCAGCTTTATCCTGATGATCGGCATCAGCGCGCTCGAACTGCTCGTCGCCGGCATCCAGGCCTATGTTTTCGCCCTGTTGACCTCGCTCTACATCAACGACGCGGTCAACCTTCACTAATTTCGTTTGATAATAAACGTTTATACCAAGGAGTTATTACAATGGACGCAGAAGCAGCAAAGCTGATCGGTGCTGGTCTCGCCGCTATCGGTGCCGGCATGGCCGCCATCGGTGTGGGTAACGTGTTCGGCAGCTTCCTCGAAAGCGCGCTGCGCAACCCCGCGGCTGCCGACGGCCAGCAGGGCCGCTTGTTCATCGGCTTCGC
Source organism: Sphingopyxis sp. (assembly GCF_035565275.1). Taxonomy (GTDB): domain Bacteria; phylum Pseudomonadota; class Alphaproteobacteria; order Sphingomonadales; family Sphingomonadaceae; genus Sphingopyxis. The sequence goes on from NZ_DATMST010000267.1 coordinate 4,365, forward strand.
CGCTGCCGAACTTCTCGGCCTGCTGGCGTTCGTCGTTGCGATGATCCTGCTCTTCGTCGTCTGATCGCGACGGACATGGTGGCGCCGGCTCCCTTGGGGCCGGCTTCATCCTTGCAGGTTTTTCAAGTTTTTAAGGTTCGCCTTTCATGCCCCAGATAGCCCAGCTCACCGCTGACAATTGGTATCTTGCCTCGCAGCTTTTCTGGCTGCTGGTCGTCTTTGCCGGGATTTACCTGGTGATCGGCCGCGGCATGCTGCCGAAAATCGAAGCGACCGTGGACGCCCGCGACCGCAAGGTGGCCGACGATCTGGCAGCAGCCAAGGCGGCGCACGCCGCGGCTGACGGGCTGGAAGAAAGCTATCGCCAGCAGGGCGACGCGAGCCGCACCGCTGCGCAAAAGGCAGTGGCAGAGGCGAAGGACAAGGCCGCGAAGGACGCCGAAAAGCGTCTTGCCAAGGTCGATGCCGAACTGGCCGACAAGCTGTCGGCGGCGGAAGCCGACGTCAGCGCCGCGCGCACCTCGGCAATGGCGGAAATCGAATCGGTCGCGGCCGAAGCGGCAGGCGACCTGGTTGCCAGACTGTCGGGCGTGAAGGTTGCTGCGGCGGACGCCAAGGCAGCGGTGAAGGCGGTGCTCCATGGCTAATTTTCTGACCATCCTGTCCGAAGCGGCGGGCGAAGCGCATGCTGATCCGACGGCGTTCGGCATGGACGCGACGGTCTGGGTGTCGATCGCGATGCTCGTTTTCCTGGGCATTCTCGTCTGGAAGGGCGTCCCAGGTGCCATCGGCGCGATGCTCGACAAGCGCATCGCCGAAATTTCGAAGCAGCTGAACGAAGCCGAGCAACTGCGCCTCGATGCCGAATCGCTGAAAGCGGAATATGAGGCGAAGCTTGCCGACGCCGCGAAGGAAGCCGACGAAATGCGCGCGCGCGCCGACGCCGAAGCCGAAGCGCTGGTCGCCAAGGCGAAGGCCGACGCGACCGCGCTGATCGCGCGCCGCAAGCAGATGGCCGAAGACCGCATCGCCGCGGCCGAAGCCAATGCGCTCGCCGAAGTTCGCACCGCCACCGCGAAGGCGGCGACCGAAGCGGCGGCCAGGCTGATCGCCGACAAGCATGACGCCAAAGCCGACAAGGCGCTGGTCGATCAGGCTATCGCAGGCGTCGCCAAGAGCTGATCGATCGGCATTGCCGAAAACAGGACGCCCGCGGATTTCCGCGGGCGTCTTGCTTTGTGAAGCTTAGTTTCCGGCCATTCCCGCAACCCACGCCTTGGTCGCGGGGCAATTGTCCATCGCGCGCCGATAGGCGTCGCGCGCCGTGGTGCGGGCGATATAGTCCCGCTCGACCGCGCCGAATGAGAAACCGATGGTGCGCTCGGCGAACTGAAGGGCATAGGTCACAGAGATGTCGGCGGCGGTGAAGCGATCGCTCGCGATATAGGGTGTGCGCGCGAGTTGGCGGCTCACGAGGCCAAGCCGGCTCTTGAAGATGCCCAGCGCCCAGCCCGTCGTCCAGTTCTCCCGCTCGGCTTCGGGCGCGAGGATGTGCGTTGCGACGATCGCGTTGACCGGTCCGGCCAGACCGGCTTCGCCCATGTGGAGAAACTGCTGATAGGCCGGGAATGACGGGTCATCCGGCGTTGGTGCGAGCGGGCTCGGACCATGGCGCGCAAGCAGATATTCCATGATTGCGATCGATTCCACCATCGTTACGTCGCCGTCCACGATTGCGGGAATGAAACCGGCCGGGTTGACCGCCAGAAACTCGGAATCTGTCTCGATACCATCGAGAAGGTCGACCTGCCGCAGCCGGTAGGGACGTTCCATCTCCTCGAGCAACCATGCGACGCGAAAGCCTCTGCCTTCGCCATAAAGAGTGATCATGACGTGCGCTCCTCAGAACCGGATCATGATCCGCCGCGCGAGCGCCGGCGAGATGCTGTGGACGAGCTGCAATATCTTTACCATCCCGGCATTGATCTCGCTTCTGCCCGTTCGGATGCCGCGAACGATCTCGGCGGCGCAGTCGTGCGCGCTCATCTTCTTGCCCGCACGGGCCGCGGTCATATTCGTTTCCACCACCGGAGGCAGCGCCTCGATCACGCGGACATTGCTGCCCTTGAGCAATTGGCGGATCGACTGGGTATAGCTGCGCAAAGCCGCCTTGGTCGCGCAATAGACCGCGCCGGTGCTCGGTGCGATGGCGAGGCCCGAGGTAATGTTGACGATCGTCGCCTCGGGCTGCGCGCGCAGCACCGGCAACAGCCGTGTGCAGAGCGCGATCGGCGCGTCGAGGTTGGTGCGGATGCAATGCGCGGCGTTTTCCAGCGTTTCGGGCTTGCCCGGATCATAGGCGCTGCCGACCCCGGCATTGTTGACGAGCAATGCGAGCGGTTTGCCGGAGACGCCGTTTACCACCGCGTCGACGCCAGCCGAACCCGACAGGTCGCCCGCGATCGTTCCGAAGCCGAGCGCGGCCATCGCCTGCAGCTTCTCCGCCGAGCGTCCGGTGACGATCACCTCGGCACCCGCACCCTGCAACTGCAGGGCAATCTCGCGCCCGATCCCGTCGCTGCCGCCCGTGACGAGCGCCAGCTTTCCGCGAACATCCATAAGACCCCTCCCATGTCGTTTTACCTTCGACACTATGGCGACGCGCATCGCCTTCGCCTACATGCAAAATCATGGCTCGCCCGAACGCTCCCGACCGATTCAACGAAGAGAAAGCCACCTATGTCGTCCGCGGCGGCGGCGAGGATGGCGACCGGCCCGACCTCGAACGCGGTGCCGAGGCGATCCGTAACGTGGTGCGCAAGCTGCCGACGCGTCCCGGCGTCTATCGCATGCTCGATGCGCGCGGCGACGTGCTCTATGTGGGGAAGGCGCGTGCGCTCAAGAACCGCGTGACCAATTATACGCAGGTCGCGCGGCTGCCGCAGCGGCTACAGCGCATGGTGTCGCAGACGCGCGCGATGGAAATCGTCACCACGACCAGCGAGGCCGAGGCGCTGCTGCTCGAGGCACAGCTGATCAAGCGCTATCGTCCGCCGTACAATGTGCTGCTGCGCGACGACAAAAGCTTTCCCTTCATCCTGCTGCGCATGGATCACAATTTTCCGCGCGTGCAGAAACATCGCGGTGCGCGGCGCGCCAAGGGGCGCTACTATGGCCCGTTCGCGAGCGCGGGGTCTGTCCACCGCACGCTCAACGCCTTGCAGAAAACCTTCCTGCTACGCAGCTGTACGGACAGCTTCTTCGCCAATCGCTCGCGGCCGTGCCTGCTTTATCAAATCCGTCGCTGCTCGGCGCCGTGCGTCGACCGCATCTCGAAGGAGGATTATGCCGGGCTGGTGAGCGACGCGCAGGATTTCCTCGAAGGTCGCTCGACCGCGGTCCAGAAAAGGCTGGGCGATGCCATGACGAAGGCCGCCGACGCGATGGATTTCGAACAGGCGGCGGTGCTGCGCGACCGGTTGAAGTCACTGACCTTCATCCAGGGCAGCCAGTCTGTCCACGCCGACGGCCTTGGCGACGCCGATGTCTTCGCGCTCGCCGCAAAGGGCGGGCAACTCTGCATCGCGGGCTTCTTCATCCGCGGCGGGCAGAATTGGGGGCACCGCAGCTTCTTCCCCGCGCATGTCGCAGGCGTGCCCGAGGGAGAGGTGATGGCGAGCTTTCTGATGCAATTCTACGAAGGCGTTCCGCCGCCGAAGCTGATCCTCGTCGATCGCGAGCCCGACGAGTGCGAATTGCTCGCCGAAGCACTGGGCGAGGCGGCGCAGCGCAAGGTCGAGATCAGCGTGCCGCAACGCGGCAACCGCCGCCGCCTGCTCGAACAGGCGGTGCGCAACGCGGGCGAGGAACTCGACCGGCGATTGGCCGAAAGCAGCAGCCAGGCGAAGCTCGGCCGCGAACTCGCCGAACTGTTCGATCTCGAGGACACGCCGCGGCGCATCGAAATCTACGACAACAGCCATATCCAGGGCACCAATGCGCTGGGCGCGATGGTCGTCGCCGGCCCTGAAGGCTGGATCAAGGGCGCGTACCGCAAATTCAACATCAAGCGTCCCGAAACGCAGCCGGGCGATGATTTCGCGATGATGCGCGAGGTGTTCCAGCGCCGCTTCGCGCGCGCGATCGAGGAAGATCCCGAACGCACGAAGGGCGAATGGCCCGATCTCGTGCTGATCGACGGCGGCAAGGGGCAGGTGTCGGCGGTCGCGGCAGTGTTCGCCGAACTGGGGATCGACGACCTCCCGTTCGTCGGCGTCGCCAAGGGGCCCGATCGCAATGCCGGGCGCGAGACCTTCTACTATCCCGACGGGCGCGAATTCACCCTGCCGCCGAACAATGCGGTGCTCTTCTATATCCAGCGCCTTCGCGACGAGGCGCACCGGTTTGCGATCGGCGCGCACCGGCAGAAGCGCGCGAAGGCGATGGGATCGTCGCCGCTCGACGAGGTTCCCGGGATCGGGCCCTCGCGCAAGAAGGCGCTGCTGATGCATTTCGGCACCGCGCGTGCGGTGCGCGGCGCGAGCCTCGAGGATCTCAAGAAGGCGCCGGGGGTCAGCGCTGCGGTCGCGCAGGCGGTGCATGATTTCTATCATTCGGGTAGCTGAAGGAGAGGGCAGGATGGATTTCGCAGCAGCGATGCCGCTGGCGGGAACGCTGGGGGTCGTGATCGACGAAGGCACAAAGGAGCGCGTGGCCGGAAAACTGCCCGTGCGGCCCGAAATCTGCACCGCGGGCGGCATCGTCCATGGTGGCGCGATCATGGCCTTTGCCGACTGCCTCGGCGCCGTCGGCGCATTCCTGACGCTGCCCGGGGGCGCGAACGGGACGACGACGATCGAAAGCAAGACCAACTTCCTCGGTGCCGGGCCGGTCGGGTCGGTGCTTGTCGGCGAAGCGACGCCGGTGAAAATCGGCAAGCGCCTGTCGGTGTGGCAGACGCGTATCCGGACCGAAGCCGGCGACGAGGTTGCGCTTGTCACGCAGACCCAGATGGTGCTTTGGCCAGCCTGACGACATCGGCGATCGTTTGCGCGGTGCGCGCGCATGGCGAGCATGGTGCGATCCTGCGCGCGTTGACGCCCGAGGTGGGGCTGGTCGCAGGCTATGTCCGCGGCGGCCGTTCGACACGGTTGCGTCCGATCCTCGTGCCCGGAAATCTCGTCGCGCTCGAATTGCGCGCACGCACCGAGGAACAGCTTGCGAGCGCCACCGCCGAACTGCTCGCCAGCCGGGCGCCACTGCTCGCCGAACCGCTGCCGGCGGCCGCGATCGACTGGGTAACCAGCCTGACCGCCGCTACACTGCCCGAAAGCCAACCCTATCCGGCGCTCTACACGGGGCTATCGGCGGTTCTCGAAGCGATCGAGGTGGCGCAGGCGGCACGACTGTGGGCGGCGGCGCTGGCACGGTACGAACTGCTGCTGCTCGCCGAACTGGGATTCGGGCTGGGCCTCGACGAATGCGTCGTGACCGGTTCTCCCGACGATCTGGATTTCGTCAGCCCCAAATCGGGCGGGGCGGTCGGCGCCGGCGCGGCGTCGGGTTATGAGGAGCGGTTGTTTCGTCTGCCGCCCTTTCTGCGCGGGCAGGATGCCGGTCCGTCGATGGCCGATGTGCTCGATGGCCTGACCATCACCGGCCACTTCATCGATCGCGACCTGCTCGACGGGCGCAACCGCGACTTGCTGGTCGTAAGGGAAAGATTGACCGGTCGGCTCAAGAGGGCGGTTGCGTGACGCGCCGCCGCTCCCTAAGCGGCAGGCAAGATACGAAAGGGCGAAGACTTGAAAATCCTGCTGCTGGCTGGCGACGGTATCGGTCCCGAAATCATGGCGGAGGCCGAAAAGGTCCTCGCGGCGCTCGCGCTGCCCGTCACGCTCGACCGTGCGCTTGTCGGCGGTGCAGCCTATGAGGCGACCGGCCATCCGCTGCCGCCCGAAACGCTGGCAAAGGCAAAAGCCGCCGATGCGATATTGTTCGGCGCCGTCGGCGACGCCCGGTTCGACAATGCCCCCCGACACCTGCGCCCCGAACAGGCGATTCTTGGCCTGCGCGCCGAGCTGGGTCTGTTCGCCAACCTCCGTCCGGCGAAACTCTTCGCAGGGCTGGAGGACAGCTCGGCGCTGCGCCCCGAAGTCGCCTCGGCGATCGATCTGCTCATCGTCCGCGAACTCAACGGCGACGTCTATTTCGGCGAAAAGGGCACGCGTACGACCGCGACCGGCGAGCGCGAGGGGTATGACATCATGTCGTACAGCGAGAGCGAAGTGCGGCGCATCGCCCAAGTCGCCTTCCGCGCCGCGCAGGGCCGCGCGAAACGGCTGTGCTCGGTCGACAAGGCGAACGTGCTCGAAACCTCGCAGCTGTGGCGCGATGTGGTGATCGAGGTCGCGAAGGATTATCCCGACGTGACGCTCAGCCACATGTATGTCGACAATGCCGCGATGCAGCTTGTTCGCAATCCGGGACAGTTCGACGTCGTCGTCACCGGCAACCTTTTCGGCGACATCCTTTCCGATCAGGCGTCGATGTGCGTGGGATCGATCGGGTTGCTCGCGTCGGCTTCTCTCAGCGAGGGCAAGCAGGGTCTTTACGAGCCGATCCACGGCAGTGCGCCCGACATCGCGGGCAAGGGCATTGCCAACCCGCTGGCGATGATATTGTCGCTCGCGATGCTGCTCCGGCATTCGGGCGACGACGAGACAAGCGCGGCGCGGATCGAGGCCGCGGTGGCGAAGGTCCTGGCGGATGGTTGTCGCGGTGCGGATCTCGGGGGCGATATGGGAACGGCGGCGCTCGGTGACGCGGTCCTTGCAGCTTTGAACGGATAAGACAGATGAAGAAGACGACGGGCCTCGACCGGAACAAGACACGCAACTGGCACCCCGCGACGCAGGCCGTGCGCGGCGGCACGTGGCGCAGCGAGCATGGCGAGACGTCGGAAGCGCTCTTCCTCTCGTCAGGCTATACTTATGACAGCGCGGAAGAAGTTGCGGCGCGCTTTGCCGGCGAAGAACAGGGCATGACCTATTCGCGCCTGCAGAACCCGACCGTCGCGATGCTCGAGGAGCGCATCGCGCTGATGGAAGGCGCCGAAGCGTGCCGCGCACAGGCAACGGGCATGGCCGCGATGACCACCGCCTTGCTCTGCCAGCTTTCGGCAGGCGACCATATCGTCGCTGCGAAGGCAGCGTTCGGCTCGTGCCGCTGGCTTGTCGACCATCTATGCCCGCGCTTCGGGATCGAGACCACCGTGGTCGACGGGCGCGACAATGACGCGTGGGAAAAGGCGATCAAGCCGAACACCAAGGTCTTTTTCTTCGAAACGCCCGCCAACCCGACGATGGATATCGTCGACATGAAGCATGTCTGCGGCGTGGCGAAAGCGCACGGCATCACGACCGTGGTCGACAACGCCTTTGCGACCGCCGTGCTCCAGCGCCCGATGGATTTCGGTGCCGACGTGGTGGCCTACTCGGCGACCAAGCTGATGGACGGGCAGGGGCGCGTGCTCGCCGGTGCCGTTTGCGGGACCGGGAAATTCATCAACGATGTGCTGTTGCCGTTCCAGCGCAACACGGGGCCGAACCTGTCGCCGTTCAACGCGTGGGTGGTGCTCAAGGGGCTCGAAACGCTCGACCTGCGCGCGCGGCGGCAGTCGGAAAATGCGCTGGCGGTGGGCAAGGCGATCGAAAGCCGTGTCGCGCGCATGCTTCATCCGGGGTTGGCGAGCCATCCGCAGCATAATCTGGCGATGAGCCAGATGGAGGCGTGCGGGCCAATCTTTTCCTTCGTGCTCGACGGCGGGCGCGAACAGGCGATGGCATTTCTCAACGCGCTCGAACTGGTCGACATCTCGAACAATATCGGCGACTCGCGCAGCCTGTGCTGCCACCCTGCGTCCACGACGCATTATGGCGTCAGTGCCGAAGCGCGCGCCGATATGGGCGTGGTCGAGGGAATGCTCCGCATCAATATCGGGCTCGAGGACCCGCGCGACATCATCGCCGATCTGGACCAGGCATTGACCCGCGTGGGGCTTTAAGCGAAATCTGGCATGGAGATGATCGACTCCTTCTTCCCCTTCGCGGCGACCACCGGGTCGATCACCGTACGGGTAGCTGTAAGCTACCTGCCCGAACAATCGCACCCGGCGCTCGGGCGCTGGTTCTGGGCCTATCATGTTCGCGTCGAGAATCATGGCGAGACCGCCGTGCAGCTGATCAGCCGCCATTGGCGGATCAGCGACGGGCGCGGCCAGATCAGCGAAGTCGAGGGTGAGGGCGTCGTCGGCGAACAGCCGCTGATCGGTCCGGGCGGCGCGTACGACTATGTTTCGGGTTGCCCGCTCGCGACCCCCGAGGGGTCGATGGTCGGCAGCTACGCCATGGAACTGGGTGACGGGTCGCAGATACTTGTCGCGATCCCGCATTTCCCGCTCGTGGCCCCTGCGACCGCGTCATGAAGCGCACGCACCTGCCCCTCAACGCCCTGCGCGTCTTCGATGCCGCTGCCCGGCACCTGAGCTTCACGCGCGCCGCCGACGAACTCGCGGTGACACCTGCCGCGGTCGGCCAGCAGATTCGCGCGCTCGAGGATATGCTGGGCGTCGTGCTGTTCCGCCGCACGCCCAAGGGGCTCGAACTGACCGGCGAGGCCGATGCCGGGCTCGACGCGCTGCGGCAGGGCTTCCTGCAGTTCGAAGAGTCGGTACGCGCGATGCAGGCGGGGCAGTCGTCGCAGTCGCTGACGATCGCCGCGCCGCGCGACCTGACCGCGAAATGGCTCGCACCGCGGCTCGCGCGCTACAGCCAGCAGGCGCCCGACGTGCGGTTCACGCTGGTTTCGGCCGACAGCGGGATCGACTTCACCGAAGCGAACCTCGACCTCGCGATCTTCTGGACCGACGGGGCGGGCGAACATGAGGGCGTGCCGCTGGCCGACGCCCTGATGGTGACTGTCGCCGGACCGGGAAGCGGGAGCGAGACGCGCATCGCCTGGCCGGGATGCCCGGTAGCCGACGGCGAGCCTGCCTTGCGGCTCGGCGACGCCGGGCTGGCGATCGATGCGGCGGCGAACGGGCTGGGCCATGCGAATGTGCCGGCGATGCTTGCCGAGGCCGATATTTCGGCGGGGCGCGTCCGCCAGATCGGCGAAGCGGTTGCGGTCAAGCGTGGTTACTGGCTCGTCGCGCCGACCCCGCAGTGGCGACAGGCGAAGGTGAAGGCACTGGTCGCCGCGCTGACCGTCTGAGATTATTTCGCCGCGAGCGCGAGCAGTCGCGTGACCAGTCCGATCAGCGGGCCGGTGTCGACATTGACGTCGGGATTGTTCCAGCTTGCCGTGACGACGAACCATTTGCCGTCCAGTTTACGCTGGCCGAGCAGGCTCATCGACAGGACACCATTTTCCGACCCGCCCTTGTAGCCGAGATAGGTCCAGTCGGCCGCGGCGACCGGGCCGACGCCATTGTTGATCGCCATCGCCGCGAGCAGCGTCTTCGACCGGCGTGCGCGCAGATCAATCATCACCCGGGCGATATCGTTCGGGCTGGCGAACCATTCGAGGCTGTCGATGAAGCGCGGCCCCGCGGTGAAACTGACCCCGTCGACGTTCTCGAGCACCAGCCGCTCCCGATTGTCGTCGATCAATTTGCGCTGCGCCCTGTCGTCGCCAGCTATGAAGCGCGGGCGCAAGTCGGCGAAATTGTTGCCCTTGAGCGCGAAAGCCTCGACCGTCGTGAGCAACGGGATGTTGCGCGACGGATCGCTATGTCCCGCGCTCCTCATCCGCGTCTCGATCGGCTCGCGACCGAGCAGGTGGATCAGCGTATCGGTCGCGCCATTGTCGCTGACCGAAATCATCCAGTTGGCGAGGGTCTGGAGGGTGACCGGTGTATCGGCGGGCCAGTTCGCGGTGCCGGCTGACGAAAAGCTGAAATGCGATAGCGGGACGACGTCCGACCAGCGCCGTTTGCCCGCTGCGACCTGCGCCGCCAGTTCATCGAGAATGTAGAGCTTGACCGTCGAACCGATCGCGAACTGGCGGTCGGCATTGGCGGAGGCGAGGGGACGGATACCCGCGTCACCGAGTTCGGCGACGAGAAAGCCCGTTTGCCCCGGTAGTGCCGCGATTTCCGCCGCGACCTTGTCAAAGCTGTCGTCGGTCACCGTTACGCCGGTCACGCGCAGTGCCGTTACGCGTTCGTCCGCCGCTATGCCGACGTCGAGCACCACCGTCGCAACACCCCTTTCGAAGCGCAACAGGACCGTACCCGAACGGCCATCGGCGGACGTCACCTTGTCGACAGCGACCGGCTGGCCATATTGCGCGACGATTCCGGCGCTGAACGCCTTGAACTGCGCTTCGGGCACGGCGGCCTGGAATGCGGGGTCGAAGAAATCGGCAAAGGCGATCTTGCCGCTGAACACGTCGATGAGTTGGGCCACGCGACGATCGAGCGCGGTTTGCGAAGGCGAAGCCGCGGGCTGGAAGGCAATCGCCGTCGATGGTGTGCCGACGATGATCATTGCCGCGATAGCGGCGGATGCCAGCAAACGGATCACTCCATCTCTCCTTTTGTCGCAGGCGCAGCCGCGTCGATCCGCGCGATATGTTCGCGGAGCATGGCGGCCGCGCGGCGGTTGAGCAACCAGATGCCGAAGAAAATAGCCAGCGGAATGGCTGCAAACGCTGCAAAACCGGACATGCTGGCAAACCCGCTTGCCCTCGCAAGGCCGGCCATGAAGACAGCAAGGCCCGGTATCAGCGGGCCGATATACCAGAGGCCGACGCTCGCCAGCATCTGCTCCTCGGTTGCGAGTTGCGCGCGGTAATAGGCGCGGACATCGGCCGCCGCGGCGCCGGGACCGGGCCGTGAAGTGCGGCGCGACAACTGCCATGCCATGACGAAGCCGCCGACGATCACGAGCAGGCTGCCGACCTTGAGCAGCGCCCCGGGCAGGATCAGCGCGTAGAGGCCAAAGATGAGGGTGACGAACGCGGTCGCGATATATTCGCGGCGGTTGCGCCTGCCGATCGCGCTATTAAAGGTCGCGGCCCGCGACTTGACCTCGGCAAGCGAGAGCGGTTCCAGCGCCGCATCGCTCCGGCTCCACAGGCGGCGCAGCTTGTCATCATCATCGGGGGTCATGATGCGTCTCCGGGCCGCGCATAGCGGCGTGTCAGCATGGTCTTGAAACGGTGGACCTTGGTAGCAACGGCGTCGGCTGAAACGCCGGTGATTTCGCCGATCTCGGTTGCGGCGACGCCTTCGAGATAGAGGAGCATGATCTGGCGGTCGGGGGGATCGAGCCGGTCGATGATCGACCCGATCAGCGCTGCCGCCTGTTCGTTGGTCGCCTGTTCGAACGGCGTCGGATCCTCGGCGGGAAGCTCGACGTCTTCGATGTTCGCCCAGCCTTGCCGTGTATGGCGCCGCCGCGCCATGATGTGCGACGTGGCGCGATTGTGCGCGACGCGCCACACCCAGGTGCTGAGCGAACAGCGCCCGTCGAAACTGGCAAGACTTTGCCAGAGTGCGACCTGAATATCCTGTTCGAGATCGCGGCGCAGATCAGCGTCGGCTTCACAGGCGCGGGCGAGCCGCGCAAGCGCACCGCCGAACCGCGCGATGGCGTCGCCAAAAGCCTGATCCTGTTCCGCTTCGGTCACCCGAAATCTCCGGCCAACATCCCCGTCTGACTATTTAGTCGGCCGTGACGGGGCTTTCTGACAGGGACGGGCGATTTCTTTCAGGCGTCGATTGCCGCCTCGTCCAGCGTCGCGGCATTGGCCTGGATGAACTGAAACCGGTGTTCGGGGTGCTTGCCCATCAACCGGTCGACCAGATCCTTGACCAGATGCCGCTCCTCATATTCCTGCGGCAATGTGACGCGGAGCATCGAGCGCGTTGCCGGGTCCATTGTCGTTTCTTTCAACTGGTTGGGGTTCATTTCTCCCAATCCCTTGAAGCGGCCGACCTCGACCTTCTTGCCCTTGAACTGAGTCGCTTCGAGTTCGGCGCGGTGCGCATCATCGCGCGCATAGGCCGAGACATTGCCCGCGGTCAGGCGATAGAGGGGCGGTTGCGCCAGATAGACATGCCCGCGCCGCACGATGTCGGGCATTTCCTGAAAGAAGAACGTCATCAGCAAGGTTGCGATGTGGGCGCCATCGACATCGGCATCGGTCATGATCACGATCTTCTCGTACCGTAGCCGGTCGGCGTCGCAATCCTTGCGCATCCCGCAACCCAACGCGAGTGCGAGATCTGCGATTTCCTGATTGGCGCGGATCTTGTCGGCGCTGGCGCTCGCGACGTTCAGGATCTTGCCACGGATCGGCAGGATCGCCTGCGTCTTGCGGTCGCGTGCCTGCTTGGCGCTGCCGCCGGCACTGTCGCCTTCGACGATAAACAATTCCGTGCCTTCGGGGCCGTCGTTCGCACAGTCGGTGAGCTTCCCGGGCAGACGCAGCTTGCGCCCGCTCGTCGCCGTCTTGCGCTTGACCTCGCGTTCGGCCTTGCGCTTCAGCCGCTCGTCCATCCGGTCGAGAACAAGGCCGAGCAACGCACGGCCGCGATCCATATTATCCGACAGAAAATGGTCGAAATGGTCGCGTACGGCATTTTCGGTCAGGCGTGCCGCCTCGGGGCTCGACAGGCGGTCCTTGGTCTGGCTTTGGAACTGCGGCTCGCGGATGAAGACCGACAGCATCATCTCGCCACCGTTGAACACATCTTCGGCAGTGATCTGCGCCGCCTTTTTCTGTCCGATGAGCTCGCCGAACCCTCGCAACCCCTTGGTCAGCGCCGATCGCAGCCCGGCTTCATGCGTTCCGCCAGCAGGCGTCGGGATGGTGTTGCAATACCAGCTATACGATCCATCGGACCACAAAGGCCAGGCGATCGCCCATTCGGCGCGGCCCTGATCGCCCGGGAATTCCTGACGTCCCACGAACGGCTCGGCGGTCGCGCATTCGCGTGTCCCGATCTGTTCCTTCAGATGATCGGCAAGCCCGCCGGGGAACTGGAACACCGCCTCGGCGGGCGTGTCGTCGCCGATCAGCTCGGGCGCGCATTTCCAGCGGATTTCCACGCCGGCGAACAGATAGGCCTTCGATCGCGCCATGCGATAGAGGCGCTGCGGCTTGAACCGCCCATGGTCGCCGAAAATTTCGGGATCGGGAATGAAGCTGACACTCGTTCCGCGGCGGTTCGGGGTCGGGCCGAGCTCCTCCAGCCCGCCAAGCGGCGTGCCGCGCGCGAAGCGCTGGCGGTAGAGCTGCTTGCCGCGCGCCACCTCGATTTCGGTCTCGATCGACAGCGCGTTGACGACGCTGACGCCGACGCCATGGAGACCGCCCGAGGTCGCATAGGCCTTGCCCTCGAACTTGCCGCCCGAATGGAGCATCGTCATGATGACCTCAAGCGCCGACTTGCCCGGAAATTTAGGGTGCGGATCGACCGGCATGCCACGACCGTTGTCGACAATGGTCAAGCGGTTGCCGGCCTCCAGCTCGATCTCGATGCGCGTCGCATGGCCCGCGACCGCCTCGTCCATGCTGTTGTCAATGACTTCGGCAGCAAGGTGATGAAGCGCGCGTTCATCGGTGCCGCCGATGTACATGCCGGGGCGCCGACGGACCGGTTCAAGCCCTTCCAGCACCTCGATCTGCGAAGCGTTGTAGCTGTCGGTGGCGGGGTTCGCGGCGTCGAACAAATCGTGACTCATGTACTGGCTATAAGGGCGCGGGAAGGGCGCTGGCAAGCGCGGTTTTGGCAGCAGGTGCGCGGCCCGCGGCGGGCTCGCTTCATCGCATTTCGGGCATGCCAAGGAACTTTGGACAAAGGCTTCGGGTTTGGATGACGACTGCAAAGTCACCAAAAAGTGGAGTAATAACAATGAAATTCGTAGCTCTCCTCGCCGTTTCGGCGGCTTCCGTACTCGCCGTTCCGGCCTTCGCGCAGGACAATCGGGACCCGTCGCAGGACTTCGACGGCCCCTATATCTCGATCGGCGGCGGCGGATCGCTTCAGGGAAGCGATCGCGGCGAAACGCTGATCTTCGACACCAACCGGGACGGCACCTACGGTGACCCCGTCAATACGGTGGACGGCGGCGACGCATTTGCCCCCGGCTTCTGCAACGGCGCCGCAACCGGAACCGCCAATCTCGGGTGCAAAAACGACAAGGACGGCGCCGAATATTTCGGCCGTCTCGGTTACGACAAGCGGATGGGCAATTTCGTGCTCGGCGCGGTAATCGAGGGCGGCCGCAGCGAGGCGCGCGACAGCGTCAGCGGCTTTTCGACGACCCCCGCCAGCTACACGATGAGCCGCGAGGCCGATTATCAGGCGAACGCACGCCTGCGGGCGGGCTACACCCCCGGGGGCGGCGCGCTCTTCTATGTGACGGGCGGCGGCGCCTATGCGCGGCTCGACAACAAATTCGCTACCACCAACACTGCCAACAGCTTCACCGATAACGGCAAGAGCAACGGCTGGGGTTATGCGGTCGGCGGCGGCGCCGAGCTGATGGTCACCAACAAGATCGGGCTCGGCCTCGAATATCTGTACACCGACGTAAAGGACAAGGATTATGTCGTGAATGTGGGCGCCGGCACCGCGGACCCGGCGACCAATCCGTTTCTGCTGAACGGCGGCGGGACCGACATCCAGCGCAGCGATCCGCATTTCCGCACGCACAGCATACGCGGGACATTGAGCTACCGCTTCTGACCTCTTGGGAGCGGAAGGGGAGGCGCCGGGTCAGATGATCCGGCGCCTTTCGCCTATCCGGCTTCCGGAGCCGGGAAAATCGCAAAATTGCCGTTGGCGCTGGCGACGAGCCGATCGTTCTGAAACAACCGCGCGTCAATATTGGCGATGCGTTTGCCCCGATGAAGAACGGTCGCGTCGCAGGTCAATCGACCTTCGCGCACCCCGACGTGATAGTTGAACTTGATCTCCAGCGTCGCACACCAGAAATCGTCGGAGAGCAGGCTGGTAACTGCACCGCCCATTGCCGTATCGGCGAGCGAATAGGCGACGCCCCCGTGGGCGACGCCCTGCGGATTGAAGTGCCGTTCGCGCTCGATGTCGATCGCCATCCGGCAACGTCCGTCGCCGCGCTCGACCATTTGCAGGCCGAGCGCGCGCGCGAATTCGAACTCCTGCCCGAAGGGCCTCACCGGACGCCCTTAACGAACTCGGGGACCACCGAAAGGCGGCGGCGGGGGCGGGCGACGCGTGCCGCGCGGCAGCTGCGCCTGATAGGCACGGCCGCAATGCTCGACGCAATAGGGGAAGCCGGGGTTCACCGCTTCGCCGCAGAAATGGAAGTCGGGCTCGCCCGGATGCCCCATCGGCCAGCGGCAGATGCGATCGTTGAGGTCGAGCAAGGTCGTCTTGTCGGCGATCTCGGGGCTCGGCTTCGCGGGCACCAGCCGGCGCGGCGGTGCAGGCGGAATCGGCGCCTGCTGGTCACCCGGACCCTGACGGATGAAGCCGCCGGGGCCGATCGACACGATGCGCGGCGCGTCGGGTTTCGGCGCGGCGTCGGCACCTTCGCCTGATGCCTCGACGACAGGCTTCGGCTCGTGCTTCGGCGCCGCC
>NZ_DATMST010000268.1:0-8229 GCF_035565275.1 Sphingopyxis sp.
GGCCCCGGCGGCGTCCGGCGATGCCGTCCAGCACATCGGGGTCGGCTCGATCAGCCCGCTTCCCGGACAGCCGCGCCGCCATTTCGATGAAAATGCGATCGCCGAGCTTGCCGACTCGATCGGGCTGCGCGGATTGCTGCAACCGATCATCGTCCGCCGGTCGCCCGGCGGCGAGGGGTATCAGCTGGTCGCCGGCGAACGACGCTGGCGTGCGGCACAGCGCGCGGGGCTGCACCAGATACCCGCGCTCGTGCGCGAGCTCGACGACGCCGCGACCTACGAGATCGCGCTCGTCGAGAATATCCAGCGGCAGGACCTCAACGCGATCGAAGAGGCGAGCGCCTATCGCCGCCTGATCGAGGATTTCGGGCATAATCAGGAAGCGCTTGCCAAGCTGGTCGGCAAGTCGCGCAGCCATGTCGCGAACCTGATGCGCCTGCTCGACCTGCCCGCCAGCGTGCAGGCGCTGGTCGGCGACGGATCGCTCGCGATGGGCCATGCGCGCGCGCTGATCGGGGCGGCCGATGCTGAAGCGATAGCTCGCCGGGTCGCGAAGGAAGGCCTGTCGGTCCGCACGGTCGAGGCGCTGGTGCGCGCGGGCCGCGACGGCGGTGCGGCGCGCAAGGAAGCGGCGCTCGAATACAAGAGCGCCGATGGCGGGCGCGACCCCGACATCATCGCGGTCGAGCGGCATCTATCCGAACTGCTCGGTATCGGCATCGCGATCCAGTATGCGGGCGGCGGCAAGGGCGCGCTGACGCTGAAATTCGCGTCGCTCGACCAGCTCGACATGATCTGTCAGCGGCTCTCGGGCGAATCGATCTGATCGCCGGCGCTGGTTGACCAGGCGGACCGCCGCTCACGTCAGGCGCAAGGGACGGTCCGCAGTCTTCGCCCGATCAGCAGCGGCGGCCGCCGCGATCGACCTCGCGGCCGAGCAACGCACCCGCCGCTCCGCCGATGATCGTGCCGGGGAGGCGATCGCCATAGCGGTCAACCTCGCGACCGAGCAGCGCGCCGGCGGCACCCCCGACAATCAGGCCCGTCGTGCCGCTGCCGCGCCGGCAGTCGTAATAGCGGCGGTCGCGATGGTGGCTGCGCCGGTAGTCACGACGATAATCGCGCCGGTAGTCGCGGCGATAATCGCGATACCGGTCATTGTCGCGGTGTCCGTAGTAGCCATGGCGGTGGTGGCGATCACGCGCGTCGGCCTCGACGGGAAGCGCGGCGAGTGCGCTTGCGCCGAGTAGCGCGGTCAAGGCCAGTTTCTTGAGCAGGAACATCCATTTTCTCCATCTTGGTCCCTCGGGCCAGATTAGGAAATGAAAGATGGCGCCCCGCTGAACTGACGCGGCGCGAGAGGGGGCGTGGCATCGGCTCGGCCAGCTTTCGGGGCGGTCCGTCGTGCGGCCTGCGACGATCGGTTCGCGTCCGGTTTGCGCGCCGTGACCGGCACGCGGGCACAAAACCATCGCGCCATTAACCGGTTTTTATCCATATTTGCCGCAAGGCGACAGGCAGCAAACCGACCGGTGTGGGGGAATCCAGTGACGAGCGCCCAAGTTTCGAAAAGCCGCGCGACGAGCGTCGATGTCGCGATCATCGGCGCCGGCCCGGCCGGTCTGACCGCGGCCTATCAATTGACCCGACAGGGTTACAGCGTGACGGTGATCGAAAAGGATCCGGTCTATGTCGGCGGGATCAGCCGTACAGTCGAGCATGAAGGGTTCCGTTTCGATATTGGCGGCCATCGCTTTTTCTCGAAGAGCCGCGAAGTCGTCGACCTGTGGAACGAGATTCTGCCCGACGATTTCATCGAGCGCCCGCGAATGAGCCGCATCTATTATGAGGGCAAATTTTACAGCTACCCGCTGCGCGCATTCGAGGCGCTGTGGAATCTGGGTGTCGTGCGTTCGACGCTGTGCATGGCGAGCTATGCGCAGGCGAAGCTGTTTCCGAACCGGAAGGTGCGCAGTTTCGAGGACTGGACGATCAACCAGTTCGGGCGGAAGCTCTATTCGATCTTTTTCAAGACCTATACCGAGAAGGTGTGGGGCATGCCGTGCAACGAGATGTCGGCCGACTGGGCCGCGCAGCGCATCAAGGGGCTCAGTCTCGGCGGCGCGGTGCTCGACGGGCTGAAGCGCAGCCTCGGGCTCAACAAGCGCCCGAACGACGGCATGGCGACCAAGACCTTGCTCGAAACCTTTCGCTATCCGCGGCTCGGCCCCGGCATGATGTGGGATGCGGCGGCGGCAAAGGTCGTCGCGGGCGGCAATCACGTACTGATGGGGCACAGCTTCAAGCAGCTGACGCAGGACCAGCGGACCGGCCGCTGGCGCATGACCGCGAACGGCCCCGACGGTGATGTCGTGATCGACGCAGGCCATGTGATCAGCTCGGCGCCGATGCGCGAGCTCGCCGCGCGGATCCATCCGCTTCCCGCATGCGCGCTGAACGCCGCACCGAACCTCAAATATCGCGACTTCCTGACCGTCGCGCTCAAGATTCGCTCGGAGGACCTGTTTCCTGACAACTGGATCTATATCCACGACAGCAAGGTGCAGGTCGGCCGGGTGCAGAATTTCCGCAGCTGGTCGCCCGAGATGGTGCCCGACCCGGCTATTGCATGCGTCGGGCTCGAATATTTCTGCTTCGAGGGCGACGGGCTCTGGTCGTCGAGCGATGACGATCTGGTCGCGCTGGCCACCAGGGAAATGGCGATCCTCAACCTCTGCAATCCCGAAGATGTCGTCGGCGGTGCGGTGGTACGGCAGGAAAAGGCCTATCCGGTCTATGACGATGACTATGCCGCGCATGTCGAGACGATGCGCAGCGAACTCGAAGCGCGCTATCCGACGCTGCATATGGTCGGGCGTAACGGCATGCATCGCTACAACAATCAGGATCACGCGATGATGACCGCGATGCTGACGGTGCGCAACATCGTGGCGGGCGAGCGCCTCTATGATATCTGGGGCGTCAACGAGGACGCCGAATATCACGAGAGTGGCACCGAAGGCGAACAGGCCGCGCTGGCGTCGGTTCGCGATGTTCCCGCGCGTGTGTCGAAGGCGGCGTAGGGCCTTGGCCGGGGGATCGGTGCGATGCAACCCGTCACCAGACTGATAAGTTCGGTCCGGCGCGGCGAAATTCGCTGGCTGAACTATCTGCTCGCCAGCGTGCTCGCGCTGGCGAGCGACGCCGGGCTGTTCCTGATGCTGCTCGACGCCGGGCTGTCACCGATGTCGGCGTCGGCGACAGGCTATTGCGCGGGGATTCTCGTCCACTGGATGGTATCGAGCCGGCTCGTTTTCGCCGACGGCGCCGCGGCGCGGGGCACCGGGGAGCGGCATCGGCAGAAGCTGCTGTTCGTCGCCTCGGCGCTGGTCGGCCTGACCGTTACCACCGCGATCGTCGGCGGCGGCAGCGCGCTCGGTCTCGACCCGCGCCTCGCGAAGCTTCTCGCGATCGTCATCAGCTTCCAGACGACCTATTTGCTGCGCCGTCATATCGTGTTCCGGGCGGCCGCCGCGTGACCGGGGCGCCGGTAGCCGACCGCGTCGCGCGCGCGACCTGGCTGACCCCGATACGCATCGCGCTGATCCTGTGGACCGCGATCAGCCTGATCGCGATCGTCGGAAAATGGCATGCGATCGGCGTGCTCGAACTGGGTGATACCGACGACGCGATGCGGATGGCGCAGGTGCGCGACCTTCTCGCCGGACAAGGCTGGTGGGATCTCAATCAATATCGCGTCAATCCAGCGGGCGGCGGTGTGTTGATGCACTGGTCGCGCATCGTCGATGCGCCGCTGGCCGCCGGTATCCTGCTGCTGAAACCGCTGTTCGGGCAGGCGCTGGCCGAACGTATCGTGATGACGCTCTGGCCGCCGTTGCTGGGTGCGGCGCTCAGCATCGCGTGTGTGCTCGGCTATCGGGATCTTTCCGACCGGCGAATCGCGTGGGTCGTTCCGCTGTTCCTGATCCTGTCGGGGTTCGTCGTGATGCAGTTTCGCCCGCTGCGCGTCGATCATCACGGCTGGCAGATTTTCCTTGCGATGCTGATCATGGGACAGGCGCTGCGGCCCGCGACGTGGCGGGCGGGCCTGATCGCCGGCCTTTGCGCCGCGGCGTTGCTCGCGGTCTCGATCGAAGGATTGCCGATCGTCGCGCTGTTTGCGGGGCTCGCCGCGCTGCGCTGGGCCCTGTACGGGCGCACCGGGGACCGCGCCCGCATGGGCGGCTATATGCTCGCGCTCGCGGGTGGCGCGATCCTGTTCCAGTTCGTAACCCGCGGACCTGTCGGGCTCGCCGGCACCTGGTGCGATTCGCTTTCGGCCCCCTATCTGGCGGCATTCGTCGGTGCGGCGGCGGTGGTTCTGGCGGCGGCGCGCGCGAATCCCGCGCAGCGCGTGACGCGCTTCGCACTTCTTGCCGGCGCAGCGGGTCTCGCGGCGGGAGCGCTGGTCTGGACCGAACCGCAATGTGCGAAAGGACCCTTTGCCTCGCTCGATCCGATCGTCGTCAAATACTGGTACCGGAACGTCCTTGAGGGCCAGCCGCTCTGGGCCTCGCTTCCCTTCGACGCGATTTTCGTCCTCACGCCCTCGCTCGTCGGGCTCGCCGGGTCGCTGCTTGCCTGGCGCGGCAGTGTCACCGCCGGGGACCGCCGCAACTGGGCGACAGTGATCATCGCACTGCTCGGCGCGGCGGCACTGTCGCTGCTCGTGCTGCGCAGCGTGTCGACCGCACATGTCTTTGCGTTGCCCGGCTGCGCTTGGCTGGGCCTGCGCGCATGGGAACGGGCGCGCGCCATCCCGTCGGCATTGCCGCGGATCCTTGCCTCGGCCGCCGCCGGTCTGACCCTGCCGTTGCCCGGCAGCATTGCGGCGGCGATCATACTCGGCGCCCTTTTTCCGGCGCTCAAGCCCGACGAGAAAGAAGCCGTAGTGCTGGCGCCGATCGAGCGAACCTGCCTCGACAGCGTGGCGCTCGCGGGGCTCGGCCAGCTGCCGCCGACGACGATCCTGACCCCGATCGACCTGGGTGCCCCGCTGATCTTCTGGACACGCCACAGCCTTGTCGCCAGCGGTCATCATCGTAACAGGGAGGCGATGGCCGATACGATCCGTGTGTTCGTTGGCGACCCGGCGCAGGCCGAGGCGCTCGTCCGCAAGCAGCAGGCGTCACTGATCGTCTTTTGCCGGAGCGCCGCCGATTTCGACCAGTATCGCCGCGCGCGCAAGGATGACCTTGCCGCCCTGCTCTACGCCGGTAAGCCCCCCGCCTGGCTCGAAGCGGTGCCGATCGGCGAGAAAAGCGGCTTGTCGGTGTGGCGGGTCAGACCTGCGGCGCGGTGATACCGAAGCGTCAGGCGGGGCGGAAGCTCAGCGCGGCGCCGTTCATGCAATAGCGTTTCCCGGTCGGCTTCGGCCCGTCGTTGAAGACGTGCCCCAGATGGCCGCCACAGCGGCTGCAATGCACTTCGGTGCGTGCATAGCCGAGATCATGGTCGGTCGAGGTCGCGATGCCGCCCTTCAGCGGCGCCCAGAAGCTTGGCCAGCCGGTGCCGCTGTCGAATTTGGTCCGGCTCGAATAGAGCGGCAGCGCGCAGCCGGCGCAAAGAAACGTGCCGGCGCGCTTTTCCCTGTCGAGCGGGCTGGTGAACGCGCGCTCGGTCGCAGCCTCGCGCAGCACGCGATACTGGAGCGGCGACAACCGCTTCTTCCACTCGGCTTCGCTGAGTTGCCAGCCGGCCTGCGCTTTCGGGCGCGCCGATCTGGCGAAGAGCATCGGCGCGCCGATGATGGCGCCGCCGAGGGCGAGTCCGCCGAGAAGATGACGACGTTCGATCATATTCCCGATACGTATGCCTTCACCGGATGGTTACAAGCGGGCGTCAATATTTCGCGATTTGCACCGGCAGCGAACGGAAGCCGTGGACGAAGCAGGCGTGGACGCGTTCGGGATCGCCGACGACATTCACGCGCATGCGCCGTGTGGCCATTTCCTCGAGCAGGATGCGCAACTGGAGTTCGGCAAGCCGCGCGCCGACGCAGCGGTGGACGCCGTAACCGAATGACAGGTGGCGCCGGGCGTTTTCGCGGGTCAGGTCGAGATCGTCGCCCTGATCAAACACGCTTTCGTCCCGGTTTGCCGACAGGTACCAGAGGATGAGCTTGTCCCCTTTTTTGATCTGGTGCCCGAAGAGGTCGGCGTCGGCGATCGCGGTGCGGCGCATATGCGCGAGCGGAGTCTGCCAGCGGATGATCTCGCTGACCGCGTTGGGAATGAGCGACGGATCGGCTTCGAGCCTCGCGCGCTGTTCGGGAAATTTGTCGAGGCCATAGGCGAGCCCCGACATCGTGTTGCGCGTCGTGTCGTTGCCGCCGACGATCAGCAGCACGAGGTTCCCGATGAATTCATATTTGTCCATGTCGCGCATCGCTTCGCTGTGCAGCATCATCGACAAAAGGTCGGGGGTCGGCGGCTGGTCGAGCTTTTCCATCCACAGCCGCTGGAAATAGACGAAGGCTTCCTCGAGCACCGCGCGGCGTTGTTCTTTGAGCTCGGGTTTCTGCGCGAGTTCGACGTCGCCCATCCAGTCGGACCATTCGGTGAGCTTGCGGCGATCTTCCCACGGGAAATCGAAAAGCAGCGCGAGCATCTGCGTCGTCAGTTCCATCGACACGCGATCGACCCAGTCGAATGTCTCGCCCCACGGCAGTCCGTCGAGCACTTCGCCGGTGCGGTGGCGGATATCTTCGGACAGCCGCGTCATTTCTGCGGGCGTGAAGGCGGGGGCGACGGTGCGGCGCTGGTCGGTATGCTGCGGCCGGTCCATCGCGATGAACATCGGCAGGCGGAAATCCTCGTCCTCGTCGCGTTCGAGGATCGTGATGCCGCCATATTCCCACGAGGAGCTGTAGATGTCGGGGAGCGCCTCGACATGCTGGATCGCCTGATGGCTCGCGATGTTCCAATAGGGACCGTGGACGCTGTCCTCGCACTTCACGATGCCGCCGAGCTTGCGGATTTCGGCAAAGGGTTCCTGCCAGCGATCCTCCGAATAGAGGGCGGCGGGGCTCATGTCATGGGCGTGGGTAACAGGCTGTGGGACGGGCTGGGGCTTGGCTGCAGTCGCCATCGGGCATCCTCTCTTGGCAAGGGACTCGCCGCGACGTTTGCCGCCGTCGTCGAAATCAGTTGCAGAATGCCACTGCTAACAGCTTTGTCAATGAGGCGGCGACGGGTCGGGCGCCGCGGCGGTTTTGCCCCTCCAGAATTTCCAGCTGCCGCCGCCGCCGAGCACGCCGGCGCGGAACAGGCGTACCGAAACCCAGATGACGAGCGCGACCCAGATCGCCTGCCAGCCCAGCGCGAGCAGATGGACCGCCTTGGTATCGTCGGTCGCCGCGCGTGCCGCCATCGCGAGCGGCGAGGAGAAGGGGAAGATTTGCGCAAAGCGGGCGAGGCCGCTGCCCGGCGCGCTCGCGGCCGCCGCCGACAGGCTGAACATCCCGACCTGGAAGATGGTGATCGGCAGGCTGAGCATCTGGATTTCGCGCACGGTCGAGGCCTGCGCGCCGATTCCGAGAAAGACCGCGCCGAGGAGAAGGAAGGAGAGGACGAAATAGACGAAGCCGATGCCGAGGAAAAAGGGCCAGCCCGTCGCGGGCGTCGACGCGAGCGCCGCCGCGGCCCTGCCCGCGCCGTCCGCGGCAGCCAGTTGCCCCGGATCCGACAGCAGGGCCGCGATCAGGCCGCCGCCCATGGCCAGCACGACCCAGAAAGCGATGAAGAGCACCGCGACGCCGAGAAAGCCGAGCAGCTTGCCGAGAAAGACGCTTTCGAGCGGCACGGCGGCGGCGAGAATCTCGATCACCTTGTTGCCCTTTTCCTCGGCGAGCGAACTCACCGTCTGGCCCGCGAGGAGCAGGGTCAGGAGGAAGATGACGAAGACCGCGCCGAAACCGAGCGACTGCTGCACCGCAATGCTGGTGCCGCCGCTCGACAGCGCCTCGAAACGGGGCGTGACGGGCGGCAGCGGGCCCGCGGCGCGTGCGCGTTGCACCTCGCCCGCGAGAAGCGCGAGATAGCGGCCCGATCCGCTGTCCTTCTCGCGTTCGACGATATGCGGCGTGGCGAGGTTGCCGCTCATCACCGCATAGGTGTCGCTGCCCTTTTCGCGCGCGATCGCGACGGGATCGGCGGCGGGGGTTGCAAC
>NZ_DATMST010000269.1:0-1847 GCF_035565275.1 Sphingopyxis sp.
GCGGCCGGTCGAGCGTATCACCTCCAGCGCGCGCGCAACGCGGGTGGTATCGGCAGGATGGAGGCGCGCGGCGGCTTCGGGATCGGCCCCGGCAAGCGCGGCGTGGGCATCGGCGACAGGCAGGGCGCGGACGGCATCGCGAACTTGCGGGTCGATTTCGGGGACGGGCGCGATGCCGTAAAGCAAGGTGCGGAGGTAAAGCCCCGTACCGCCGACGAGGATCGGGACCTGCCCCGCATCATGCGCCCGGACGATGACGTCGCGCGCTTCGCCCGCCCAGCGCGCTGCATGGCAGGCTTCGGCGGCGTCGATGTGGCCGAAAAGGCGGTGGGGCACGCCCTCCATCTCTTCTTCGGTCGGGCGCGCCGACAGGATGGCGAGGTCGGCATAGACCTGACTTGCGTCGGCATTGACGACGAGCGCGTCACGGCCTGTCTCGCAAAGGGATTTTGCGAGCGCGACCGCCAAAGCGCTCTTGCCGCTGGCGGTGGGTCCGGCAATAAGCGCGAGAGGCGGCCTGTGCGCCGAAGAGATAGAAGGAGATGCCATGTTCGTCGCGACGCTGATAGCAGCCGGGAAGCTGACCGACGAGGTGGTTCGCGAAGCGATCGACCGGCTCGACGCGACGGGGCACGATGTCGGCGCGCCGCACTGGCTCGACGAGCATGACGCGGCCGATATCGTTTTTCAGGGCAGCCTGGTCAGTGCGCGCAGGGAACTGGCGCAGATGGACCATGGCGCGCTCGACATCGTCGTCCAGCCGCTGGGCGACCGGACCAAGAAGCTGATCATCGCCGATATGGATTCGACGATGATCACGGTCGAATGCATCGACGAACTCGCCGATTATGCCGGGCTGAAGCCGCAGATCGCGGCGATCACCGAGCGCGCGATGCGCGGCGAGCTCGATTTTCGCGCCGCGCTGGAGGAGCGCGTCGGGCTGCTCGGCGGCATGCCCGAGGCGACGCTGGCCGATTGCCGGATGGAGCGCGTGCGGCTGACGCGCGGCGCGCGGACGCTGGTGCAGACGATGAAGGCGCACGGTGCGTATTCGATCCTGATATCGGGCGGTTTCATGCCCTTTGCCGGGCCGGTGGCCGAGGCGATCGGGTTCGACAAGGTGGTCGCCAACGAGCTGGAGATTCGCGACGGAAAGCTGACCGGCCGGGTAGTCGAGCCGATCGTCGACAGCGCGACGAAGATCGAGACGCTGAAGGCCGAAGCGGCGCGGCACGGCCTGCCGCTGGCCGAGACGCTGGCGGTGGGTGACGGCGCGAACGACATTCCGATGATCACCGCGGCGGGGCTAGGGGTCGGCTATTATCCGCATCCCGCTGCGGGTGAGGCCGCAGCGGCGGTGATCCGGCATCATGATTTGACCGCGCTGCTCTGGGCGCAGGGCTATGCGCGGCGGCAGTGGGTTATGGGGTAAGAGGCGTCGTCGGCCGGAAGTTGCCGTCGCTTTCATCGTCATTCGGGGTCGAGCCCGGGATGACGAAAGGGGCGGTGCACGATGGCAGCTCACCACCCCGAAGCCGGCGCAGCGCAAGGCCGCGCAGAGAGTTATCTTATCATTGTTAACTTCGAGAGGCACAGGTCGGTCGCTGATGTTTTCATCGTAAACATTGCCCTGCCCGGATTACGCCATCTCCGCGATCAGCCATTCCCGAAACCGCGCCATTGCATCCGTTTCGGGGCGCGACATCAGGCGGGTGAGCCAGTAGCGGCCGGCGTCGATTTCGATATCGAACGGCTGGACGAGCAGTTCGGCGGCAAGTTCGCGCGCGAACATCGACGGCGGCGCGAGCGCGATGCCCTGACCCGCGGCGGCCGCGGCAGCCATCAGC
>NZ_DATMST010000270.1:0-10509 GCF_035565275.1 Sphingopyxis sp.
GGCGTCGCGGCGCCGACCGCCCTCGCCCCGGTTGCCGACACCGACATCCGCGAATTCGCCGCGATCGCGGGACGCAAGGTCGTGGGCCACGCGGTGAACGGCCCCTTTCCCACCGCCGACAAGGTGCTGCTGATCGCCCGCGACGACAAGGGTTTCCCGGTGATCGCCGCCAGCACCGGCTTTCCCTCGCGCCAGTCGTTGCCCGCGCCGCCGCAGGGGACGCTCGCGATCATTCGCTTGCACCAGCGGTCCGAAACGATCGTTCCCGGCCCGACCCCGGACGACCTCGCCTTCGTGGCGCGGGAAAAGAGGCCGCTGTTCGTGATCGGCGAATGGGCACGCCCCGCGCCGATGTGGGAAGTGGCCTGGATCGACGATGCCGTGCGTTACCGGACGATCGGAGAAGTCGGCGAAATCGGGCCCTGGCGCGAATAGCGACCGCCCGTTTCAAGGCGTGAACCGGCTTTTCGCATCGAGAAAGTCCGCATTATGGCGGATTCGACCCGTTCCGGCTTCGTCCCGTCCCCCATCATGCGTCGCGCCCTTTCTTATGCGAGGAACTGCGCCTATGACGCGTCCGTGACGTCTGGCTGACACAGATGTGACAGCCACCGACGAAAGGCGAGCATGAGCAGCAATCCGCATCTCCATCAGGCGGCGACGCCTCCAGTGCGCATACAGCAGAATATCCTCGCGCGCAGCGAACGCCGCCTGCTCAACTGGCTCTGCGCGCGCCTGCCCGCCTGGGTGACCCCCGACCAGCTCACCACGCTGGGCTTCGCCGGCGCCGTGCTCGTCGCCGCGGGCTATCTGCTCAGCTGGTTCGACAGCGAATGGCTCGGCCTTTCGCTCGTCGGATATATCGTCAACTGGTTCGGCGATTCGCTCGATGGCAGCCTCGCGCGCTGGCGCCGTATCGAGCGGCCCAACTATGGCTATTTCGTCGATCACAGCGTCGATGCGATCGCGACGCTGCTGATGATCAGCGCGATCGGGATGAGCCCCTATATGCGGCTCGACGTCGCGTTGATGGGGGTGATCGGCTATTTCCTGCTGTCGATTCATACTTTCATCGCCGCGAAAATCCTTGGCGAATTCCGCCTCTCCTATATGGCGGGCGGCCCAACCGAACTCAGGCTGATGCTGATGGCGATGACGATCGCCATGCCGATCGTCGGGGGCGCCGACATAGGCGGAACCAACTTTTCGGCCTTTGACCTCTTCGCGCTCGTGGTTTCGAGCGTTCTCGTGACGCTGTTCATCGTCCAGACCTCGGCGACGGCGCGGATGCTCCGTCGCCGGGGCAACTGAACGCGCATCCGCGCCGAAAAGTTTAACCGCGTACCCGGGCTTGCGCGTAAGTGCCGAGCAACCGCAGCGACTTGGTCTGGAAATCAATTTCCTCGAGCGCCCGGTCGATCCGCTCGTCCCCGGGGGCACCGACGATATCGCAATAGAATTGCGTCGCGGCAAAGCTGTCGCCGGTCTGGTAGCTTTCGAGCTTCGTCATGTTGACGCCGTTGGTGGCGAAGCCGCCGAGCGCCTTGTAAAGCGCCGCCGGGATATTCTTCACCTCGAACATGAAGGTCGTCATCAACGGCCCGTCGATGCCTGCGAAATCGGTCAGTGGCTCGCGCGCCAGCACGACGAAACGCGTCGTATTGTGATCGGCGTCCTCCATGCCCGTGCCGTGGAGCGTCAGCCCGTATATGTCGGCGGCGTGCGGCGGTGCGAGCGCGGCGAGTCCGATCTCGTCGCTGTCGGCGACCCACGCAGCGGCGCCCGCGGTGTCGCTGTGCGCGACCGGCGCGATGCCGTTCGCGCGCAGCCAGTGGCGACATTGGCCGAGCGCCTGTTCGTGGCTCATAGCGCGCGTTACCGGGCCAAGGTTGCGGCTCATCAAGCCATAGCGGATCGGCAGAAAATGCTCGCCGACGATCGACAGGCCGGATTCGGGGAGCAGAAAATGGATATCGGCGACGCGGCCGTGCAGGCTGTTTTCGATCGGGATGATCGCGCGGTCGACGCGGCCCTCGCGCACGGCATCGATCGCATCCTCGAACGCATAGCAGGGCATCGGCAGTGAATTGGCGTCATATTCACGCGCGGCAAGGTCACTGTTCGCCCCGGGGGCACCCTGAAAGGCCAGCCCGCGGGCGGGTTCGGCAAGGGCCGCGCCGCGCATTTCGTCGACCAGATGCTGTGCCGAAGCCGAATAACTGCCCATAACTGCCTTCCCAAGCCCGAGCCGCGGCGCATAGCGACACGGCGCGATCCACGCAACCGGCACGTCCGGAAGCGCGAGCCGACCGTCGACCTCGGCGCGAGACAGCATGCACAATAGACAGCGGCTGCAACGCCGTGATCATTCCCGGCAACGTGCAGGATCGCAACGTGCCTGGCTCGCCCGCCTCTTCACCCACGGCCCGCATCGGATGTTCGTGAAGGAATTACCGGCACCGGCGCGGCGTTTCTGTCCCGAGCGTCTTCGCATGAAGGACTGTTCGCCTTTGCGCGGAGCGGTTCGACACGATCTGCTGCGAGCGTTGACCGCGGGGGCAGCCGAAACAAAGCCGGGCGCCGTGCCCGGCTTTGTTCCGAAGTGGTGCACCCGACTGGATTCGAACCAGTGGCCCCCAGATTAGGAATCTGATGCTCTATCCTGCTGAGCTACGGGTGCGCTGCGGCTCGTGTAGCGGCGCAGGGCCCAAATCGTCAATCGGCGGGATCGACAGGGCGCACCGATGCTTTGCCTTTCGCACGCCACGTCTCGCGTGCGCGATTCTCGCGGATCGCCAATTCCTCGTACCGGCACAGCGGGACGGGCGCGGCGGCCGCGGGCTTTTCAGACGTTCTGCCGGAATCATCGGACCAGCCCGCACCGCGGGCCGGCCCCGAGGATTGTTCGGGGTCAGTTGACTGCATCGGGGGGAACGATCGGGACGAGCAGCGGCATCGCGGCGATCCCGTCGTCGTGCAACGCCTGCGCTTCTTCGGGCGAGGCCTCGCCATGGATCAGGTCTTCGACGGCGCGCCCGTCGTGCATCGCGCGCGCGGCATCGGCGAAATCGCGACCGACCCAGCGCGACCGGGGTAGCATTTCCGCCTGTTTGGCTGCGATTCCGGCGATGACCTTGCGCATTAGTTCGGGCGAGAGTTCTTCAGGCACCGACGCGATGTCGACGCGGGGCGCAACCTGCAACTGGTTCGACTTCGCGCCGACCCGCGGCGCCATCACCGCCTTTTTGACGTCGCTGTCGCCGCATATCGGACAATCGATCAAACCGCGCGCCCGCTGGTCCGCAAAGCTTTCGCTGCTCGCGAACCAAGCCTCGAACCGGTGATCGCCGGCCGCGCAACACAGGTCGAAAACGATCATGTCACGCCGCCTTGAGCAACGCGTCGAGTTCGCCCTTCGCATCGAGCGCGGCAAGGTCGTCGCTGCCGCCGACGTGGCGGCCATCGATGAAAACCTGCGGTACGGTGCGGCGACCGTTCGCGCGTTCGATCATCGATTCGAACCCTGCGCGATCCATCGTCACATCGATTTCCTCAAAGTCAGCGCCCTTTTTGCCCAGCAACGCTTTCGCGCGGGTGCAATAGGGGCAGAAGGCTTTTGTGTAGACTTCGATCCTGGCCATGCGGCTATCCTGTCATCCTTTCACCATGCATATCGGAATCAACGTCCGCAAAGTCAAATATGTTGCCTGTCATGAGAGCATCGGGGACGACGCGGGCCCAGGTCAGGACCGATATCCGCGCAGCGGCGCTGCGTTTAAGCACCCTGGCCGCTGCACGCAATGTCGCGCCGCTCGCATGGACGTCGTCGATCAGCACCAGATGCTGCCCCGCCCCGCGCGCCTTTGCATCGCTCGCCAGCGCAAAGGCGCCGGCAACGATCCGTTCGCGCTCGCGCCGCCGCTTTCCGCGGAGCGATACGGTGGCCTTCGTTCGCAACAACAGATGATGATCGCACCTGGCATCGGTTATCCGAGCGAGCTCGTCGGCCACCAGCGCGGCTTGGTTGAAGCCGCGCGACCAGAGCCGCCAGCGGTGTAGCGGCACCGGTATCAACACCATTTCCCGGCACTCGCCGAGCGTTCCGAGCCGACGCGCCATCAGCCGCGCCATCAGCCGCGCATGGCCGAGTCTCCGCCCGTATTTGAGCCGCAACGCCACCGTCCGCGCGACGGCGCCATAAGCGACCGCGGCGGGCGCACCGTCGAACGGCGGCTCGTTCGCAAGGCATGCGCCGCACGCGACCGGTTCGCCCGGCAACGCCGTCGGCAGCGGGATCGAACAGCGGGTACAGGCGGGTCCGTCGAGAAAATCGAGCGAGGACCAGCAGGTAAGGCAGAATTGCCGGTCTTCTCCGACGATGACGCCGCAGCCGGGGCAACGCGGCGGCAGCGCATAATCGACGATCGTCCGCGCTGCGGCGCGCAAGCCGCCAAGCCATGCCGTGCGCGGCGCATCGCCCGTTTCGGCTTCCCCCGTCGCCATCCTCATCACCGACTTGTGAAGCATCGGCGAAGAAGGCACAAGCCGCGCATGTCGCAATCCCCCCGCCCGCTCTTCTCCCCTGCCCGCCACGGTGCGCAACGCGACCGCATGGCGCGCCTTCCCGCATCGGGCAACTTCCTCGCCCCGATCATCGCCGAAACATTGCTCGACCGGCTGACGATGGTGACGCGCGACTTCGCGCACACCTTGCTCATCGGCGCACACGACGCGGCGCTTGTCGACCATTTGCGCGCGACCGGCAGCGAGCTCACGATCGTCGAAGCGGGTCCGCGCCTCGCCGCGGCAAACGGGGCGATCGCGGTCGAGGCCGATGCGATCGACCTTCCCTTCGGCAGCTTCGACCTCATCCTGTGGCCCGGCGGGCTCGACAGCGTCAATGACGTACCCGGTGCGCTCGTCCGGTTGCGTGCGCTCCTCGCGCCAGACGGTCTGTTGCTCGGCGCGTTCCTCGGCGACGGCAGTCTGCCGCGATTGCGCCGCGCGACGATGGCCGATGGTGTGCGATCGATCGCGCGCCTGCATCCGCAGATCGACCTCGCAGCGATGGGCAATCTGCTCCAGCGTGTCGGCTTCACCATGCCCGTCGTCGACGTCGAGGCGTTGACGGTGCGGTACGGCGACTGGTTTGCGCTGGTGCGCGACCTGCGCGCTGCGGGATTGTCGAGCCGCCTTGCCCCCGCTCCGCCACCGCTGACACGCGAGGAAGCGGCGCGGATTGCGGCTGCTTTCGCCGCCGACGCCGATCCTGACGGCCGCGTCGCCGAAAGCTTTCGCCTCGTCCACTTCAGCGGCTGGGCGCCGCATCCCGATCAGCCGCAGCCCGCGCGGCGCGGCAGCGGGACCGCCTCGCTCGCCGACGCGTTGAAGCCTCAAGACTAGATCAAGGCCTCCAGCAGGCCGATCAGCGGCTTGTCGGCGGGCGGCATGTCGAGCCCGTGCAATTGCGCGGGACGCACCCAGCGAAGCGCGCTGGCATGCTGCGCGACGGGAGTTCCGCCCCATTTGCGGCATACATAGAGCAGCAGGAGCAGATGCCGGTCGCCCAGCATGTCGCTCGCGAAGCAAGCGGGCGCGAGGCAAGCGTGATCGACATCGATCGCCAGTTCCTCCGCCAGTTCGCGGATCAACGCCTGCTCCGGCGTTTCGCCGGGCTCCAGCTTGCCACCGGGAAATTCCCACAGACCGGCCATCGACAGACCTTCGGGACGCTGCTGCACAAGCAATCGCCCGTCGCGGTCGACGAGCGCCGCCGCCACGACGACAAGCGATGTTTTTGGCAGTTTTCCGGGGCTAAACGCGGACAAATTGTTAACCTTCCTGTGCGAACAATGGGACCCTCGGGAACTATAATTTCAGTCAGGGGTGGAACAAATGCACAATATTACCAGGCTGATGCGGTCGACCAGGGCCGCCACAGCCGTCGAATATGGGCTGATATTGGCCCTTATATTTCTGGCGGCCGTAAGCACCATCACCGAAGTGGGCAACTCTACGTCGAAGATGTGGACGCATGTTTCCAACAAGGCGACCAACGCGATGTAACCCGGAAAATCTGTGCGGAAACGGGATTCGACAGGCCAGATGTTCGAACCTGCCCATTAAGATTTTCAAAACCTATTCGTCCTAGACCCGCAGATGTTGACCCGACCAGACCGTCAACAGGGTAAGTGAAATCAGGAGACCAGTCATGAAGTTCATCAAGAAATTCGTCCGCGACACCAAAGCCGCGACCGCGATCGAATATGGCCTCATCGCCGCTCTGATCGCCGTCGCCGGCATCACCGCGATGCAGAGCGTCGGCACCAGCGTCAGCAGCACCTTCGACAAGGTCAACGAGAACCTGAACCAGACGGCTGCTCCGGCTGCTCCGTAATAGAGCGCCAGCCAAACCGAAAAGGGGCGGTGGAAACACCGCCCCTTTTTTTGTGCCCGTGGTCAGCGGGCGGAATAGACGACGATCTTGACCCTCTGCCCCGGCGTCAGCCGGCTCGATGCGCTCAGCCGGTTGAGTACCTGGAACCGCTCCGCCTGATAATCGCTGTACGCCATGCGTTTCGACAGGCTCGCGACCGTATCCGCGCGTCCCACGGTCACCACATCGATCCGCCGCGGCCGGATCGCCGCCGCCTCGTTCGCGCTCAGCCGCCGGACGCTGTTGAACATCGAATTGAACACGCCGCCGCCGCCCGCTTTCGTCAGCGTGACGAAGTGGAACGCGCTGCTGCGCGAAAATTCATAGGCAAAGACGGTGACATCGACCTGACCCGACTGGGTGTTCGCCCGCGCGGTCGCATAGGATGCCGGAATGCCCCCCACCGTCGTGCGCTGGATCGCCCCCGGACTGATCGACGCGTTCCCCGCGATCGCCTTGAATGCCGCGGCGATATAGGCGTTCATGTCGCCGTTATACGGTGCGGTGGTGAATTGCGCTTGCCCGCCGCTGCCGCTGATCGACACCGCGTTGACCCCATTCTGCATGCCATAGCCGTTCGGCACGGCGAATTTCAGTCGCAGGTCAGGATGGAGGAATTCCCGGCCTTCGACGACACCCTGTTTCGGATCGTCGCCGTAAAGGACGCCGTTGACCGAAGCGAGGAAGGCGTCAGCGTTGCGCATCCCGCCACGTCCGCCAACCCGGCTCGCCAGCGTCTCGGCATTGCGGACGCGCGAGGCCGGGTCGGGGTGGGTGCTCGCCCATTCGGGCAACGACCGCGCATCGCCGCCCGCAAGACGCGCGTCGAGGGTCGTCTGGTTCGCAAGGCTCGCGAGCATCGTCGACAGCGCGAGCGGGTCATAGCCTGCACTGCTCAGATACTGGACCCCCAACTGGTCGGCCTGCAATTCCTGACTGCGCGAAAAGCCCAGCGTCGCATATTGCGCCCATTGCATCGCGTTATTCTGCAGCAGCCCGCCGAGCCCGCCGAGCAGCCCGCCACTGTCGCCGATCGCGCCGCCCAGCACGGCACCGAGCACACCAAGGATCGTGTTGCGGGTCGCTGCCGACTGCCGCTTCTTGCTGTGCTGCGCGGCAACGTGGCCGACCTCGTGCCCTAAAACGCCCGCGAGTTCGGCCTCGTCGTTCATCAGCGCCATCAGCTGGCGGGTCACATAGACATAGCCGCCAGGGATCGCGAAAGCATTGTTCACCGGCGAATTGAGCAGCGTGACGGTGAAATCGCTCGGGGACCGCGACAGGCCCGACTGCACTGCGATATTCTGTCCGATGCGATTCACATAAGCCGCCTGCGGGCCGCTATAGGCGCCGCCGAATTCCTGCAAAAGCTGCGGGTGCGCCTCGTCACCCTGCTTGCGTTCGGCGGGCGAGATATTGGTCTGGGTCTTGATCGCCTTCAGTTGTGCATCGGCCGCGCCGGTGACGGCAAGACCGCCCATGGCCAGAACCGCTGCCAGCCTTTTGCCCGTTTTCAAGCTCATCGAAGTGCCTCCCGTTACGCTGTCTCCCCGGGATATCCCCGCGGCGCGACAATACAAGCCGCACGATGAACCGCGGCTCGCCGATGTCGGATATGGGAACGCGAAACCCGGCGATCGGGTTCCGCGTCGATGGCCTAAGCCCGTCCCATCGCGAGGAATTTCTCCTCACGCGTGGTGAGCAGGGTTTCGCGCGGAAGACCCGACAGCGCGTCCAGCTCCTGTGCGATCGCGTCGCCCAGCGCCGCGATCGCGGCCTCAGGCGCACGGTGCGCGCCGCCAATGGGTTCGGGAACGATCCGGTCTATAACCTTTAGCGCCAGCAGGTCCTGCGCCGACATCTTCATCGCGGTCGCGGCGTCGGCCGCCTTGTCCGACGTGCGCCACAGGATCGAGGCGCAACCCTCGGGCGAAATCACCGAATAGACCGCATGTTCGAACATCAGAACGCGGTTCGCAGCAGCGAGCGCAATGGCGCCGCCCGAACCGCCTTCGCCGACCACCGCCGCAATCATCGGCACCCCGAGCGCAAGGCATTGCTCGGTCGAGCGCGCGATCGCCTCGGCCTGTCCGCGTTCCTCCGCCTGGATGCCCGGAAAGGCGCCCGACGTGTCGACCAGCGTCACCACCGGCAGCCCGAAGCGGTCGGCAAGCTGCATCAGGCGGATCGCCTTGCGATAACCCTCGGGCTTCGCCATCCCGAAATTATGCTTCATGCGCGACGGGATATCGTCGCCCTTTTCATGGCCGATCACCATCACGCGCCGTCCGCGAAAGTGCGCGAGCCCGCCGAGGATCGCCTGATCGTCAGCGAAATTGCGGTCGCCCGCAAGCGGCATCCAGTCGTCGAACAATCCCGCGACATAGTGCTTGAAATGCGGTCGATCGGGGTGGCGCGCAACCTGCGTCTTTTGCCAGGGCGTCAGCTTTGCATAGATTTCGCGCAGCAATTTCGAGGACTTATCCTCAAGCCGCGCGATGTCATTGTCGATATTGAGCGTCGGATCGTCGCCCATTTCGCGCAGTTCGGCGATCTGTCGGTCGAGCGCCGCGACCTGTTTTTCGAAGTCCAGAAAGGCTGTCATGCGCCGTCGCTAGGCCGAAGGCGTCTTGAGGTCAACGCCATCCATCCGGGCCAGCGGGTGGCGGCTGTTCACCAGTTCGACGAGCCGGCGGCTGTCGACGTGCGTATAGATTTCGGTCGTCGCGATATCGGCGTGCCCCAGCATCAGCTGCAATGCGCGCAGATCGGCGCCGCCTTCGAGCAAATGGGTGGCGAAAGCGTGGCGGAGCACATGCGGGCTGATCGCGGTCGGGTCGATCCCGGCGCGGCTCGCCAGCTCGCGGAGCATCTGGAACAGCCGCACGCGCGAGATATGCGCCTTGCCCGACGGGAAGAGCCACGGCGACCCGTCGGCGACGAACGGAAGCCAGCGGTCGAGCCCCGCGCGCGCGCGTTCGGACAAGGGCACCAGCCGGTCTTTGTCGCCCTTGCCGCGGATGATCAGAAATTCGCGGCCTCCGCCGACCGCGCGGCGCGGCAACGAAACGAGCTCGCTCGCGCGCAACCCCGACCCATAGAGAAGTTCGAGCAGCAGCAGCATCCGCACCGCATTCGCGGGCGGGGTTTCGCCCGCCGCCTCCTCACCCGCTTGTGCGAACAGCCGCTCGACATCCGCGTGCGTCAATATGCGCGGCAGCGGCCGCCGGGTCGCGGGGCGCGCGATGTCGAGCGCCGGATTGTCGGTGCGCTCGCCTTCATCGAGGAGGAAGGCAAAAAACTGCCGCAACGCCGACAATTTACGTGCCGCGCTGCTCGCCGCAAGCGATCGATAATCGGCCATCAATTTGCGCAGCGCGCCGGCATCGGCATCGGCGAGCGGTCCTTTGACCCACTCGGCCGCCTGTTCCAGGTCGCGGCGATAGGCCGCGAGCGTATTGCGCGAAGCACCGCGCTCGGCCGCCATCATCTCCAGAAACCGCTCGATCAGTGCCGCGTCAGACACCGTCCGACGCCATGTTCGACTTTCAGACACGCACCAGCGCTTCGGCGGCGATCATTCGCGCCTCGGGCTCAAGCCCCACCTCGCGTAGCGAGCGGACGATATAGTAGAGATGATAGGGCGGCATTTTCGACCAGTCACCCTGCATCCCCGCCGCCGCAAGCAACGCCACCATACCGGGCTCGCGCCGTTCGGCCGCCGCCATGATCGCACGCGACCAGCGCGTCTGCTTCCCCAGGTCGACCTCAAGGTCGCTTGCGGCGGATGACGCGGCGCCGGCATCGATGCGCCCCAGCCCCGCAAGGCCCGCGAGCAGGAATTTGGACCGCAGATAACCGGTGCTGTCATCGACGCCCGAAAATTGCCCGACCGCGCCCGCGCTCGTACCCGTGAGCGGCCGCGGCGAACCGACCGCGAGCACGCCCCATGCATGGCTGCCCACCGATACGCCGGACACCCAGGCGATCGCGTTCCGGTCGTAGCCGCCCGCGAGCATCGAGCCGAGCAGTTGCCACGGGTCGCCCCCGACATCGGTGCTGACCGGCAGCGC
>NZ_DATMST010000271.1:0-2202 GCF_035565275.1 Sphingopyxis sp.
CCGGATCGGGGTGCGCGCGGCTTTCGCGGCGACCGGCTCCGTCGGTGCGCGCGATTCGGCGCGCGCAGGGTGGGCGCTATTCGACGGGTTCGACAAAACCCACGGGCTGCTTTTCGGTCTGCCAGGCGTCGCGCAACGCCGCGACGCGTTCCGCGCCCTTCGTCCATGACGCGGGGTTGCCCGATTTGAATATGATGTTCCACGACGTGACGTTGCGGAATTCGATGAATTCGACGCCATCGGGCCCGGTGACGAAAGTATATGGCGTATCGGCGGGGACGAAGACCCCGTCTCCCTTGCCCAGCACCTCCTTGCCGAAACGCATTTCGCCGGCGAGGACGAGGTAGCAGCAATCCGAATCATGGCTGTGCAGGGGCAGCGGGAAATCGCTTTTGTGCCAGGCGTAGGCGAGGCTGAAGCCCGGCGCGTTGAACAGGATCTTCGCAAAGCTCCCGTCCCCGATACCCGCCTTGCCCAGTTCCTGCAGGCCCTCGGCGATCACCGGGGTGACGCCTTCATAGCGCAGGACGTTCGACTGCTTCAGCGTCGGCGCGGTCGCGGCCCGGAAAATCCGGAATTTCGTCGGCTGGTCGGTCACGGCGTCTGCTCCTCCTGTCCTGCTTCAGTGCTTCAACATGCTCCGCCGGCGAAGGCGCGGGTCACCGCGCTCGTCTGCTCGCGTTCGAGCCGCGAGTTGAGCCATAGAGCGGTTTCGACGAGTTTCGCGATGTCGACGCCCGCCGCATCGCCCAAGGCATAAGCCACGTCCTCGCTCGCCACATTGCCGGCGGCGCCGGGCGCAAAGGGACAGCCGCCGGTTCCGCCGATCGCGGCGTCCACGATCGTCGCGCCGGCATCGACGGCGGTCATGACGTTCGCGACCCCCATGCCGCGCGTGTCGTGAAAATGCACTCGCAGCGGAAGCGGAGCGACCGCCGCGGCAACTGCCGCCGCCAGCTGTCGCACCTCGCCGGGCCGGGCGATTCCGATGGTATCGGCAATCGCGACCTCGATCGCCCCGGCTTCGGCAATACGGCGCGCCATCGCGATCACGCGTGCCGGTGCGACCGCGCCTTCGAACGGGCATCCGAACGCCACCGCGATCGTCGCTTGCGCCGGACGGCCCTGCTGGTGGCAGAAGCGGATGACCTCGCATGCCATCGCCAGCGAATCGTCGGCGTTCAATCCCTGATTGCGGAGGCCGAAGACGTCGCTTGCCGCGCAGACGACGCCGATCTCGTCGATCGCTGTTTCGAGGGCGCGAAGCGCGCCGCGCTTGTTGAGCACCAGCCCGGTGTAGCGCGCCGCGCCGCACGGCAGGCCCGCGACCACCGCTTCGGCGTCGGCCATCTGCGGCACTTTTCCGGGATGGACGAAGCTGGCGACTTCGATCCGCCGCGCGCCCGCGTCGACCGCGCGCCGGACAAGCTCGATCTTGTCTTCGGTCGTCATGATCCGCGGCTCGTTTTGCAGCCCGTCGCGCGGAGAGACTTCTACGAGTTCGATCGTCTTCATTGCGTTCCTGTCAACGTCGCGCGACGACCGGCCAGGCGATGGCGGAGGATGAACCGGTCATGGCTGCGCCGGCTGCCGCATCGCCTCGGCGACGCGGTGCCACCAACTCTCGTCGCCCGGCGGGACGCGGTAGGCGCCGTCGACGCGCATGACATGCCCGTTCATCATCGGATTTTCCATGACGTGCCTTACCGCCATCGCAAATTCTTCGGGATAGCCCGGCCGCGCCGGAAACTGGACCGCGGCGCGCAGGCCGGCGTTCATTTCGGCGAGGATGCCGTCGCGCGCGCTGTTGAACATCGGGGTGTCGTAAATGCCCGGTGCGATTGTCATGACGCGAATGCCGTAGCGCGCGAATTCGCGCGCCAGCGGCAGGGTCATCGCCTCGATCGCGCCCTTGCCGGCGGCATAGCCGGGCGTGCCCGTCTGCCCCTCCTGCGCGACGATCGAAGACACGTTGATCAGGACACCGCGTTCGCCATTGTGATCGGGCTCGCCCTCCAGCATCCTCTCGGCGGCAAGGCGGGTCACGATGTAGCTGCCGAGCCCGTTCACCAGCAGTCCGCGGCGGAAGCTGTCGATGGTCAGCGATGCATGCTCGCCGATCGACAAGCCCGTACCGCCGCCGCCGCCCGCCGCGTTCAGCACGCCGCGCAGGGGGCCGGTCGCTTCCTGCAGCGCGTCGAG
>NZ_DATMST010000272.1:0-4503 GCF_035565275.1 Sphingopyxis sp.
GCCAGCGGGTGCGCCTTCGAGGTCGGCCTTGACGATGCGGCCGCCCGGCCCCGTGCCGGTCAGCGTCTTGAGATCGATGCCCTGTTCGGCGGCGAGGCGTTTGGCGAGCGGACTCGCCTTGATGCGGTCACCCGAGGCAGCGGGAGCGGCCTTATCCGTCGCCCCCGCGGAGGCGGGGGCCGCTACGTTGGGCGCGCTGCTGCCAGCGGCCTCCGCCTTCGCGGAGGCGACGTCTTCTTTTGCGGGAGCCGGGGCAGAATCAGCTTTCGCCTCGGCCGCCGGTGCAGGAGCAGCCTTGGCGCTCCCGGCATCTTCATCCTCGCCTGCAATCACCGCGATAACAGTCCCGACCTTCACATTATCCGTGCCTTCGGCGACCAGAATTTGTGCAATCGTGCCTTCGTCGACCGCTTCGAACTCCATCGTCGCCTTGTCGGTCTCGATCTCGGCGAGCAGGTCGCCCGATTTAACCGTATCGCCCTCCTTCACCAGCCATTTGGCGAGCGTCCCTTCCTCCATCGTCGGCGAAAGGGCGGGCATTTTAAGTTCGATCGGCATCGTCGGATTTGTCCCTCGTGAATCTTGGGCGTGAGTCTTGCAGGTCCAGCCTGCCGCTACGGATTGTTCCTCGCCATAAGCCTTGCGTCGGTCAAGGTCCAGCGGGCCAAACTTGCGTTTCATACGAATGTGACGCACTCTGGACACAAGCAAAAACACGAGGGGTCGGGGCGATGCGGACATATCTGGTGGTGATCGACGACAGTCCGGAGGCGTCGCTGGCGCTGCGTTTTGCCGCGCGGCGTGCAGCCCGGACGGGGGGCGGAGTGATCGTATTGGCGATCATCGCGCCGCAGGATTTTGTCGCGTTCGGGGGCGTCCAGGCGACGATCGAGGCCGAAGCGCGCGAGCATGCCGAGGAACTGGTGGCGGCCGCCGCCGACGCGGTGGTGCAGGAAGCCGGGGTCACGCCGCAGATCATGATCAAGTCGGGCAAACCCGTCGAAGTGGTGCGCGAACTGATCGGCGCGAGCGACGAGATCGCCGCGCTGGTGCTGGCGACGGCGGCGTCGGGCGCGCCGGGACCGCTGGTCGCGCATTTCACCGGACAGGATGCGGGAACCCTCCCCTGTCCGGTGATGCTGGTGCCGGGCGGGATCGATATCGCCCGGCTCGACGCGCTGAGCTAGACGACCAGGCTGCGCGGCGCGCCCGCGTCTTTCCATTCGAGGATGGCAAAGCCGAGCACGCCGAAGGCCTGCGCGATGACGACGGCAATGCCGAGCCCGGACATCTGACCTGCGAACGTCGCGACGACCGCGAAGCTCGCCGCGACCCAGCCGAGATTGCCGAGCGCGATCAGCTTGACCAGCGCGGAATTCGGCACCGCTTGCCGCGCCGCGACGACCATCAGGAGCGCGGCAGCAACGCAGATCCAGCCGCCGATTGCGACGACATTTGCGGGGAGGCCCAGCAAAGCACCGACCGGTTCCGCGGCGAGCAGGCCAATGGCAAAAACGCCTCCGCAGGTGATGGCGTCGGCGACGAGGATATTCTTGAGATTGAGGATCGACATAATGGTTCTCCTTTCGACCCCCTCAGACTGGACGCCGAATTGAATGGCGTCGATTACGCGGGAGGTAATGGAAAACAGGAAGGCGGAGGTATAGCTCTCCGGACGAAGGAGACGATCATGCAAGTCGCGACGCTGGGCGAACAATTGCGCGAATGGCGCACGCGCCGCCGGATGAGCCAGATGGACCTTGCGCTCGATACCGAGATTTCGACGCGGCACCTGAGCTTTATCGAAACCGGCCGCTCGAAGCCGAGCGCGGCGATGCTCGGGCGCATTGCCGACTGCCTCGACGTCCCGCATCGCGCGCGCAACGCGCTGCTGCTCGCGGCCGGCTATGCGCCCGATTATCAGGAACGCGCGCTCGACAGCACCGAAATGGCGGGGATGCGCGCGATCGTCGAGCATGTGCTGAAGGGCCACGAGCCTTATCCGGCGCTCGCGGTCGACCGGCACTGGAACATGGTCGCGGCGAACGAGGCGATCGCGATCCTGATCGAACAAATCTCGCCCGCCCTCCTCGCACCGCCGGTCAATGTGCTGCGCATCGCGCTGCATCCGGAGGGGCTGGCGCCGCAGATCGTCAATCACGGCGAGTGGCGCGCGCATATCCTGCACCGGCTCGACCTGCAGATCGAGGCGAGTGCCGACGCAGGGCTGATCGCGCTGCGCGACGAGCTTGCGGGCTATGCGGCCCCCGCGAACGACAATGGCGGCGGGCATGGCAACGGCATCGCGGTACCGCTGATCCTCGACACCGTTGCGGGGCGGATTCGCTTTGTGTCGACCGTGACGATCTTCGGGACTCCGGTCGACATCACCTTGTCGGAGCTTGCGATCGAAGCCTTTTTCCCCGCCGACGCCGAGAGCGGGGCCTTGCTTCAGAAACTGGCGGCGCGGCAGGTTGAGGCCGACTAGCGTCGCTTGCCCTTGTGCTTGATATTCGCTGGCCGCCCGCGCTTGCCGACCATATGCTTGCCGGCCTTGTCCTTCCCGATCGGCTTCCCCTTTACGCCGTCACGCCGCGGCGGGCGTGCGCGGAAGCCGCCCTCGGGCGCGTCGGGCAATTCGAAGCGTAGCGCGCCGCTGATCGGGTTGGCCTCCATCAGGCGCAGGTCGAGACGCTGACCGGTCGTATAACTGACCCGGCCATGTTCGCTGTCAAGGCTGCGCGCGGCTTCATCATAGAAAAATCGTTCGCTG
The DNA here is from genome assembly GCF_035565275.1 of Sphingopyxis sp. Classification (GTDB taxonomy): domain Bacteria; phylum Pseudomonadota; class Alphaproteobacteria; order Sphingomonadales; family Sphingomonadaceae; genus Sphingopyxis. Next base: position 2,774 of record NZ_DATMST010000272.1, read on the forward strand.
CCCAGCGTCGACACCGGCACCAGCCCGTCGCCGCCGAGCCCGTCGACGGTGGCAAAGAAGCCGAAGGGCTGAACCCCGGTGATCCGCGCGGCGACAATCTCGCCGGCCTTGCTGGCCAGATAGGCCGCGACATAGCGATCGACCGTCTCGCGCTCTGCCTCCATCGCGCGGCGTTCGAGCGCGCTGATCGCCTCGCCGATCCGCGACAGGCCCTTGGCGTCGGCTTCGCCCAGACCCGTGCGCGCGGGCAGGTCCTTCGGCTTGCCGGGCACTTCGAGCCGGTATGAATCGACCAGCGCCCGGTGGACGATCAGGTCGGCGTATCGACGGATCGGCGAGGTGAAATGCGCGTAGCTGCCCAGCGCAAGGCCGAAATGGCCCGCATTGGCGGGGCCGTAATAGGCCTGCGTCTGACTGCGCAAAATCGCCTGCATGATCTCGGGCAGCCGGTCGTCTTCGGAAAAGCCGTCGATCAGGCGATTGAACACCGCGGGCGTGATGACCTGCCCGAGCGCAAAGCTCTGCTCGAAGGTTTCGAGATAGTCTTTCAGGCCGACCAGTTTCTCGCGGCTCGGCGGCTCATGGATACGGTACATGACCGGCGACTTCTTCGCCTCGAGCGCCTTCGCCGCGGCGACGTTCGCCGCGATCATATAATCCTCGATCAGGCGCATCGAGTCGAGCCGGTCGCGGACGCGAATCTCGGCGATGCTGCCTTGCTCGTCGAGGATGACCTGCCGTTCGGGCAGGTCGAGATCGAGCGGGGCGCGCGCCGCACGCGCCTTGGCGAGGAGCGCCCAGCAGGCCCACAGGTTACGAAGCGTCGGGAGCACATCGGCATCCCATTCGTCGCGCGGCGCATCGGCATCATAGGCTGCCTGCGCATGTTCATAGGCGATGTTGGCGCGGAGCCGTACGAGCGCGCGCGTAAAACGCCATGACCTCACCTTGCCATGTTTGTCGATGACGAGATGGCACGCCATCGCGGCGCGATCCTGCCCGGCCTTCAGCGAACAGACGCCGGCCGACAGCGTTTCGGGCAGCATCGGCACAACCTGATCGGGAAAATAGACGCTGTTGCCGCGCCGCCGCGCCTCGCGGTCGAGCGCGCCGTCGGGCCGCACATAATAGCTGACATCGGCAATCGCGACGATCGCACGGAAACCACCCTTGTTGCCCGCATCATCGTCGGGAATTGCCCACACGGCATCGTCATGGTCGCGCGCGTCGATCGGGTCGATCGCGACGATCGGCAGCTCGCGCAGATCCTCGCGCCCGTCGGGGGTGAGCGGCAGCTTCGCCGCCTTCTCCGCCTCGGCAAGCGTTTCACCGTCGAAGACATGCGGAATTTCGTGCCGCGCGATCGCGATCATGCTGAGCGACCGGGGCGCAAAGGGGTCGCCGATCCGGTCAACGACCTTCGCCTTGATCGCCGGACCGCGCCCCGTAAGTTCGGCGCGGACGAGATCGCCGATATCGGCATTACCCTTGTCGGCGACGGCGAAGTCGTAACGCGCTCGCTTGTCGGCGGGGCGCAGCCAGACCATCGGCTTGCCGCCCGGTCCCGCATCCTCGACGAGCACGCCGATGACCATCTCGGCGCTCGCCTGCAGGCGTTTCATCGGATGCGCGACATGGCCGCTGCCGCGTTCCTCGGTGCGTGCGAGGATGCGGTCGCCGACGCCGAGCGCGCCTTTGCGCCCCTGCTCCATCACGCGCAGGCGCGGCGC
>NZ_DATMST010000273.1:0-35408 GCF_035565275.1 Sphingopyxis sp.
GCCGCGGAGCCCGGCGCGGCGGTGATCGAATGCCCCTTCATCGGCAGGATCGGCAGCGACACGCCGATCGCGCGCGCCAGCGCGGCCGATCCGGTGCCGGCGCAAAGGATGATGCGGTCGGCCGAAAGCCGCGTACCATCCGCAGCTACAATCGCCGGGCGCTTGCCGCTCGCATCGATCCGTTCGATCGCGACGCCGCAGCGAACGTCGGTTCCGCCTGCAACGAGCGCCGCCTGCGCTCCGATGCAGAAGCGATAGGGGTCGCCGACCTCTTCGCTGGGCGTGTGGATCGCCCCGACGATCGCGGACCGGATCGATGCAAGCATCGGTTCGGCGGCGATGGCGCCGTCGGCGTCGAGGAAATGCTGCTCGGCGCCGGCGACGGCCTTGTCGGCCGCGATTGCCCGCGCGGCGGCAAAGCTTTTCGCCGAACGATAGATGATGATCTTGCCAGGCGTGCTGTGCGCGAAGTCGATCCGATGGCGGCGGGTCAGCGCATGGAGGGCGGTCCGCGACTGGACCGCGAGCGCAAGTCCTTCGAGCGTGTTGCGCCGGAAGCGTCCCGTGCTGCCGTTGCTCAGGAAAGCGAGCGTCCAGCGCAGGAAGTCGGCGTCGAGGCTGGGATGGAAGCGAAAGGCGGGATCGCGCGCGAGAAGGAGGCGGGGGAATTGGGCAAGCGTCGCCGGGCTGGCGAGCGCGTCGGTATAGGAATAGCTCAGCTGCCCGCCGTTGGCGAACGAGGTGCCGCGCCCGGCTTCTTCGGCGCGGTCGACGACGGTGACGCGGTGGCCCCGGTCGGCCAGTGTGAGCGCGGTCGCCATGCCGACGACGCCTGCGCCGACGACGATCAACTCCTGCGGCCGGACGGCCGACGCCGTTTCACCAAGGCGAAATTCTGCCCGCATATATCGACACGATCCCCCACGGCCGGTCCGGACTTCCCATACCGGTGCCTGCCTCTTTGACCCGGAGATTATCGAGCGGGCGCGTGTCGCAAAGCTGTAATTTTTTCCGAAGGCTATAGCCCTGGTCTATGGTTCGGGGCCTACGCGGTTGGCGGCAAGTACGTCCTCAAGCGTGCGGAGGAACTGGCGCGCCACCTTCGATGGCTGGCGATCCTCGAGCGTGACCCACGAGATGGTAAAGCCCAGTGGCGGGTCGGTGCGATACCAGGAAAAGCCCGGTGTTTGTGAGGCGCGCGCGGTGAATTCATCGACCACCGTGACGCTGCCTTCAAGCTGCGCGAGCCGCGCGGCGATGAAGAAGGTCTGCACCGACACCGCTTCGCGATAGGCGATTCCGCGCTCGCGTGCGGCGCGGGTGAGGACATCGCCGATCGGACCGGTGGCGGCGACGCCGATCAGGTCGCGGTCGGCAAGCTGTCCCAGCGGCAGGCGGCCGGCAACCTTGCCGAAGGTTCCCGTCGGTCCAAAGGCGACAAGCTCGCCCTCGGCAAGCTGCGTCCGCGTCAATCGCGGGTGCGGCGGCGGTGTATAGGCGACGGCGATGTCGGTCTCGCGCTCGATCAGCGAACGGACGAGGTCGTCGTGATGATGGGTGTGAACCTCGAACGTCACGCGCGGCCACTCGCGGCGGAACCGCGCGATCGCCTGCGGCACGACGTCGAGCGCAAGGCTGGGCACGATGCCGAGCCGGATATGTCCGCCACCCGCCTGCGAAAGGTTGCGCGCCGTCTGCTGCAGCGAGGCGAGTCGGTCGAACACGTCGCCGGCCTCGCGGATCAGCGCGTGCGCCTCGTCGGTCGGGACGAGCCGCCCGCGCGCGAGCTGGAACAGCGTAAAGCCGAGGCTGTCCTCGGCATGGCGCAGCGTTTTCGAGATCGACGGCTGCGACACACCCAGCGCGCGCGCCGCGGCGCTGATCGACCCGTGGGTATAGACGGCGTGGAAAACCTCGATCTGGCGAAAGCGCATGACCCGTCTGTACCCCCGCAAAAGCTGGGGGCCAACGGTGTTTGCGGTCACGGGCGAAGCGCGATCGCTTCGACCTCGATCAGCGCGTCGGGTGCGAGCAGCGCTGAAACCACCGTCGAGCGCGCGGGGTACGGTGCATCGAACACCCGGCGATAGGCGGCATTGAACGCCGCGCCGAAGGCTGGATCGGTCAGCCAAGCGGTGACCTTGACCACGTCGCCGGGGGTGCAGCCCTCGTCGGCGAGGACGCGAACGAGGTTGGCGAGCGTGCGTTCGGCCTGCGCCTCGATGCCGCCGGGCACGATCGCGCCATCGTCGCCGCGTGCGAGCTGGCCCGAGGTGAAGACGAGCGATCCCGCGGTGCGGGCGGCCGATAGCGGCGGTACGGACATGTCATTCTCCGGCAGACAGGGTGATCGGCCCGGTCCTATGCGCGCGCATCGCGGCGAAACATGTCAAATCGCTCGGTCCTCCATAGGCCGGGGTTATGGTTGCCGGCAAAATTCCGGAAGAGCCCCGCGCGCCCGATCGGACGCGCGGGGCCGGGGGTCAGGCCGGCGCGGACCGGCCGTGGACCATGCGGTAGAGCGCGGGCAATATGAGCAGCGTCAGGATCGTCGAGGAGACGATGCCGCCGATCACCACCGTTGCCAGCGGTCGCTGCACTTCGGCGCCCGCCCCGACATTGAACGCCATCGGCACGAAGCCGAGGCTTGCGACGAGGGCGGTCATCAGCACGGGCCGCAAACGGGTCAGCGCGCCTTCGCGAATGGCGTCGTCGAGCGCCGCGCTGCCTTCGCGAAGCTGGCGGATGAAGCTCAGCATCACGACCCCGTTGAGCACCGCGACCCCCGACAGGGCGATAAAGCCCACCCCGGCCGAAATCGACAGCGGCATATCGCGGATCAGCAGAGCGGCGACGCCCCCGGTCAGCGCCAGCGGCACGCCCGAAAAGACGATCGCCGCATCCTTGCCCGACCGGAACAAGGCATAGAGCAGGCCGAAGATCGTGATCAGCGCGGCGGGCACCACCAGCTGGAGCCGCTTGGCAGCCGAGATCAGCTGCTCGAATGTCCCGCCATAGCTTATCCAGTAACCCGACGGGACCGTGACTTCGGCATCCACCTTCGACCGGAGTTCGTCGATGAAGGAACCGAGATCGCGGCCGCGGACATTCGCCGTCACGACCACCCGGCGCTTGCCATCCTCGCGGCTGACCTGATTGGGGCCGACGACGACCTCGACCTTCGCCACGTCGGCGAGCGGAACGAACCCCCGCAGCCCGGCGTCGGGGGCCGACCCAAGCGTCACGTCCGCCGAGGGGCCGATGGCCGGTAGCGGGATACGCAGACGGCCGATCTCGTCGACCCGCTGGCGTATATCCTCGGGCAGCCGCACGACGATCGGAAAGCGCCGGTCGCCTTCGAACATCTGCCCCGCTTCGACCCCGCCGATCGAGACAGCGACGACATTCTGGACGTCGCCGACGTTCAGGCCGAACCGTGCGAGCGCCGCGCGGTCGGGCGTGATCTGCATGACCGGCAGGCCGCTGACCTGTTCGACGGCGACGTCCTGAGCACCCTCGATTCCCGAGGCGACGGCCTCGACCGCGCCACCGATTTCGCTCAGCGTCTCGAGATCGTCGCCGAATATCTTGATCGCGACATCGGCGCGAACCCCCGAAAGCAGTTCGTTGAACCGCATCTGGATCGGCTGCATGAACTCGTAATTGTTGCCGGGAAGTTTGGCGACGGCGGCTTCCATCTCGCTGACGAGCTTCGCCTTCGGCTTTCGCGGGTCGGGCCAGTCCTTCCGGTCCTTGAGCATGACGAAAGTGTCGGCGACCGAGGGCGGCATCGGGTCGGTCGCGACCTCGGCGGTGCCGATCTTCGCGACCACCCGCTCGACCTCGGGGAACTGCTTGATGCGCGCTTCGAGTGCGGTTTGCATCTGGACCGCCTGTGACAGGCTGGTTCCCGGAACCCGCAGCGCGTGCAACGCGATATCGCCTTCGTCGAGGTTCGGCACGAATTCCGACCCCATCCGACCCGCCGCCACGCCCGCGATCAGCACGAGACCGACGGCACCGGCAACGAAGGCGGTGCGCAGGCGAATTGCGCTGTCGAGCGCGGGGGCATAGGCGCGCCGCGCCCAGCCCATGATGCGGCTTTCCTTTTCCTCTACCTTGCCGGTGACGAACAGCGCGATCGCTGCCGGCACGAAGGTGAGCGAGAGGATGAGCGCCGCGGTCAGCGCCATCACGACGGTGATCGCCATCGGGTGGAACATCTTCCCTTCGACGCCGGTGAGCGCGAAGATCGGGACATAGACGAGCGCGATGATCAACATGCCGAACAGCGACGGGCGGATGACTTCCGACGTCGCCGATGCGGCGAGGCCGAAACGCTCGGTCCGGTCGAGCAGGCGCCCGAGCCGGTGCTGCGCCTCGCCGAAGCGTCTGAGGCAGTTTTCGACGATAATCACCGCGCCATCGACGATCAGCCCGAAGTCGAGCGCGCCGAGGCTCATCAGGTTGCCCGACACGCCCGCGCGGACCATGCCGGTGATCGTCATCAGCATCGTGACCGGAATGACCGCCGCGGTGATCAGTGCCGCGCGGACGTTGCCAAGCAGCAGGAAGAGGATGACGATGACGAGCAAGGCGCCTTCGAGAAGATTCTTCTCGACGGTCCAGATCGCCCGTTCGACAAGGTCGGTCCGGTCATAGACCGGAACCGCCCTGACGCCGGCTGGCAGCGCCTTGGCCGCAACTTCCAGACGTTCAGCGGCGGCGCGCGCGACGACGCGGCTGTTCTCGCCGGCCAGCATCATGACCGTCGCGAGCACGACCTCCTTGCCGTTTTCGGTCGCGGCGCCGGTGCGGAGTTCTTCGCCCAGCCCGATATCGGCGACGTCGGCGATCCGGATCGGGATGCCGTTGCGGTTGCTGACGATGATCGATTTCAGATCGTCGATGCCCGCCGCCTGTCCCGGGGTGCGAACCAGATATTGCTCGCCATAGCGTTCGACATAACCCGCGCCGCGATTGTCGTTGTTCCGTTCGAGCGCCTGCACGACGTCGTCGAGCGCCAGCCCGTACGCCGACAGGCGCGCCGGGATCGGGGTGACGTGATATTGGCGTTCGTAACCGCCGATGCTGTTGACCTCGGTGACGCCGGGCGTGTTTCGCATCTGCGGCCGGATAACCCAGTCCTGCAATGTCCGCAGGTCCTCGGCGGTATATGCACTGCCATCCGGCTTTCGCGCGCCCGGCTCGGCCTCGAGCGTATACATGAAGATCTCGCCGAGCCCGGTCGCGATCGGGCCCATTTCGGGCGAGACGCCGGGCGGGAGCTGTTCGCGCGCGGTCTGCAGCCGTTCGTTGACGAGCTGACGCGCGAAATAGATGCTCGTGCCGTCGTCGAACACCACGGTGACCTGGCTGAGGCCATAGCGCGAGATCGAGCGTGCATATTTGAGACCCGGCAGGCCCGCGATCGCGGTTTCGACAGGGAAGGTCACCCGTTGTTCGGCCTCGAGCGGAGAGAATCCCGGCGCCGCGGTGTTGATCTGGACCTGAACATTGGTGATGTCGGGGGTGGCGTCGATCGGCAGTCGCTGGAAACTCCAGACGCCGATCGCGCAGAGCAGCAGCACGACGGCAAGGACCGCCCAGCGGAAACGGATCGCGCCGGCGATCAGCCGTTCGAGCAGGCCGGGCCGGGCCGGGGAGGTGGCGCTATCAGTGGTCATGGCTGGCTCCCGATTTCTCGATGTCGGCACGAACGAGGAAGGCGCCATCGGTGACATAGACATCGCCCGGCGCGAGCCCGCCGAGTACCTCGGTCCATTCGGGCGTGCGGCGGCCTGTTTTCAGCATCCGCACTTCATAGGTGTCGCCGACCCTGGCGAAGACCACCTCGAAGTCGCGGAAGCGCTGGATCGCTTTCGTCCTTACGGCGACGGGCACCTCGGCGCGGGCGACGGCGAAGCTGCCCTCCACCCCCATGCCGGGCCGGAACTCGCGTGACGCCCCGGGCGGCAGATGCACGTGCGCCAGTATTGTCTGGCTTGCGATGTCGGCGGTCGGAACGATCGCCTCGACCTCGCCTTCGAAACGTCCCTCGCCCGACAGGCTCCTGAGGCTCACCGGCTGTCCGACGCGCACCCGTTCGGCATCGCGCGGATAGACGAAGAATTCGGCATGGAGCTGCGCCGGATCGGCGATCGTGAAGAGCGCACGATCGCCGGTCGTATCGCCGACATTCACATTCTTCCCGATGATGGTCCCGCCGATCGGTGCGGTCACCGTATAAACCTGAAGCGAATGGCTCGATTCCACGCGCGCGAGCACCTGACCGCGCCGGACCTGCTGGCCGAGCTTGCCGCTCAGCGCGACGATCAGTCCGGGAAGGCGGGCGCGAACCTCGGCCTTGCCCTCGGGCGTGATCTCGACGCGGCCGCCCATGTCGATAAGGTCGCTGATCGTTGCCGGACCTGCGGCCTCGGTCCTGATACCGCCCGTCCTCGCTGCGTCGGCAGCGATGACCGTACGCCCCTCATAGGAAGCATAGGACCATATGTGGTTGCGGCCGCCCTCCGACGCCCGCACCCGGACGTCGAAGCTGTGCGGTTCGGCGACGGTGCCGTTCCCGCGCAGGAAATCGTCCTGCGGAATGAAAGCGAAGCGATCGGTCTTGCCGCCGAGGCGGCCAAGCTCCACCGTCAGCTGGACCTCCGACGGTTTCACAGGCTTGCCGTCGCGATAGGCATAGACGCGCAGTTCGGGTGCGACGCCATCTTCGAAGATGGTGATCTCGAGTGCGAAATTGCCGTCGCGCAGCATGCGCCCGCGATGCGGGCCGCGCTCATATTCGCCGGCCGTGGCGGCTTCTTCGCCGTCCTTTCTTGCGGCGGGCTCCCCGCAGGCGGCAAGTATGGCAAGGGCGAGCATCGACGCCGCCCCGAGCAGATATTTGGTCATCGGATCGTCTCCAGATTGGCAAGCAGGGGGGCGTGACGGCCGGTCAGCCGGTCAAGCCGCGTACCCAGAAGGTGAAACCGGCGCAGCAGGTCGACACGCCGCGAGCGTGCGTCATGGGCGGCGGTCTGCGCCTGATTGAACTCGAGGAAGGTGAAGGCGGTGCCGCCGCGCGCCAGCCCGTCGGCGATCAGGCGCACCGCGCGCGTCGCGCTCGGTAGCACCTCGCCGTCGATCCGACCGATTTCGGCGGCGACCAGTTTGCGTTCGGCGGCGAGCTGGTCGATCTCGCGATCGATCTCGACCCGCGATACCGCGACCTCGGCCTCGAGCGCGCGTCGTTCGGCCTCGGCGCGCTGGACGTTGCCGCGATTGGCGGCTCTCGTCCCGAGCGCGATCGACCCGCCGGCCATCAGCGCGAAATCATTGCCGTCGCCGAAATGGCGAAGCCCGATGCGCGCGCCGGGGTCGGCGACATTGCCGGTTTCGGCAAGTTTGACCCTGGCTTCGGCCGCGGCAATTTCGGCGGTCAGGACTGCAAGGTCCGCGGACGTCCCCGCCGCCGGAACCGCATTGCCGACCTGCTGGAAAGCTGCGGCGTCGAGGCTGAAGTCGCTCGTTCCGCTCCACCATGCCGCCAGATTGGCGCGCGCGATCCGGGCGGCTTGATGCGCCTGGTCGAGCGCGATTTCGGCCTGCGCGACATTGGTCCGCGCCCGTTCGGCGGCGAACCACGGATCGAGCGCGCCGGTCACACGCTTCACAACGTCAAGCTCGACGCGTTTCAGGTCGGCCAGCCGTGCTTCGGCGACGGGGATTGCCGCCTCGGCGGCAAGCGCCTCGACCCACGCCGCCTGCACGCGCGCGAGGCGATCGAGCAGGCGAACGCGGTTCTGCCGTGCCACGACATCGGTATCGGCGCGCGCGGCGGCGATGCGTGCCTGGCGCTTGCCGCCGCGTTCCCATGTGCGTTCATACCAGCCGGTCGTCTGCATCCGGTCGAGCGGCGAGTAAGGTCCGGTACCTGCAACCTCTTCGAAATCGACGCCGACGACGTCGCGCGGCCGGACGTCGGCCTGCATTATGGCGGCATCCGCCGCTTCGAGCCGTGCCGCGTTGGCGGCGATGGCGGGGTCGCTCGTTGCAACCCGTGAGAGAGCGTCGTTCAGGTCCAGATTTTGGGCCCGTGCGGGCTGCGCGGCAGCCAGCAGGGCGGCTCCGCAGAGCAAGGCTCCACGGGCGACATGCGCGCCGAAGCGCGCTCGATACAGGAAAAACATGTGATAACAGCCTCGCTAAAGGGCGTGGAAACATCCCACGCCTTGCAAGGCGCGGGAATTCAGGCGCTCAGCGAGTTATATCTGGGTGGGCGCTCGGGCCCGCCGGGCCGCTGGCCGTCGATCTGGCGTTCTGACCACGGGCCATGCAAGCTGTTCGCCGCAGCGTGAGCAAGCGCATATGCCCCGCCCGGGACAAGCAGATTGGAGCCGCCGTCGCCATGATGATGGTGTCCGCCAGCGAAATGTTCGCCCGGCTGGTCGTCGGCGTCGGGCGCCTTTTCGTGATGCGCTTCATGGTCGGCAAGATCGTCATGAACGGCATCCAGGCCGAACGCGGCATCGCCGCCATGCTCGTGCGAAACCATCAATGCAGGCGAATGCTGGATCTGGTCGATCGCCCTGGCGGGCACCGTCGCCGCATAGAACATCATCAGCAGCGCACAAAGCGCCGCGATCAGACGATCGGCGAAGGGGGTGAAGACACGGGTCACGCTCACGCGTGTAATTTCGCCCCGGCGCGATTGCAAGCCGAAGCGGCTCGCCGTGACGCGCTCCGTTTCGCGCGCGTCACGGAACTGATATCTTTCTTTCATCATATCGAAACGCTCGGGTCACGCCGCTGACGCACCCGGTTTCTATCGGACGCCCCGACAACAACAACATCTTCCGGGAACCCCAGACAATGAAACCGACTCTCCCGATTTTCCGGGCCGCTTTGCTGTGCTCGGCCGTCCTCTTCGCCACCCCCTCGATGGCGCAGTCCGAACCGCTGCCCGAAACCGAAGCCGGCGAAGCGGGTGACGCGATCGTCGTGACCGGCCAGCGCCGCGCGCAATATGAGGCGACCGCCGAAAAGCGCGAGGCATTCGTGGTGATGGACGCGATCTCGTCGGACGACATCGGCAAGCTGCCCGACCATAATACCGCCGCCGCGCTGCGCCGCATTCCCGGCCTGTCGGTGCAGGAAGATCAGGGTGAGCCGCGTTTTCCGGTGCTGCGCGGGCTGCAGTCGACGTACAATCGCACGACCGTCGACGGCGCGCTGGTCTCGGGCGTCGATTCGGGCGGCCGCACCGTTCCGCTCGACATCGTCCCGTCGGTGATGGCGGGCCGGATCGAGGTCATCAAGACCGTCATGCCCGAAAATGACGCCAACGCGATCGGCGGCATCATCAATATCGCCACCCGCAGCGCCTTTGATGCGCGGCGCCCTTTCTTCAACGGAATCGCTTCTTACGGCATTTACGAACAGAATGGCGATGTCCGGAACAGCAAACCCTCCTATCGCGTGGCCTTTGCCGCCGGCACGACCTTCGGCGCGAACGACGAATGGGGCATCGTTATCGGCGCCAGCCAGGAGCAACTCGATTACGACATCCCGCAGATCGAAATCGCGAGCCCGTCGGTCCGCGAATATACCGCGGCCGGCGCCCCGGTGAATTCGGGCGCGGCGAACGGCAACGGCATCCAGGTCCCGACGCAGCATCGCCTTTTCTGGTACAACAACACGAAACAGCGCACCGGCGGCAATGTGAAGCTCGAATGGCGTCCGTCGGACCGCTTTCGCTGGGAATTGTCAGGCGTCGTCGCGCGCACCGAGGATGATGAGGAGCGCATCGAATACCGGATCGAGCCGATCGGCAATGTTGCGAACCAGACCCCGACGAGCGGCGAATTCGGGCGCGGCCGGATCATCGTCCAGCTCAACCAGCCGGTCACGAAGCGGCTCGTCGCGCTCGGTCGCACGGCTTTCGCCTGGGACGCGAGCGAGCAGGTGAAGCTCGACGGCGACGCCGTCTTCTCGCTCGGCCGGTTGCGCGTGCCCAACAGCAGCATCGAATTCCGTACCCGCGATGCCGATGCCGCGCGTTACGCCTTCGATTACGATACTTCGGACTTCTACCCGGTCTTTACGCCCGACGATGCCGCAGCGGCCGTCGATCCGCGCAATTTCTATCTGCAGCAGCAGCGCGACGACTTGCAGAAGTCGCTCGAAAAGAGCGGCCAGTTCCGCCTCAACCTGACCTGGGGCGATGACCGCGAAGATGGCGGGGTGAAGGTCAAGACCGGCGGCGTCGTGCGCCTGACCAATCGCGAAAACAGCAATCCGCGGACCGATTATCGCGCGGCGACGGGCTTTGACTATACGCTGGATAATGTCGTGACCGATGGCCCGGCCAAGCCGATCCGCGGGCAATTCTATATCCCCATTCGCATCGATGCTGACGCTTTTCCGGCGTTCTACGAAGCCAACAAGGGTAGCTTCACGACCACCGCGGGATCGGTCTCGGGCGATTATGAGGTGAGCGAAGACGTCTATGCCGCCTATCTTCAGGGCAGCACGCGGCTCGGCGATGTCACGGTGCTGGGCGGGCTGCGCTACGAACGCACCGATGTCTCGTCCGACGCCTATCGTGCCGTCGGCAGCACGCTGACCCGGATCACCACCGACGACAGCTACGACAACTGGCTGCCCAGCGTGCACCTCCGCTGGGACGTCACCGACCGCTTCGTCATCCGCGGCGCCTGGACCAATACGATCGGCCGCCCCGACTATGCGTCGATCACCGCGACCGAGACGTTGAGCTTCGACGGCAGCCAGCCGACGCTGTCGCGGGGCAACCCCGGCCTGAAGCCGCGCGAAAGCCGCGGGTTCGACCTGTCGGTCGAATTCTACCCCAGGGACGGCGTGATTTCAGCCGCGCTGTTCCACAAGAAGATCAAGAACGAGATTTTCACCCTGTCGAGCGTCGAGGCGATCGACGTCGGGCGCGGGGTCGAGGATGTACTCGTGTCCGAACCGCGCAATGCCGAGACCGCCACCATTCGCGGGCTCGAACTCAACCTGCAGCAGGCGCTGACTTTCCTGCCCGCGCCGTTCGACGGCTTGGGAGTCAGCGCGAACGCGACCTTCCTCGACACCCGGTTCACCTTTCTGACCAGCGTCGGCCCGCGCGTGACCGGGCTTTATCTGCAGCCCGACACGGTCTGGAACGCGTCGGTCTATTACCAGAAGGGCAAGTTCGAAGGCCGGCTGTCGTATAATTATATCGGCGGCTTCCTCGAAACGATCAACGACACCATTCCCAACGCCGACCAATATTGGAAGAGCCGCGGCACGCTCGACGCCAATATCAGCTATCGCATCACCCCGAACCTGACGCTTTATGCCGAGGGCCAGAACCTGACCGATCAGGGGCGCCGCGAACTGGTCGGCCCGCGGCAGGCCTATCTTCAGGAATCGGCAGAATATGGCCGGACCTTCTGGTTCGGCGTGGCGGCGAACTTCTGATGACCGGGCTGCTTCTCTTTCTGCTGGCGGCGTCGACCGCGCCGTCGCCCGCAATCCCGCAGGGCCGGCCTGCCGAGACGATCCGCCGCATTCCTGCTCCCGAAGCGCGTCAGGGTGTCGCGGCCGGCCGCAACGATATCTATGCCGTCGCCAACTGGACGATAGCCCGTTACGACCGGAAAACGGGCGAGCGCCGCGCGATATGGGAAGGTGAACCGGCGCGTTATCCGCATATCAACAGCTGCGCGCTGATCAGGCGCGAACTGGTGTGTGCGGCATCCAACTTCCCCGCGGTGCCGCACGCGAGCTCGGTCGAGTTTTTCGATCCCGCATCGCTCGCACACAAGCGCACGGTGTCGCTGGGTTCCGGCACCGGTTCGCTGACATGGGTCGACTGGCACGACGGCCACTGGTGGGGGATGTTCGCCAACTATGACAACAAGGGCGGGGAGGCGCCCCGCGACCATCGTCATACCGCATTGGTGAAATTCGACCCCGAATGGCGCCGCACCGAAAGCTGGGCCTTGCCCGCGACCATCCTCGAGCGGATCGCGCCGATGAGCATTTCGGGCGGCGGTTTCCGCCCCGGTGGCGACCTGTGGCTGTCGGGTCACGATCTGCCCGAACTCTATGTCGTTGGTATCCCCAAGGGCGGCGCCACGCTCGACCATCTGGCAACGGTTCCGATGGAGGCCGAAGGTCAGGCCATCGACTGGGACGAGCACCAGTCCGGAATATTGTGGGGTATCAGCCGCAAAGGGCGCGAAATGCTCGAAATGCGGGTGCCGTCGCTCTCTGCCGACATGGTCAGGCCGCGCTGATCGAGGGGGGCGCCAGCGTCCCCAGCCACGCGACGAGCGCAAGGATCGCCACACCTGCGAGCGCTTCGGCGGTCAGGCTTCGGCGTATCGCGTTGATGGCGATGCGGGAATCGCCGCCGGCGAGGGATGCGGAGAGTCTCGGCGTCAGCCGCCAGCGGTTCGCTCCGGCGAGGATCAGCATCGATCCGAAAAGCAGGAGCTTGATCAGCAGGAGTTGCCCATAGGTCGCGGTTGCCGATCGGCCGAGGTTCGCGATCCCGAAAATCAGCTGGGCATTGATCAGGCCGGTCGCTGCGATGACGAGAACGCATATCGTCCCGACCCGCGCGAACCGGTCAAGGCTCCGCGCCGCCAGGGCGGCTTGCGCAGATAGTATGACGGCATGTCGCGGTCGCAACAGGAGCAGGAAAGCCGCTATGGCGCCGAGCCATATTGCCGCGGCGATCAGGTGCAATATATCGCTGATGCGGTGGATCGCTCCGGCCGGTCCCTCGGTTGCGGCGGCATGGCCGGACCATGCCAGCGTCGCGAGTGTTGTCGAACCCGCGACCGTCAGGATGGCCGCCGTGATCGCCGGCCGTCCGGCGAAACCCTGGATCGCGCCCGCCGCGACCAGCAGCGCGATGATGCCGACCAGCCAGGCGGTTCCGAAACCGGTTTCGCGGACCATGTCCCGAAGCATCGCGAGATCGACCGAAAGCGGTGCGATGCCCTGCATATTGGCGGTCAGGACGATCATGCCGATTGCCGAAACGAGCAATCCGAACATGCAGAGCCAGCGCTGAGCACTCGCAAAGGTCGAAGTTAGCACTGGGTTCCGGCGCTCGTCACGGTCAAACGCATGGAACGGGAATGCGGCGAGCCCCGTGAGCAGCATGAGGTCCGCATAGAGTGCGAACCGGATGCCGATCACGGGGAAATCGCCCATGACCTTACCTGACCGTGAAACCGAATTCGCTGCCCATGCGGTGCGTGTCGGCACCCGCCGCCGACCATTTGACCTTGTAGGTGCCGGGGACAAGCGCGCGCTTCAGTTGCAGCGTCATCGACTTGCCGTCCTTGCCCATTGCCGAAGTGAAGGGAATCTTCATCGGCGGATGGTCCTTCATGCCGGGCATTCCCGTCATGACCAGTTCGGCCTTCACGGTCGAAGCGATGAGCTTTTCGCTGAATTTCAGATTGACCGATGTTACCTTCGACACCGCGGTATTCGCGGCCGGCGTCGAACCGACGAGTTTGGCGTGCGCAAGTGCTGCGCCGGGCGCCGACGCCAGCGCGACCGCGGCGACAAGGTGGAGGGGGAGCCACTTGTTCATAAAAAACTCCAATTGGATGCCTGTCCCCGCTATTACGCAGGACAAGGCGGTGGCCCTTTAAATATTTCGCCGAAAGCGGGTGGTTATCGAGGGGTGATCCGTCGAAGCGCGTATATTCCTTTTGAAAGGACTGGCGGAAGCCGATGGACGACGAACTTCGAATCCTGAATGCGGCGGAGATGCCCGCCGCGCTGGATGCGCTCGACGACCGGGTGCTGGACCTGCTCGCCACGCGCCGGCGTGAGACGGCGGCGATGCGGCGGACGATCGCGCTCGCGGCGTTTGTTTCGCTGGGCGGCGGGGTGATCGCCGGAAGCGCCTTCGCACCGTCCGCCGTGGCGGCAAGCCCGCTTACGCCGCTCGTCCCTGCCAGTCCGCTGGACTCGCGCTGATGACGCCGTCGCGCCGTTTGCTCGTCGTCGGTCTGATCGCCTTTCTGGCTGCGGTGGCAGGCGTTTTCGTCGGCCGCGCGCTGGTCGATGCGCCGCGTGCGAACGAGACCGAACTCCACGCCATGCTGCACCGCGAGTTGAAGCTGTCGGCCGGTCAGCAGCAGAAGCTCCGCCCGATCGAGGCGCAGTTCGCGGCACGGCGCGATGCGCTCGAACTCGAGATGCGCGCCGCCAATATCCGGCTGGCGCGGGCGATCGAAGCCGAGCATGGCTATGGCCCGCAGGTCACCAAGGCGATCGACGAGACGCACGAGGTGATGGGGGACCTGCAAAAGGAAACGCTCCAGCATCTGTTCGCGATGCGCGGCGTGCTCGATCGCGATCAGGCGGCGATGTTCGACAGGGTCGTGGTCGAAGCGCTGACCGCCGATGCGCGGTGAGCCTCGATCTCGCGCGATGTAGCGACGGCGAACTCGCCGCGCTCGCCCGGACGGGTCGGCAGAATGCCTATCGCGAGTTTCTGGCGCGCTACAAGGCTCCGGTCTTTCGCCTGATCCGGGCCCATGTCGGCGACATCGACGAAGCAATGGACCTGACGCAGGAAACGTTCGTGGCGGGCTTCGCGGCGCTCGCCCGCTACGATGGAGAACGGTCGTTTCGCACATGGATTTCGCGCATCGCGATCAACAGATGCCGCGACTGGGCGCGGCGCCGCGCGGTGCGCTCCTTCTTCGCGCGCGCGCTGCCGCTTGAGAGCGCGCACGACGTGGCGAGCGACGGTCCGGCGCCCGATGTCGAAGCGCGGGACCGCGCCGAACTGGCCCGCGTCCGTACCGCGATGGCGGCGCTTCCCCATAATCTGCGCGAGGTGCTCGTGCTTCGCGGTCTCGAGGATCTCAGCCAGTCCGAGACCGCCGAGATGTTGAACGTCAGCGAAAAGACGGTCGAGACGCGGCTCTACCGGGCGCGGGCCACGCTCCGCGCGCTGCTTGCCGAGGGCGGCGAATAGCACCGGTCACCCAAAAATCGCCGGGTGCGGCAAGGGGCATTCGGCCCCGCTGCGTAGGGATTTGCAGACAGGCGTTAACAATCGGGAAGATCATGCAGATAGACAGGCGTCGTTTCGTGAGCGGAGCATTGGGTGGCGGCGCGGTGGCTGCGGTGGCGCCGTGGTTTCCCGCTTGGGCGCAGCCGGTATCGCCCGGCATCGCCTCGACCCTCCCGACCGTGTCGGGGAATGACATCACACTGCGCATCGCGCGCCAGACGATGCGGATCGACGGCAAGGTCAGCCGTGCGATCGGGATCAACGGCACCGTGCCCGCGCCGCTCGTCCGGCTGACGGAAGGGCAGGCCGCGCGCCTGACCGTCGTCAATGATCTCGACGAGGACAGCTCGATCCACTGGCACGGGCTGATCCTGCCCTTCCACATGGACGGCGTGCCGGGGGTCAGCTTCCCCGGCATCAAGCCGAAGTCGACCTTCGTCTATGAATTCCCCGTCGTCCAGTCGGGGACCTACTGGTATCACAGCCATTCGGGGCTGCAGGAACAGCTCGGCCATTACGGGCCGATCGTCATCGACCCGGCGGGCGCAGATCCGGTCGGCTACGACCGCGAGCATGTGATCGTGCTGTCGGATCACAGCCGGCTTTCGCCCGAGGAAATCTTCCGCAAGCTCAAGGTCAACCCCGGCCATTTCAACATGCAGCGCCAGACGCTCGGCGGGCTGCTCGCGGGCAAGGACCAGCCGCTGAAGGACCGCATCGAATGGGGCAAGATGCGGATGGATCCGGCGGACATCGCCGACGTCAGCGGCTCGACATACAGCTTTCTCGTCAACGGCCACGGTCCGGGCGACAACTGGACCGGGCTCTTCAAACCCGGCGAGCGCGTGCGGCTGCGCATCATCAACGCTTCGGCGATGTCGATCTTCAACGTGCGTATTCCGGGGCTCCGCCTGACCGTCGTGCAGGCCGACGGCCTCAATATCGTGCCGGTCGAGACCGACGAATTCCAGATTGCGGTCGCCGAAACCTATGATGTCCTCGTCACCCCCGTCGAGGACCGCGCCTATACGCTGGTCGCCGAGGCGAACGACCGCTCGGGCATGGCGCGGGCAACGCTCGCGCCGCGCGCTGGTATGGTCGCCGAAGTCCCGCCGCTTCGCGAGCGCCCGCTCGCGACGATGAAGGATATGGGCATGGGTGCGATGACCAGTGGCGGCGATGCGTCGTGCACGCCCGAGCATGCCGCGATGGGCCATTGCACGCTCGCGCCGGCTGACGGCGCGGCGGCGGATCATGCCGCGATGGGGCATGGCGCCGGCGGCATGAACCACAGCATGCGCGACTTCAGCGTCGCGCCGCAGGTCAAGCGCGATCCGAGCGTCCAGTCGATCTCGCCGATGCCCGTCGATCGCATGGGCGAGCCGGGGCAGGGGCTCGAGGACGTCGGACACAAGGTGCTGACATACCACGACCTCGTCGCGCTCGAGCGCAACCCCGACGTGCGCGCCGCGTCGCGCTCGCTCGACATCCACCTCACCGGCAATATGGAGCGCTTCATGTGGTCGTTCGACGGGGTGAAGATGTCCGACCATCACGAGCCGATCCCGTTTGTCGAGGGTGAACGGGTCCGGATCAACCTCATCAACGATTCGATGATGAGCCATCCCATCCACCTGCACGGCCATTTCTTCGAACTGGTGACGGGGAAGGGCGACCGGTCGCCGCGCAAGCATACGGTGCTCGTCCAGCCGGGCGGCACCGCGAGTTTCGACTTCACCGCCGACGCGCTCGGCGACTGGGCGTTCCACTGCCATCTCCTCTACCACATGCACGCGGGAATGATGCGCGTCGTCAGCGTCCGTCCGAAGGGAGACGGCGAATGACCCGGACCGCGCTCCTCCTCGCGGGCATCGCGCCGCTCGCTTTCGCGGTTCCCGCCGCAGCGCAGTCAATGGATCATTCGATGCATGCTTCGCAGCCCGCAGCGAAACCCGCGCCCGAAGCGTCGACCTGCACTCCTGAACATGCGGCGATGGGTCATTGTACCCTCGACAGCGCGCCGGTCGAAGAGACCCCCGACGCCGGCATGAAGGCGATGGATCATGGCGCACCGCCATCCGATCCCGACTGCCCGCCCGAGCATGCCGCGATGGGCCATTGCACTCCGAAACAGGCGCCCGCGCACGATATGCCGCACGGGCAGCAAGCGACCGGGGCCAGCGGCACCGACCTGCCCCCGGGCGATGCGCCCGCACCGCTGCCGCCCGATGAATGGTACGCCGACCGCGTCTTCCCGAAAGATGCGATGGAGCATTCGCGTCACGCGATGATGATCGAAAACGGCGCGCAGCAGGTCGGCTTCGTCAGCCTGAACCTCGCCGAATATCAGGCGCGCAAGGGCCGCGACGGTTTCCGCTGGGAAGGCGAGGCGTGGTACGGCGGCGACATCAACCGGCTGACGCTGAAGAGCGAAGGCGAGACGGTGTTCGGCGAGGGGCTTGAAAGCGGCGAGGTGCAAGCGCTCTACAGCCGCGCGATCGGGCCCTATTTCAACGCACAGGCGGGTGTCCGGCAGGATTTCGGCCACGGGCCCGACCGCACTTATGCGACGGTGGGCTTCGAGGGCCTCGCGCCTTACTGGTTCGAGGTCGAGGGCGCGCTCTTCCTGTCGAACAGGGGCGACGTACTCGCCCGGCTCGAAGGCAGCTACGACCAGCGCATTACCCAGAAGTGGATACTGCAACCGATGGCCGAGGCCAATTTCGCGGCGCAGGACGTTCCCGAAAGCGGTATCGGATCGGGCCTTTCCGACGTCGAGCTCGGCCTCCGGCTCCGCTACGAGATCGTCAGGGAATTTGCGCCCTATGTCGGTGTCGAATGGACGCGCAAGGTCGGCGACACTGCGCGCTTTGCGCGCGCGGCGGGCGAGGATGCGAGCGGTGTGAGCTTCGCGATAGGGGTCAAGGCCTGGTTCTGACGGCGCCGGGCGATTCGGCGGCGATCCGTTCCGGCAGGACGGAAGGTTCCGGCGTCCGCCGATCGGCTTGTCGCGCCGCCCCGCATATCCCCCGAGCAGCAGGATTCTCCGCTATCCGGCCTCGCAGCGGTCAGAGTTGAAACCGTGCCAGCAAGGCACGAATCGCGACCAGGTCGCCGAAAATGCGCCATTTCATGGCGATGATGGTGCGCGACGCAGTCCGGACAGCTCCGGTCTCGCCTCGATTTCCCTGATAATTGCCGATTTACAGGGAAACATTGCGATTCAGGCGAATTTTGCGGAATCCTGGTCGGGTAAGAGGGCCAGATTTCTGCGCTTTTCGAGCGGAATTCCCTGCCGACGAAAACAGGGAATTGGCCCGCCCGAAACAGGGAAGCATTCTGGAATAACAGCGAATGTTTTCAGCGGAGCAGGGAAGGGCGCTTCCGCTGCTTCCCGGAGGTGTGCCCGCTGGAGAATACCCGACGACCGGCGCGTCAACCTAGCGCATGGTTTTGTTACCAAAAAGCAACTGGACCAGTGCGCCTACGGTGTCGACCTGCTGGAACCGGAATTTGCGAATGACCCGGTGCCCGGCTCTTTGGCTCTTTTTTCCCAGCGCGTTGGCCTTCGAATGCCTGGCAACGGTATCACCGGTATCCGGCAGGCCGACTCCCGGGGACCCGCCGAACCAGCGGAACGGACCCAGCTCGAGCGTGTGCGGGTCATAATCGAACCAGACCACGCAGCCGGATGGTTTGGCTGCCAGCCTGGTATTCACCGTCACATGCTGCTTCTTGCCCCCGGCAACCATCGATTTGAGCTGAATGTGCCGCATCGTGCCTCTGGCTTCGAGCACGAGGTCATATCCGTGCGCATCAACTTCCGAACGCAGCAACTCGATATCTCGACAGCCATCGATCCACAGGGAGGTCGCCAGCTCGGCGACGAACCGGTGCTCGAGAACCTTCTCGAGGCCTGAAGAATCCAGATAGGAGGCGCGCTCATCCAGCATCGCCGCCAGATTGCTTCCCTGTTCCCGGAAGTCGAGCAATTTGTGACTCATCGTCCGTGGACCGATAGGCATAAATTCTGGCGTGTCGCGCGCATGGATGTGCGGCAACTTTTCGGCACGAATGTGCGCCGGCTTCGGCTGGAGAAGGGATTGTCGCAGGAAGAATTCGGTTTCGTTGCGGGGATCGACCGGACCTACGTGTCGGGCGTCGAGCGCGGTCTCAGGAATCCGACTATCGTTCTTGCCGAGAAATTCGCCCAAGGCCTAGGTGTGGGAGTCGACGAGCTGCTCCGGCGGCCCGCCGATGGCAAGCATGACTGACGAGAGCAGTCCGTTCTACTCGTACGATCGATCCAGCGTCGGCTGGCTGTATCCACGAAAGTAGCAAGGTCTCGATATCCTGAACGAGGATCTTGCGCGCATTGTGGAAGCCAATGTCGACCTGGTTCCAGATCCGCTGCTTCGCGAACTTCTCGTCGAGGGGCTGAGGGGCCAGCTGCACGCGAAGCGAGGCCGTAAGCGGCTACCATCTCGCGTCGCGCGCGATCTTTACATTGTCTCGCTGTACGATGATTTGCTCCCGCGGCTTCAGGCCCGGGCAGGGAAGCGCAGCGCCGCTGGTGAAAAGAAGTGGGCGGTGAACCTCGCACCGGCGGAGAAGGCCTATGCCGTCATCGGCAGGTACATGGGGATGGCGCCCGAGCGCGTTCGCAACATCGTCTCACAAATAAAGGGCCGGTAATCCCGTGAGTGTTTTCGCGGCGGGCGGGTGACATGTGAGCCTTTCCATCAATCAATGGAAAGCTCTTTGACATGAAAAATATCTCGATATTCGAGCCGGAAAGGCTCGAATCCATGGCGGTCGCCGATCTCCGGCCGCACGATCGCAATCCGCGCACCCACTCGAAGAAACAGGTCGAGCAGATCGCGGAGAGCATCAGACGCTTCGGCTTCACCAATCCGGTTCTGGTCGACAGGGACGGCCAGGTGATCGCGGGCCACGGCCGGATCGAGGCAGCAAAGCTGCTCGGTATGGCGACGGTGCCCGTGTTGCGTCTCGAACACATGACGGAGGCCGAGAAGCGGGCCTACATCATTGCCGACAACCGGCTTGCCGAGCTGGCAGGCTGGGACAATGACCTGCTCGCGCTGGAGCTGGCTGCAGTCGCCGAACTCGACAGCGAATTCGACCTCGCGCTCACGGGGTTCGATGTCGCCGAGATCGAGGCGTTGCTCAACGGTCTTGAAGTCGGCGAGCAACGGGAAGAAGAGCCTGTTCAGATCGACGAACAGGCTCCTGTCGTCAGTCGTGTCGGCGACATGTGGCAGCTCGGCGATCATGCGCTGATCTGTGGAGATGCGACAGACCCCGAAGTCTACCGCCGTCTCCTTGATCAGGAGAAGGCGCAGATGGTCTTCACCGACCCTCCGTACAATGTGCCGGTGAACGGGCACATCTGTGGTCTGGGCAAGGTGCAGCATGACGAGTTCGTGATGGCATCGGGCGAAATGACCGAGGAACAGTTCACGACGTTTCTCCGCACTGTCACTTCGAACCTTGCCGCCTTCAGCGACGACGGTTCGATCCACTATGTCTGCATGGACTGGCGGCACATGGGCGAACTCCTGGCCGCCGGCCGCTCCGCCTACTCGGAGCTCAAGAACCTCGTCGTCTGGAACAAGGACAATGGCGGAATGGGCGCCTTCTATCGCTCGAAGCACGAACTCGTGTTCGTCTTCAAGAACGGTAGCGCACCCCACATCAACAACTTCGGGCTCGGTCAGCATGGCCGGTACCGGACCAACGTGTGGGACTATGCGGGCGTCAATTCGCTGAAGGCCGACCGCGACGAGGAACTCGCGATGCATCCCACGGTGAAGCCCGTGGCGATGGTTGCGGACGCAATTCGGGACTGTTCGCGCCGTGGCCGGATCGTCCTAGATGCCTTTTCTGGTTCGGGGACGACGATCATCGCCTCGGAGCAGACAGGGCGGCGGGCGAGGGCGATCGAGCTTGATCCGCGGTATGTCGATGTCGCGATCCGGCGCTGGCAGCAAATGACGGGTGGTTCGGCGAAGCTTGTCGGAACGGACAGCAGCTTCGACGAATTGTCCGGCATGGTTGCCGAATTGGAGATGTGATGAATGAGCGGCGCTGATGTTCGGCGCCGCTCATCCTTTTTGTCCGGAAATTGATGTGAGTGCATCGCGCCGCCGGCTCCTGCATCGTGGGATTTCACCGCAGGAGTTATCCATGGACGACAAGGAAGAGACGGTAGGCTACGGAAAGCCGCCGAAGAAGCACCGCTTCAAGAAGGGCCAATCCGGAAATCCGGCCGGGCGTCCACCCAAGCCGAAACTGGCCAACGACTTGCGATCGATGCTCGACAGGATCGGCAACGAAGAGGTCGATATCAACGGCCGGTCATTCACCTTGCAGGAAGTCGAATTGATGGCCTTGCAGCGCAAGGCTGCAAAGGGGGACGTAGCCGCGAGCCGGCATCTCGCCAAGCTCCGTGCCGATGCGGGCGTTGGCAAGCCTGAGACTCTCAGTGGCGTCCTGGTCGTGCCCGGCAAGATGCCGTTGGAGCAATGGAGTGCGGCTGCCGCAATTCAGCAGTCGAAGTACCGCGTCAAGAATGTTGATGACGAGTTGGGATGAGGTGAGGCTGGAAGTGGCCTTCTTACATTGTGGGCGTAGTTTGATCCTGCTTAACAAGAACCACTTCAAAATGCCCCGTACCAGCTTCAAACTCCGTGATCTGCCAATAGGTGTTGGCGCGCCCATCCTTCGCCACCCACGGTTGCGCCGTGCCATAGCTCTCACCGGGTTCGCCGCTTACTATGACGACATCAACGCGGCCTCCGAACTCCTCCAGTGCCCTGCGAAGGTGGCGGATGCGTTTGGTATTGCCAGACTTCGTGCCCCAATTCTCGATTGGATCGGCGTGGACCGAGGTGTTTACCCACATGAGGCCGTCACGCGTCCCCATCTCCTTCTTCCAGAGAGAGATGCAGATGCCATCTTCCTTTTCGGCGCTCCAATCCTGGCGTGGGGCTTCAACGTTGTATCCCAGATGCTCGAACGCCTCGACAAATTGCATCTCTGATCTCCTATGCCGATTTCTTCTTCGCGTCTGATCCCATGATGGTTGACTGCTCGGTTTTCAGCCAGCTAGCCAGCTCATCTGCCATATTCTCGAGCGAGCTCTTGATGTCGCATTCCCAGACGATCGCAACACGCCAATTTGCGGCTAGCAGAGCGGCTTCGTGCTTTCTGTCGCGCGCAACGTTTGCCTGAAATTTTTCAGCCCAGAAGTCAGACCTCGTCGCGGGAGTAGTCGCAAACCGACAGCCTTCATGGCGATGCCAGAAGCACCCGTGAACGAAAACGGCCGCCCGATATCGGGGGAAGACGAGGTCGGGGCTGCCTGGAAGACGCTTGTCATGCAGCCGGAAGCGAAAGCCACGGGCATGCATGGCCTTGCGCAGCAAGATTTCAGGCTTCGTATCCTTGCCACGGATATTGGCCATCATCCTTGATCTGGTGGCAGAGTCGACAATGTCGACCAATCCGTATTCTCCCTGGCGTGTTCGGCACGTCCTGGTATGAGGACGTCGCGAAGGGAAATTTCGTCACGATGAGCCGTATCTTCAAGACCGTGGATCTTTTTGCCGGGCCAGGAGGCCTTGCGGAAGGCTTTTCGTCGATCAGAAGGGAAGGGCGTCCCGTTTTCGACATCGCCCTTTCGGTCGAAAAGGAGCCTTCGGCATTTCGGACCCTGCGTCTTCGGGCCTTTACGCGGCAGTTTCGCGAAATCCCCGATTCATATTACCGCTACATTGCCGGCGAGATTTCGCGCGATAAACTGATCCAGGCGCATCCGGCCGAATGGAAGGCCGCGGAAGAGGAAACGGCGCTTCTCGAACTCGGCAGAGATGATGCGAAGACCGTTATCGATCAGCGACTGGATGCCATCCGTGCAGATGGCAACGACGACACGGTATTGATCGGGGGGCCTCCCTGCCAAGCCTACTCGCTCGTTGGTCGGGCAAGAAACCGAGGGAACAGCGCCTATGATCCGGCGGCCGATCATCGGCACTTCCTTTATCGGGAATATATCCGGATTCTCGATCGCCTTCGCCCGGCTGCCTTCGTCATGGAAAACGTCAAGGGCATCCTGTCATCGAAGGTGGAGGGTCAGGGCATCTTCGAGCGGGTGCTCGCCGATCTCCGCAACGCGGGAGGTGCGCCCGACGGATATACGCTTCTGCCGCTGGTCAGCGAAGGGAAGGGGAGGCACGGGGAGTATATCATCCGCAGTGAACACTACGGCATTCCGCAGCGCCGCCACCGCGTCATCCTTGTCGGCATTCGCTCGGACAGGCTGGCCGCTCGGTCCATCCTCACGAACCATTGGCTTTCGGCTGACGCGACCACGCGCAGTGTCGCGGACGTGCTTGGTGACATGCCGAAGCTGCGGAGCGGGCTCAGCCGACAGGCCGATTCCGAAAGCGCCTGGCGTGCGGCTGCCATCGACGCCTTCGAGACGGCCGCTCGCGCATGCAGAGCGGATGGTGCGGGGGAACTGGGCGACATCGCGCCGGTTCTGGAGGCCCGCCGTGCCACGATAGAGGCCACGAAGGAGAAATTGCCCCGTAGTGATCGCCGCGTCACGGCAGTTCGTGACAACTGGCTGAGCGACTGGCTGATCGATGACCGTCTCCGGGCGCTGCCCAATCATGAGACGCGGGGTCACATGATCACCGACCTGTCGCGATATGCCTTCGCTGCCACCTTCGCCGAGCGTCGCGGTCGCTCACCCAAGGCAAGCGAATATCCGCGCGATAGAAATCGACTTCGACGTGCTCGGCATATGCGTCGTGCGCGTTTTTGAAGAGTTCGTGAATTGCGGTAGGGATGCCTGCTATCTGCTGCCGGCCCAGCATATCGACGGCGCGCGCACGAACCTTGATCGTTGCCACGTTTTACCGACCTGTCCAAACGCGGCGCGTCGACAAACAATCAGCAGCTTGCTTATGCGCTCTTTTCGGCTGCCGCACGGAGAAGTCAGGAGCCATGTTGAGTCGTGGATAGGGCAGTTTCAAAAGCCTTTGTGAGCGTGGAGATCATATCGGGAGGTACCGCGTTGCCGATCTGCGTAGATATCTGTGAGCTATTGCCGAAAAAGACATAATTGTCGGGAAATGTCTGCAGACGGGCCGCTTCCCTCAAAGTAATTGCCCGATCGTAAAACGGATGAGCGAATCTGCCGCGCGTGATGTCCGTGCATCCGGTAGTCAGAGTAGGCGCCACCGCCTCCCATTTCATACGACCATACACGTCCGGGAATCCGCTTTGCCCACGGTGGCATGCCAGTTCGAGTTCTGGAGGGAGGCTCTTTCGACTGCCCCCGTTTTTGGGAATCGCAGCAAGGCGCCTTAGGGCAATCTCGGAATGGCTCCGGGCTCGGTGGAGCTTGTCTTTGGGATCCGCTTGCCCATTCCCCAATGCTGGGAGTTTTCCGATCGCATCGGCCACCGTCTTTTGCGCACATGTGAGGTTAGTGCTCAAAAAACGCTCTAACGCTGCCGCGCCACGAGCTGCAACCATAATGCAGCGCTTACGTCGCTGCGGGACGCCGTACGCTGCGGCATCCTTCAATAGGGGGTCAGTCACGGCGTAACCAAGCACATTTAGGCCGTTGCGAAGCTCTTCGACGACAGCCCTGTAACTCGGGCCAACAAGCCCTGGTACATTCTCGAAGAATATCAACTTAGGCTTGATGATTTTAACGGCTGCCAGCGAGTGGATTAACAGCTGCTCCCGAGGATCGCTACCTCTCTTTCGATTTTGACTACTGAACGGCTGACAAGGGGCACAAATCACGAGAAGGTCGACAGTCTCTCCGCCGATCGCCCTTTTCAAACGCCGAATAGTATCTTTTTCGCGAATGTCGGCTTCGACAAATTCAACCTCAGGATGGTTTTCTCGATATGTCGCCGCCGCGATTGGATCGAAGTCAACGGCCGCAAGAACTTTCCATTGCTTCGCCTTCAACCCTAGGGTGACACCACCGGACCCACAAAAAAGATCGACCGCAGTACGGGTCATTGAGCTTTATCCCCCGACGATCCGATCGAATTTCGTGCGATCGTTCAAATCGGGGGCCTTATAACTTTGATTTCATGTCAAGCGCTAGATACTAGAAACCCCAGAAAACCGATATTTTTGCTTTCATCGCTCGCGAAGTTTGGCGTCGGACGCGACAAAGCGATGGTTTTGCCCGGCGCGAACCGCGCAACATTCCACGATCTTTGGCGCGATGAACATGCGCGGCGAGATGGGCCTCGATCCTATAACGCCCGATCACGACACAAACCAAATGAGGCCTCGATGCGGAATCTGAGTGTCCAATGCACTCAACGACAGCTTTGGGCCGGCAAGTTCATCGGCCCCAACGTCTAAGATCGGGCGCAAAGCCGCCTTCTATTTGGAGATGTCCAGCGCCGATTGGAGTAATCTTTGCGCTCTTTCCAAAAATGAATTGATCGCGTCGATTACAGCGATGATGTCTGCGTCCGGCAGTCGGGAGTTTTGGCCCGCCACCGCATGTTCGTGGGCATCTTCCAGGCAGGCAGTGAGGTCAGCGAAGATTTTTGTGCGTCGCCCGGAGAGTGATTTGCTCGCTTTCGCCATACCTACCGATACGCGTCAATTCGTCTCGCAAGTCCAGACGCAGCTTTTTGACCGCGCGACTATTCCGCTGGACTGTGGTCGCAGTTCGAGCATTGGTGATCGCGGCGAACGGGAACGGACCGTATCGAAATAGCCGCAGAATCCAGGATCTGGCGGCCTTGGGTCAGTGGAAGCGACTCGATCATGCGTCGCTGCCATGAAGGAGACCCACGATGTCCGACAATAACTCTACCGAGCGAACGCCGTCGAAGGCCAGCATCGTCGAAGCCATGCTCACCAAGGCGCCTGGCGCTACGATTGCTGACATGAATGCTGCTACCGGTTGGCAGCTGCATAGTTGCCGGGCCTTTCTCACCGGCCTTCGTAAGAAGGGAAAAGTCATCGAACGCACGAAGCGGAAAGATGGAAGCAGCTGCTATCGGATCGTTCGGCCCCGCAAAGCTGTTGCTGACCTCCCGGCTGCGGCCGGTGAGGATCAGGTCTGATGGCGAAGCCGCGGCTCGATCTCGGCAGTGTCGATAATCTGAATCTCGCGGGCGCGAAGGAGTGGTGGGTCCGCCTGTACCGCGAACCTGCACCCTCGCTTTCGCTTCAACTTCTCAAGTTCGGCATCGCTTACCGCATCCAGATCAGGGCTGCGGGGATCTCCGAGCCGAAAATGCCGCGGCGCCAGCGAGATCGGGGTAGGGGAAAGCCGATCCCGCGCAACCTTGCTCCCGGTACCCGTCTCGTCCGCGACTGGCATGGCGTCGGTCATGTCGTCACGGTCGTCGATAACGGATTTGAATATGAGGGGCGGCATTGGTCTTCGCTTACCGCCATTGCCCGAGCCATCACCGGCGGGAAATGGTCCGGGCCACGCTTCTTCGGCCTGCCGGCATGACGGTGGCCAGAAAGATCGTGCGCTGTGCAATCTACACGCGCAAATCTACAGAAGATGGGCTCGAGCAGGAGTTCAACAGCCTGCATGCACAGCGAGAAGCCTGCGAAGCCTATATCCTGAGCCAGCGCCACGAGGGTTGGACGCTGATTCCCGATGACTATGATGACGGAGGCTTCTCAGGCGGCTCGATGGCGCGGCCGGGATTGCAGAGGCTGCTGGCCGATGTCGAAACCGGGAGGGTGGACGTCATTGTTGTCTACAAGGTCGATCGCCTGACTCGGAGCCTCGCGGACTTCGCCAAGATTGTCGAACGCCTCGATGCAAAGGAAGCGAGCTTTGTCTCGGTTACGCAGGCCTTCAATACCACGACCAGCATGGGCCGACTGACGCTGAACGTCCTGCTGAGCTTTGCGCAGTTCGAGCGTGAGGTCACCAGCGAGCGTATCCGGGACAAGATTGCCGCTTCCAAGAAGAAGGGACTCTGGATGGGAGGGCCTGTTCCCCTCGGCTATGTCGTCAAGGATCGGAAGCTTGTGGTCGAACCGGCAGAGGCGGAGCAGGTCCGGCATATCATGCGGCGCTATGTCGGGAGCGGATCATCGACCATCCTGCTCGCCGTCCTCGCCGCCGATGGAGTCCGCACCAAGATCCAGCGTCAGACCAGTGGTCCGCATCGCGGCGGCATCCCGTTCGCCCGAGGGAGCCTGTTCCATCTTCTCAAGAATCCTGTCTATCGGGGTATGATCGTTCACAAGGGCGAGGCCTATCCCGGGGAGCACGAGCCGATCGTCGATGAGGAATTGTGGAACGAGGTGCAGAGCCGACTTGCAGAAAAAGCGCCTCCCCGGAAGCACGGCACCAACCGACAGCAGGACGCCTTCTTCCTCGATCGCCTATTCGATCCCGGCGGTCGCCCGATGGTGGTCGACTACTCGGTGAATGGTGTTCGCCGCTATCGTTATTATCAATCCCGTCGCGACCTCGTTCGCAAGGCGAGGGCTAACGTGACACGCATCTCGGTCGGCGTTCTGGAACAATATATTGTTGGACATCTACGTGCCCTGCTCGGAGATCAGCATCAGCTCCGGCGCATCTCGGGTATCACGGACGGCGCGCGCCTCGCTTTGCTGTTCGCAAATGCCGATCGGTTCCTCCACGACCTCGGAGACCCGTCCAGCCGAGAAGCGGCGGTTCGTTCGCTGGTGAAAAGGGTCCAGATCAATACCGCAGACGTCGCCGTCCGCATTGGCGCTGACGTGCTGGTCGGCGATGGCGCTGATGTAACTGATTGGGATCTCACGTTGGCATCGCCGCCACAGAAGCCATTCCGCGAGGCCAAGTTGATGATCTCCGCAGGTGATGGCCAAGAGATCGAGCGTGATGAAAAGCTTGTCGATCTGATCTCGGAAGCCTTCGAAACTAGGGCGCTTGTCAGGGCGTCGCCTGACGTTGCGCTCCACAAACTTGCGGAGAGGGAAGGGCGGTGTCGGAAGCAGATGACGCAGCTCCTCAAAATCAGCTGGCTATCGCCGCCCCTAGTTAATGCGATCATGAATGGCAGTCAGCCGGCAGGATTGACCCGAAAACGGCTTATGGCCATCGACCTGCCGCGAGGCTGGGCCGATCAGGAGCGGCTTCTTGGCTACCAGCGGCTTGGGTAGAAGTTGTAATCGTCGTCCGGACCGAACAGGCGCTTTCCGGCAAATCGTTCGTCGAGCCGTGCCGGCGACAGGTTCTCGGACAACATTTCGATGTACTTCTCTGCCCAGGCAACGAACTCGGTCGTCCGTGGATGTTCGTCGGACGGCATCTTGGTCTTCAGGTTCTTCACGAGCTGCTGGAGACGTGCGGCTTTTTCGACATCCGCCAAGACGTCTGTCATTTCCTCGTGGCGCCGCTTGGCAATATGCTGCCGGCGCGCAGCTTCCTGGCGCTGTCGGCGCTCAATCTCCAGTTGCTCGGCCCACTCCTTGTCTCGCCGGGCCTTCTCCTTCTTCGCAGCAGCAAAGACCGCGAGACCGACAGCGATGTCCTCGGACATAGCCTCGACCTTCTGGGTTTTGCCGTCACGGAAATTGCGACGGGGTGCAGCGCCTGAGAAATATATGTCTTCCAGCTCAACGGCGAGTTGGCCGGTCGGTATGTAGTCCCATTCAGGAAATCGTCGGCGGAAGTAATCGGCCGAGAACCAGTCGTTGGGTCGCAGCTTCTTCTTGTGCCGCTCCTCTTCCGCGAGTTCCGCCGCGGTCAGCTCGTGTTTTACGCGCTTTACGGTTTCGTGGATGCTGAATGCGATCTGGACATCATGACCGGAAAACACCGCGCCTTTTTCGGATTTGACCACCTGGAATCCCTGAACGGCGGCAGCGGCTAACAGGCGATCGAGGGCTAGGCTCAACCTCGCAATAGATGCGGGGCTGACCGCTACGTTGGCGCAACCCGCCTTGGTGGAGCGCACCAGCCCCCTTTCATCTGGCTTGGCTTTCTCGAGCGCTGTGATGGTGCGCTCCAAGACGGGATGGGGTGCTGCAGGCTCTTCCTCGACTGCGGAACTGGCGTTGATCCTCGCTTGCTCCCTTGCCGCGCGGAGGCTGTCGGGCTCGGACAAGGTACTTCCTTCGGCAATCACGATGGCATCGGTCATGCCTCTCTCGGGTGGAGGCAAGGCCGTTTGCGTGACGGGCTTTCCGCTGGCCTTCTTGGCCCAATAACCCAATGGTGGATTGGGAACGCCGTTCTTCTTGCAGATCTTGTGGATGGCTACGTCGGACAGTCCGAAATCCTTCGCGATGTGCGTGATCGGCTTCGACCAGACTAAGTCGTAGAACTCTTGTCGTGTGAAGCGTCTCGGCATGATTGGCTCCGCTTTGTAGATTGGTATTGCTCGCCTTTCTGGCGGCGGTGAGCTATCCTCGTTGTACGGACATGTCAGTCGCTGGCAACTCGGCGCGCAGTCCTGAGATCAGCATCCTAAATGATGAGCTGACTGCAACTCACTCGATTCCATTGAGGCGTGAATTTTCAGGCTGGAGACTTCGGGCAGATTCCCGGCGTCGCGCGGCTCAATATCTCAGTCTCTCGCCTCAGGCATGAAAACGACGCCTCGAAACGGGCGCAGAAGCCCGCCCTTTTTGGGCAGGCTTGAAGAAAAACTGAGTTATCCCAAATACTTAGGACTGACTGGTGCGGTCGAGAAGACTCGAACTTCCACGGCCTTTCGGCCACAACGACCTCAACGTTGCGCGTCTACCAGTTCCGCCACGACCGCACATCATGATGGTCCGGACGGGTCCGGCACCAGGTAGGAGCGGGCGCCTAGCAAAGCTTTCGGGGTGATGCAAGCGAGCTTGGCCGCATTTATTTTCGCGGGCGCGAACGTGCGGTATCGCGCGCCCTCGCCGATGTCATCGAACCGACTCAAAAGAGTCACCCAACTGTCATCGCTCTGGCGTCAGACCGTCATCGAATCACCCTAGTGGCGGCGTCACCGGGGGCGAGGCGGCACATCTCTTCTCGTTCGCGGCATGTTTTTAATCGGGCGCCCCGAGCGCACACCGGGAACGGAGATTTTCATGGCGGCTTTCGCACGCGTTCGTTTGGTCATGCTCAGCGGCGTGGCCTGTTCTATCCTTGCGGCCTGCGGCGCCGACGGCGTTGCGTCGCCGGGCGAAGGCGTGATCGTCATTCCGACCCCGACGCCGACCCCCACTCCGACGCCGACCCCGACGCCGACCCCGACGGGCGTCACCCCTGCTGCGGCGTGCCCCGACATCGCGGGCGCCGAAAAGCTGACCGACCGCGGCACGATCACCGGCCCGCAGGGCACCTGGCGCAACTGCGAATTTCCGTCGCGTTTCAATTCGTCGACGGCCATCCCCAAGGTCGCGGGAGTCCTCTACTCGCTCGGCGGCCGCGTCGACGTCGGTACCGATCAGGGTCCTTCGGGCACCAATACCGTTGTCACGCTGACGATCGATCCCGGCGTCACCATTTTCGGCGCGACGGGCGCCTCGTGGCTCGCGGTCAATCGCGGCAACAAGATCGACGCGATCGGCACGCCGACCCAGCCGATCGTCTTCACGGGCCGCGGCAACGTCGTTGCCACCCCCGATGACAATGCGTCGCAGATGTGGGGCGGCGTCGTGCTGCTCGGCCGTGCTCCCGTCACCGACTGCTTTGCACCGGGACCGGGCGTCGTCGAGGGCACCGCGTCGTGCTACCGCGAAACCGAGGGCGCGACGGGCGCGCAATATGGCGGCGACAAAACCGCCGACAGCTCGGGCCGCATGTCTTACGTCCAGATCCGCTATTCGGGCTTTACCCTTGCTCCCGACAAGGAGCTTCAGGGCCTGACCCCGTCGGGCACCGGTACGGGGACGCAGCTCGATCACATCCAGATCCACAACAGCTCGGATGACGGCATCGAGGTGTTCGGCGGCAATGTGAACATGAAGCATCTGGTGATCACGGGCGCCGAAGACGACAGCCTCGACACCGACGTCGGTTACAAGGGCAACATCCAGTATGTTATCGCGGCGCAGCGGGCCGGCGGGCTGGTCGGCGACTCGATCATGGAGATCGACTCGGACGGCAATGAAAATGCGGTGCCGCGCCAGAATGTGAACATCTCGAACTTCACCTTCATCCATCGCAACAACGCGGCCGGCAACGGCGCCGCGATCCGCATCCGCGGCGGCGCCGACTATACCTTCGCCAACGGCCTGATCGTCGCTCCCGGTTTCCGATGCCTGCGCATCGACAGCACGTCGACGACGCAGACGGCGGGCGCCGACGAACAGGGTCCGCCGCGGTTCCGCTCGGTCTCGCTGCAGTGCAACGCCACGCCCTTCCGCGGCGGCGGCAGCCCCGCAGTCACCGACGCTGAGGTGCAGGCGATCTTCGAAAGCGGCACGAACAACCGTTCGAACTATGTGCCGACGCTGGCGAACCTGTTCGTCAACGGAGCGACCGAAACCGGCTACACGCCGTTCGACGCCAAGACGCTGAACGCCTTCTTCGACACCACCGCCTATGTCGGCGCCGTCCGCGACGCCAACGACACCTGGTACCAGGGTTGGACCTGCAACTCGGCTACGGCGGACTTCGGAACGTCGAGCGGCAGCTGCGTCGCCATCCCGACGACCTGATCCTTCGCGATCCAATCCGGGGAGCGGGCGGGTCCTTTCGGGCTGGCCCGCTCCCTTCCTGAATATTTTGGGGACAATCCACATGACCAAGCGGCCGATCTTCGCCAGCCTGCTTCTCCTCAGTTCCGCCCTCGTCGCGCCTGCGGCGCTGGCGCAGGACGCCGGCACGCCGGCACCCGATGCGCCGGCGGAGGCCGATGCCCCGGCGCCGGCCGAAGAAGAAGCTGACGTTTCGATCCCCGGCGGTGCCGATGCCGAAATCGTCGTTACCGGCCGCTATACCCCCAATGTCGTTCGCGCGACGCCCGAAGTCGTTTCGGTGCTGTCCTCGGCCGACATCGCGCGCACCGGCGAAGGCGACATCTCTGGATCGCTTCAGCGCGTGACCGGCCTCAGCGTCGTCGGCGGCGGCTTTGTCTATGTCCGCGGCCTTGGCGATCGCTATTCGCTCGCGCTCCTGAACGGCTCGCCCCTGCCGAGCCCCGAGCCGCTGAAGCGCGTCGTGCCGCTCGACATCTTTCCGACCAACGTCATCGATTCGACTCTCGTCCAGAAAAGCTATTCGGCGAATTTCCCCGCCGAGTTCGGCGGCGGCGTGATCAATCTTACGACCAAGGCGACCCCGCGCGAGCCGTTCCTGACCTTTTCGGGCGGCATCGGCTGGGACAGCGAGACGACCAACAAGCTCGGCTATACCTATTATGGCAGCGACACCGACTGGACGGGTTTCGACGACGGCACACGTGATGTTCCGTCGTTGTTCCGTACGGCGTTCGGAAGCGGCAAGCCCATCCTCGAGGGCGCCGATTTCAGCCAGGACGACCTGAAGGCCATGGCGATGGAATTGTCCAACGCCCCGACCTCGCTGCTTCAGCAGAACAACCACATCCCGATCAACTGGTCGGCGGGCATCACCGGCGGCACGACGATCGCGCTTCCCGACGGCGAACTCGGCATCATTGCGACCGCAGGCATCAGCAACAAATGGCGCACCCGCGACACGCTTCAGCAGACGTCGGTCGAACGCGACCTGTCGGGCGAACCCCAGACGAGCTATAATCGCGTCGTCACCGACAATCGCGTGGTGGTGAACGGCCTGCTCGGTTTCGGCCTCGAGCTTGGCGATCACAAGCTGCGCTGGACCAACCTCTATATCCGCGACACGTTGAAGCAGGCGCGCCTCGCGCTCGGTACCGACCGCAACCAGTCGGACCGCGACATCATGAAGCAGGACACGGCGTGGTACGAGCGCCAGCTGATCAACACGCAGTTCGTCGGCGAATTCAAGTTCGACCAGTTGAAACTCGACCTGCGTGGCGGTTACGCCAATTCGCAACGCGAAGCGCCCTATGAACGCTCCTTCACCTATGTCCGGACCAATCTTCCCCTCGAACAGGATCCGGTCGGCGACAAGTTCGTCAACGACCTTGGCGGCAGCCGCGGCGACGCGAGCATCGCCTTTTCGGATCTGAACGAGGATCTGTGGTCGGGCGGCGTCGATCTTTCGTACGAAGTGGCGCCGCGCATCACCGCGACGGTCGGCTATGCCTATAGCGATACGCATCGTGTGTCGGAACGCCGCTCCTTCCTGTTCCGCGGTTCGAACCTGCCGCTCGCCGTGCAGCAGCTTCGCCCCGACTATCTGCTCTCCGACGCGACGATCCAGCTTTATGATATCACGCTGATCGAAACCTCGGCGCAGGACGGTACGGCGGCATTTGATGCCAAGTTGCGTACGCACGCCGGCTATGCGCAGGTGCAGGCCGAAGTGGTTCCGACGGTCAACATCAACGCCGGGGTCCGCTACGAGACGGCGAAACAGACGGTCTCGCCGATCGACCTGTTCAACACCGGCGGGTCGGCGATCATCGCGACCGACCTCGACAATGATTATTGGTTGCCCGCGGTTACGCTTACCTGGGAGGTCGCGCCCGACATGCAGGTCCGGCTCAACGGGTCGAAGACGATCGCGCGGCCCCAGTTCCGCGAACTGGTGGCGCAGGTCTATCAGGATCCCGAATCGAACCGCCTGTTCCGCGGCAACCCTTCGCTGACCGACAGCGAGCTGTGGAACGCCGAGGCGCGTTACGAATGGTATTTCGCCAAGGACCAGCGCCTGTCGGTCGCCGGCTTCTACAAGTCGATCGACAAGCCGATCGAGGCCTACACCTCGATCTCCGATTCCTCGATCAACACCAGCTATGCGAACGCGCCGAAGGCGACGCTCTATGGTGCCGAGATCGAAGTGCAGAAATATTTCGCGCTCGACCAGCTGTCGGATGCGCCCTTCTGGGCCAGCCGCCGCCTCGTGCTGATCGGCAACTATACCTTTACCCAGTCGAAAATTAAGGTCGGGACGGGCGACACGACGGTCATCGACGGCGTGGTGCAGCCTGCGGACAATTTCTTCTTCGACGGGGCGCCGCTGACCGGCCAGTCCGATCATCTGGTCAATTTCCAGATCGGGCTCGAGGATCAGGACAAGCTGTCGCAGCAGACGCTGCTCGTCACCTATGCCAGCCCGCGCGTGACCAGCCGCGGTCCGTCGGGCCAGCCCGATCTCAAGGAAAAGCCCGGAATCCAGATCGACTTCGTCGCGCGGCAGGGGCTGAACCTGCTGAACAAGGAAATCGAGCTGAAATTCGAGGCACGAAACCTGACTGGCCGCAACTATCAGGAAGTCCAGGAATCGGGCGACAACAAGATCTATTTCAACCGTTACAAGCTGGGCCGCACCTTCTCGCTCAGCGCGTCGGTCAAGTTCTGATGGTGAAATCCTCCCCGGAGCGAAGTCCCGGGGAGGATCGCCTCGGGCCGTCGCTGCGGACTCGCCCGGCCGTCAAAAAACTGTAATCTTCCGGTCAACTGATTGTCACCAATCGCCTCTAGGCGATTCGCGAGCACGACCTTTTCAGTTGGGGGACAGGGAAGAATTCATGGCAACGCTGATGTCCGGATCGGCCGTTCGGCTGCCGCGCGCGCTGCCTTCATGGTTGCGCGGCGGACGGCGTTCGCCGCGCGAAATCTGGCCGACGCTGCTTGTCGGACTGCTGGGCGCACTGCTGATATGGCAAGTCGTCCGTTTGCTCTGGATCATTCTCACGCCATTGTCGCCGCTCGGCGCGTGGCAGCAGCAATCGGCCGTTATCGCATCGCCCGCCGAACGACGCGCGCTCTTTTCCGGCCTCGATCCCTTTTTCCGCAACAGCGGGCAGGGACCCGCTTCGGCGACCGTCACGGCGCTTGGCCTCACGCTCTTCGGCGTCAATCTCAACGAAGCGACGGGCGGCGGCTCGGCGATCATCGCGGGCGAGGACGATGTCCAGACAAGCTACGCGGTCGGCGACGAGGTCGCACCTGGCGTCAAGCTGGCCGGTGTTGCCTTCGATCATGTGATTCTCGACCGGGGCGGCGCGCGCGAAAGCCTGTTCCTTGACCAGAGCGGCGGGGCACCGGTGGCCAATCCCGCGACCGCGTCTCCCGCACCGGCGACCGAGACGGGCTCCACCTCTGCCAGCATCGCGTCCGCCAGCGGTGAAATGTCGCCCGCCGCGCTCAAGGCCGGGGTGGGCTTCGCGCCGCGCACCGAAGAGGGGCGCGTCACCGGTCTCGTCGTCCAGCCGCAAGGCGATGGTGCGGCTTTCCGCGCTGCGGGCCTGCG